>NZ_JAMXRU010000072.1 GCF_024124745.1 Aeromicrobium sp. CnD17-E
AGGGTCCGCGCGAGCACCGCGGCCGGCCGCCCCGCGACGACGACGCTCAGCACGCCGTCGGGGCGCAGCGTCGCCGCGACCGTGCGCAGCGCCTCGGCCGGGTCGTCGACGTGCTCGAGCACGCCGTGGAGCAGCGCGAGGTCCGTGCCCGCGGGGGTGACCTCCTCCCCCAGCTCGCCGGTGTCGCCCAGCACGCCCATGACCTGGTCCTGCACGCCCGCCTCGGCGGCGCGACGGTCCAGCGACGCCAGCGCGTCGGGGCTCGGGTCGACCACCGTGACCCGGTGCCCGAGCGCCGCCAGCCGCACCGCGTCGCCACCCGTGCCACCGCCGACGTCGAGGACGTCGAGCGGACCGCTGCGCTCGAGGGCCGCGACCGCGTCGAGCACGGCCTGCCACATGATCTCCTGACGCACGGGACGCATGGCGTCACTGTGTCACAGCGTGGCCGCGGGACCGGACGCTCCCGGCCCTCGCCGCCGCTCGCTAGGGTCGGGCCATGGCGCGCGTCGTGGTGGTGGGCGGAGGATTCGCCGGCACGTCCCTGGCGGCGCGGCTCGCGAAGCTGCGGCACGAAGTGGTGCTGCTCGAGGCCGGCGACCGGCTCGGAGGACGTCTGCGTGGCCACCGGGCGGGCGACGGGCTGTGGCAGCTCGACCTCGACACGTTCACGCTGCCCGGCGTCCTGCGCGACCTCTTCCGCAAGTCGGGGCGGCCGCTCGACGCGGCCCTCACGCTGCACACGCTCCCCGGGCGCCGGCACGTGTTCGCCGACCGGACCGTGATGGACCTGCCGATGGGCCGGCGCTCGGGCCAGGTCGACGCCTTCCTCGAGACGTTCGGCGAGGATCCCTGGAGCCCGTGGCTCGACCCGATGACCGAGCCGTGGGACCTCGTCCGGCGACGTCTGCTCAACCAGGTCCCGGACGCCGACTCGCTCGACCGCACGACCCGTCGCGCCCTCCGTGCCCGTCGCCCCCTGAGCCGCGAGGTGGGGCGGACCTTCGACGACGACCGGATGCGTCGCATGGTGCTCGACGACGTCGTGCTCGCCGGCGACGACCCGCGCGCCGTGCCCGCGGCCACGGCGGTGCGCCACCAGGTCGAGCGGAACTTCGGGCGGTGGGAGGTCGAGGGCGGCATGCCGGCGCTCGCCGACGCCCTCACCCGACGTCTCGAGGAGCGTCGCGTCGACGTGCGTACGGGGTGCTCCGCCTGGGGCGTCGAGCGCGACACGTCCGGCGTCACCGGCGTCCGCACCGACGACGGGGTGGTGGCGGCCGACGTCGTGGCGTGGTGCGCGCCGACCTGGCCCGACGGGCTCCCGGAGCCGGCGCTGCTGCCCCGCATCCCCGCGCACCGCGCACTCGTGCGCCTGTCGCCGGACGCCCCGGCACCCGACCTCGCCCGCGACGTCGCGGTGCACGCCGACCCTCCACTGCACCTCTGGGAGGGCTCCCCCGGCTGCTGGACGATCGCGCACCACAAGGCCGAGGACCCGCTGGTCGCGCTCGTGCGGGTCGGGATCGACCTGCGCGACCGGGTGGTGGAGCGCCACGACCTCGCCCCGGCCGACCTCGTGCGCCTGGGTCACTGGGGCTGGCAGTGGCGAGGCTGGCGCACGGTGCTGCAGCGCCCGGGCCCGACCCTGCCCCCCGGCGTCGTCATGGCCGGCGCGCACGCGCACCCGGGACCCTCGCTGGAGGCGATCGGCCTCGCCACCGAGGCGATCGCCGAACGTCTCGGCGCGGTGCCGCGTCGTCCGACGACCCCCGCCTGAGCGGGGGTCGGGGTCAGACCAGGCCCTCGCCCCGCAGCGTCTCGAAGATCTCGCGCGTCGCCTTGGAGCGGTTCAGCGTGATGAAGTGCAGGCCGGGCGCGCCCTGGGCGAGCAGGTCGCGACACAGCTGGGTGGCCAGCTCGATGCCACGCTCGCGCACCGCCGCAGGATCGTCCTGGACCGGCTCGACGACGTCGAGGACCTCGCGCGGGATCTCCGCGCCCGACAGCTCGGCCATGCGGGCGACCTGCGAGAAGTTCAGGATCGGCATGATGCCGGGCACGATCGGCAGGTCGCTCCCGCGCGAGCGGACCCGCTCGACGAGGTCGACGTAGTCCTGCGCGCGGAAGAACAGCTGCGTGATCGCGAACTCCGCGCCTGCCCGGTGCTTCGCGACGAGCACGTCCGCGTCGGGCTCGAGTCCCCCGGCGTCGGGGTGACCCTCGGGGAACGCCGCCACGCCGACCGTGAAGTCGCCGAGGTCACGGGCCAGCTCGACGAGCTCGACCGCGTGGTCCATGCCCTCCGGGTGGGTCTCCCAGGGCGCGCGGGGTCCGCCCTTGGGGTCGCCGCGCAGGGCCAGGACGTGCCGGATGCCGGATGCCGCGTACTGCTTGAGGACCGTCTCGATCTCCGAACGGCTCTGCCCGACCAGGGTCAGGTGGCCAACGGCGCGGATCCGCGACTCCTCAGCGATGCGCGACGTCACCCGGACCGTGCGGTCCTGGCTCGTGCCGCCGGCGCCGTAGGTCACCGAGACGAACGACGGACGCAGCGGCTCGAGGTCGGCGATGGTGCGCCACAGGACCTCCTCCCCCGCGTCGTCCTTGGGCGGGAAGAACTCGAAGGACACGCAGGGACGCTGGTCGCGGAGGTCCTCCACGATGGAGTGGGAGGGCACGGGCGCGGGGGCGTCGGTCACGGGCCAACGGTATCGTCCGCGACGTGGTAGCCGCCGATCTTGTCGAGTTCCGAGACGCCGTGGCCGACGAGCTCGAGCGCTTCGCCGGTCGACGCCGCGCCGAGCTCGCCGACGTCGGCACCGACCTGGCGCCGTTCCTCGACAGCGCCGTGGCCTTCGTCGCCGGCGGCAAGCGGCTGCGCCCGCTCTTCTGCCGCGCCGGTTGGCTGGTGGCCGGCGGCGACCCCGACGATCCCGCCCTCGTCACCGCAGCGGCGTCGCTGGAGTGGCTGCAGGGCAGCGCCCTCGTCCACGACGACCTGATGGACGGCTCCGACACCCGTCGCGGGAAGCCGAGCGTGCACCGCGACTTCGAGGCGCGGCACCGGGCCGTCGAGGGGGCCGTGGGCGACGCGGGGCGCTTCGGCCAGGCCGCAGCAGTGCTGCTGGGCGACCTCATGCTGTCGTGGGCCGACGAGCAGCTGCGCGCCTCCGGCCTGCCCCGGGTGCCCGAGGCGCTGCGCTACCTCGACCTCTGCCGCTCGGAGGTCGTCGCGGGCCAGTACCTCGACGTGCTGGCGCAGACCCGCGCCACCGTCACCGTCGAGGAGGCCATGACGATCGTGCGGTTCAAGGCCGCCTCCTACACGGTGGAGCGTCCGCTGCACATCGGCGCGGCGCTGGCCGGTGCCGACGACGCGCTCGTGGCGGGGCTGAGCGCCGTGGCCGTGCCGCTCGGCCAGGCGTTCCAGCTGCGCGACGACGTGCTGGGCGTCTTCGGCGACCCGGCCGCCACGGGCAAGCCGGCAGGCGACGACCTGCGCGAGGGCAAGCGGACCGTGCTGGTGGCCCGTGCCCTGGAGCTGGGCTCCGACGACGACCGTGAGCTGCTCACCCGGCTGCTCGGCACGGCCGAGGGCGTGACGCCGCTCACGGACCTCATGACCCGCACCGGCGCGCTCGCCGCCGTCGAGCGCGACATCGCCAGGCTCGAGGACGAGGTCGACGAGGCGATCGACGCGCTCGGCCCGGCAGCACGCGACGTCCTGGCACCGCTGGCGCTCAGCGCGACCCGCCGCTCCTCCTGAGCACGGCGCGCCGGGCCCTGCGGGCAACTCCCGACGAGGACACGGCCGCGCAGCACCGTCCGCGCGAGGCTGTTCTCTACACTCGTCCCAGGGTCAGCCGGCCTGTGGAGCCGACGTGAGGAGGTCCGGCGTGACGGTCACGCGTGATGATGCGCTCGTCGGACGTGTCCTCGACGGTCGGTACCGGGTGGCGGAGCGGATCGCGCGGGGCGGCATGGCCAGCGTCTTCCTCGGGCACGACGAACGGCTCGACCGCCCGGTCGCCGTCAAGGTCATGCACGCCGGGCTCGGCGACGACGAGGAGTTCTCGCAGCGCTTCGAGCGGGAGGCGCGGGCGGCCGCCAAGCTCAACCACCGCGGCGTCGTGGCCGTCTTCGACCAGGGCCGCGACGGCGACATCACCTACCTCGTCATGGAGTACGTGCCCGGGCGCACGCTGCGCGACGTCATGCGCGAGGAGGCGCCCATGCGTCCGCTGCGGGCGCTGCGTCTCCTGGCCGACGTCCTCACGGCGCTGTCCGCGGCGCACCGCGCGCACCTGGTGCACCGCGACGTGAAGCCCGAGAACGTGCTCATCACGCCCGAGGGCGAGGTCAAGGTCGCCGACTTCGGCCTGGCCCGCGCCGTCAGCGCCGCGACCACCGCCACCGGCGGCACGCTCATCGGCACGGTCTCCTACCTCGCGCCCGAGATCGTCGTCAACGAGGGGGCCGACGCCCGCTCCGACGTGTACGCGTGCGGGGCGCTGCTCTACGAGATGCTCACGGGCGTCAAGCCGCACACGGGCGAGTCCCCGATCCAGGTGGCCTACAAGCACGTCCACGAGGACGTCGCGCCGCCGTCGCTGCTGCGCCCCGAGTTGCCGCCCTACGTCGACGCGCTCGTCGCCCGCGCCACGGTCCGCGACCGCACGCAGCGCTCGCAGGACGCCGGCGTGCTGCTGCGGCAGGTCCGGCTGGTCGAGCGTGCGCTCGTGGAGGGGCTGGCCGACGACCCCGACCTCACCGCCGACCTGCTGCCGCGCACCACGGCCCCTGACGACGAGCCGACCCGCCCGGTCGTGCTCGAGCACGAGTACCCCGACGGCGCCCTCTCGGGTCCGATGTCGCCGGCCTCCGCCTCGGCCCTGGACGACGACGGTGGCGAGACCGTCCTCGTCGACCGCGAGACCGGCGAGGTCGTCGCCCGCGCGGAGCCGACCATGCGCTGGAGCAGCGACACGTGGTCGCGCACCCCCGCCGCCGCAGCCGCTCCCTCGCCACAGGAGCCGCCCGTGCGGACCCGCGACGACCGCGCGCGACGACGTGGCCGGCTGCTGCTCGTCGCCACGCTCCTCGCGGCGCTCGTGGCGGCCGGTGCCGGCTACTGGCTGGGCTTCGGCCGCTACGAGACGGTCCCCCAGCTGGTCGGCCAGGCCGAGGCGCAGGCGGCCGAGGAGGCCAAGGACGCAGGGTTCGAGCTCGACGTCACCCGGCGCGCCTTCTCCGAGACGGCGCCTCTCGGCACCGTCATCTCCACCGACCCCGCCGTCGGCGAGCGGCTGCTGCCCGGACAGAGGATCACCGCGGTCGTGTCCAAGGGCAAGGAGCGCTACGCCGTGCCCGACCTGTCGGGTCGGACCCTCGACGACGCCCGCGCCGCGCTCGAGCGGCGCAACCTGCAGGCCGGCGACGTGACCGAGCGCTACGACGAGACCGTGCCCCAGGGGCAGGTCGTCGCCGTCTCCGGCGTCAAGGTCGGCCAGCAGGTCAGGCGCGGCACCGTCGTCGACCTCGTCGTCAGCCGGGGCCGCGAGCCGATCCAGGTGCCCGACCAGACCGGCCGCACCCGCCAGGAGGCGCGCGCGGCGCTGGAGGAGGCGTCGTTCGCCGTCACGGTGCGCGAGTCCTTCTCCGACGACGTCCCGAAGGACCGGGTCATCAGCCAGTCGCCCCGGGACGGCACCCTGTTCCGCGGCGACACCGTCACGATCGAGGTCTCCAAGGGCCCGGAGTCGGTCGACGTGCCCGACGTGCTCGGTCGCCCGCGCGACGAGGCCGTGAAGGCGCTCGAGGAGGCCGGCTTCGAGGTCGACGTGCGCAACCGCATCCCCGGCTCCGACCGCGTCGTCTTCCAGGACCCGGGCTCGGGCCAGGCCAAGGTCGGCTCGACCGTCGTCATCTACGTCTGAACGACCGACGCCCCCGGACGTCGTCCGGGGGCGTCGGTGTCGGCGGGTGCCGCGGGATCAGCGCTGGTGCAGCATGTCGGCCACGAGGAAGGCCAGCTCGAGCGACTGCTCGCGGTTGAGACGCGGGTCGCACAGCGTCTCGTAGCGCGTGGCGAGGTCCTCGGCGGAGACGCGTCGACCGCCGCCGACGCACTCGGTGACGTCGTCGCCGGTCAGCTCCACGTGGATGCCGCCGGGCCAGGTGCCGAGCGCGCGGTGCACCTCGAAGAAGCCGCGGGTCTCGTCGATGACGTCGTCGAACTCACGCGTCTTGTAGCCCGTGGAGGCCTCGAAGGTGTTGCCGTGCATGGGGTCGCACACCCACGCGACCTCGAGGCCGGCGGCGGTCACCTTCTCGACCAGCGGCGGCAGGAGGTCGCGGATCTTGTCGGCGCCGAAGCGGGTGATGAACGTGATCCGGCCGGGCTCGCGCTCGGGGTTGAGCTTCTCGTAGAGCGCGATCGCGTCGTCGGCCGACGTGGTCGGGCCGAGCTTGACGCCGATCGGGTTGGCGATGTGGCTCAGCAGCTCCACGTGGGCGCCGTCGAGCTGGCGCGTGCGCTCGCCGATCCAGACGAAGTGGCTGGACACGTCGTAGGAGCGCTGGGTGCGCGAGTCGACCCGCGTGAGGGCGTGCTCGTACTCGAGGATGAGCGCCTCGTGGGAGGAGTAGAAGTCGACGGAGCGGAAAGCGTCGGGCTCCACGCCGATGGCGTCCATGAACGCGAGGGCGCGGTCGATCTCGCCGCCCACCTGCTCGTAGCTGACGCCGACCGGGCTGTTCTTGACGAAGTCCTTGTTCCACTCGTGCATCTGCCGCAGGTCGGCGTAGCCGCCCGTGGTGAAGGCGCGCGCGAGGTTCAGCGTGGCGCTGGACGCGTGGTAGACGTCGACGAGACGCTGCGGGTCGTGCACGCGCGACTCGGGCGTGAAGTCGAAGCCGTTGACGGCGTCGCCGCGGTAGGCCGGCAGGGTCACGCCGTCGCGGGTCTCGGTGTCGCGGGAGCGCGGCTTCGCGTACTGCCCCGCGAGCCGGCCGACCTTGACCACGGGCACGCTGGCGGCGTACGTCAGGACGACGGCCATCGACAGCAGCACCCGCAGCTTGTTGCGCACGTTCTCCGCGGTGACGCCCTCGAAGGTCTCGGCGCAGTCGCCGCCCTGCAGCAGGAACGCCTCGCCGCGGGCCACGGCGGCCATGCGGTCGCGGAGGTCGTCGCACTCGCCGGCAAAGACCAGGGGCGGCATCCGGCGCAGCTGCTCGAGCGCGCGCTCGCGGGCAGCAGGGTCGGCGTAGGTGGGCTGCTGGGCAGCTCCCATCGCATGCAGGTCGTCGAGGCTCGGAATGCTCACCAGGAGAGTCTAGTGCGGCTCCCCCGCAGGCTCGAAACCCGTCCGCCGGAGCGACGCTCGGCGCACGACGCCGGGCTCGGGCTGGCTGGCACGAACCGGCTCACCAGTGCAGCGTGCCGGGCGCTCCCTTGAACGGTCCCCCGACCCGCGAGGTGATCCAGCCGCCGTAGAAGTCGCCGTCCTGGGCCTGCACGACCTCGCCGTCGACGGTGCAGCGGTCCATCCGCGCGGGGTAGAGCGCCACGTGGTCGACGAGCACCTCGTAGCCCCGGGTCGGCGCGGGGTAGGTCCACGCGCCGGCGGGGACCACGCGGTCGCCCGCCACGAGGTCGAAGTAGGCCGCCTCACCCTTGTACTCGCACCACGTCCGCCGGGCGACGGACCGCAGGACGCCGTCACGGACGTCCGCGATCGGCAGGTAGTAGGTGGGCGGGTGGCTCGTCTCCAGGACCCGCAGGGCCGACGTGGTCCGCACGACCTCGAGGCCGCCGAGCTCGACGACGACCGTCTCGGAGCTGGGGACGACGGCGGGCGGGCGCGGGTAGGACCAGACGTCCTCCACGTCGGGCCGTCGGGTCTCGTGCCGGTCCTCGTCCGCGTTCATGCCGGTCGTCCTCCGCTGGTCGCGGGCCCGACACCTGCGGACCCTGCTCCCATCGTCGTCGCCCGACCTCCGCCGTGCACGACGAGTGCCGGACCGAGAGGGTGGCTGCGGCGACGGGCCGTCACTCGGGCTTGATCTGGTCCCAGACCTCGTCGGACTCCGCGCGCTCGGCCGTCCTCGCCGCCTCGCGCTCGGCCTCGCGGTCACGCTTCTTCGCGTCCTGGGCGTACAGGTCGACGTACTCCTGGCCGGAGAGCCGCATGATCTCGTACATGATCTCGTCGGTGACGGCCCGCAGGATGAACCGGTCGCCCTCCAGCCCCTCGTAGCGGCTGAAGTCGAGCGGCTCGCCGAAGCGGACGCCGGGCCGGGCCATCCGGCCGAAGACCTTGCCGGGAGGAGCCACGACGTCGGTGTTGATGACCGCGAGCGGGATCACCGGCACCCCGGACTCGAGCGCGATGCGTGCCACGCCCGTGCGTCCGCGGTAGAGCTTGCCGTCGTGGGAGCGGGTCCCCTCGGGGTAGATCCCGCAGACCTCGCCCTCCGAGAGCAGGCGCAGCTGCGTGGCGATCGCGCCGGCGGCCGCGGACCCGCTCGACCGGTCGATCGGGACCTGCCCGGCGCCGGAGAAGAACTTCTTCTGGAACCAGCCCTTGATGCCGGGCGTCTCGAAGTACTCCGCCTTCGCCACGAAGGTCACGCGCCGCGGGATCACCAGCGGCATGAACAACCAGTCGCTGTAGGACAGGTGGTTGCTCGCGAGGATGACCGCGCCCTCCTTGGGCACGTTCTCGGTGCCCTCGGCCCACGGCCTGAAGATCAGCTTCAGCAGCGGACCCAGGGCCAGGAACTTCAGGAACCAGTAGAACAACGTCGCCTCCTCAGCGTCACCCGGACACTACCGCGATCCGGGGGGTGTGCGGCGGCGACACCGTGGGAGAGGATGGTTCCATGAGCCCGTCCCCCTCCGTCGTGCCCGGAGCCGAGCCCTTCGCCCACGACGCCGGCCGCGTCGGCGTCCTGCTCAGCCACGGCTTCACGGGATCCCCCGCGTCGATGGTCGACTGGGGCCGCGACCTCGCCGACCGCGGGTACACCGTCCGGGTGCCGCGTCTGCCGGGGCACGGCACCACCTGGCAGGAGATGAACCGCACCACCTGGCGCGACTGGTACGGCGCGCTCGACCACGAGCTCGACGCCCTCCGGGAGCGGTGCGACGCCGTCGTCGTGGCCGGGCTGTCGATGGGCGGCTGCCTCGCGCTGCGCCTGGCCGAGCAGCGCCCCGCCGACGTCGCGGGCGTGGTGCTCGTGAACCCGGCCGTCGCGTCGCGCGACCCGCGGCTCAAGGCGGTGCCCGTGCTCAAGCACGTGCTGCCGTCGATGGCCGCGATCGGCGGCGACATCAAGAAGCCGGGCGTCAGCGAGGGCGCCTACGACCGCACGCCGCTGCGCGCGCTGCACTCGATGATGCAGCTGTGGGACGACGTCCGCGCCGGCCTCGACCGTGTGCAGGCCCCCGTGCTGTTCTTCCGCTCCGTCGAGGACCACGTCGTCGACGACAGCACCCTGGCGCTCGTGCGCGAGGGCGTGCGACCCGAGCTCCTGACGGTGGTCGAGCTGACCGACAGCTACCACGTCGCGACCGTCGACCACGACGCCCCGCTCATCCAGGAGCGGTCCGCTGCGTTCGTCGCGGACGTCACGGGCGGGGTCACGGGCGGGGCAGACCGTGGCTGACCGCGACGACCGCACGCCCGACGACGACGGCGAGGCGCGTCGCAGCAGCGACCGCGACGCCTTCGACGCGATCGTGGAGCGGCTCGACCTCGACCTGCCGTTCCCCCTCGGGGTCGAGCAGCCGGTCGAGCCGGAGCCCGAGCCCGAGCCGGTGGAGCTCGACGACCAGCCCGACCCGGTCGACGAGCAGTTCTACCGCCACGTCCGGCCGGGTCCGGCGCGGCCGCTGCACCGGGGTCGCGCGACCGCCTGGGCGGGCCTGGTGGGCTCGCCCCTCCTGCTCGTGCTCGCGACGGTCGGCGGCAGCTGGTTGTCGCGCCCCGTGCTGCTGGGCGCGGCGCTCACCTTCGTCGCTTCGGCGATCTACCTGATCGCGCAGCTGCCCGAACACGGACCCGGGCAGCAGGATTGGCCGGACGACGGCGCCGCGCTGTGAGGCGGGCCATGTCGGCGGCGCCGATGAGACCCGCCTCGGGTCCGAGGTGCGCGCGGACGATCCGCGCCTCCGAGCGGTAGCCGCGCCCCGTCAGGGTCCGCGAGTAGGCCTCGCGTGCGGGCCCGAGGAGCATCTCCCCGGCGTCGCTCACGCCACCGCCGACCACGAAGAGGCCGGGGTCGAGCGCGGCGGCGAGGTTCGCCATCCCGACGCCGAGCCAGTCGCCGACCTCGGCGATCCACGCGATCGCCTCCTCGTCGCCCGACTCCGCCAGGGGCGTCACGTGCGCACCCTCGACCCGCTCGGGTCCGCCGGCCGCCTCGACCAGCCGTCGACCGATGGGCGAGCCCTCCGCCACGGCGGCGGCAGCGCGTCGCCCGAGCACGCGGCCGCTGGCGTACTGCTCCCAGCAGCCCAGGTTGCCGCACTCGCAGGCGTTGCCGCCCGGCACGACCTGCATGTGGCCGAACTCGCCGGCGATGCCGAAGTGTCCGCGGTAGGGCAGGCCGTCGATGACGAGCGCCCCGCCGATGCCGGTGCCCAGCGTGATGAGGACCAGGTCGGGCTCGTTCTGCGCCGCGCCGAAGCGCCACTCCGCCCACCCGCTCGTGTTGGCGTCGTTGTCGACCATGACGGGCAGCATCGTGCGACGCGCCACCCGGTCGCGCAGCGGCTCGTGCCGCCACGCGAGGTGGGGCGCGAAGAGCACGGTCGACTGCGACGCGTCGACGAAGCCGGCCGCACCGATGCCGACGGCCTTGACCGGCAGCTCGGCGCGGAACTCGGCGGTGATCTCGACGATCGCGTCGAGCACGGCCTCGGGCTCCGTCGTCGGTGTCTCTCGACGCGTGCGGGCGATGACCCGGCCGTCCTCGTCGACCACGCCGGCCGCGATCTTGGTACCGCCGATGTCGATGCCGACGGCGAGCCTGTCCGCCACGTCAGTCTCCTGTCCGGTCGGCGGCCGCCGACGTGGTGGTGGTGCGGTCGGACGCGGCACGCCCGAGGTCGGCCGCGCCGACGATGCCGGCCTCGTTGCCGAGCGTCGCGAGGCGGACCTCGGCCACGCGTCGGTGGAACCGGGCGGGCAGGTGCTCCTCGAACGCGGCCCTGACCGGCCCCAGCACGAGGTCGCCGGCCGCGCCCACGCCCCCGCCGATGACGATGACGGTCGGGTCGAGGACGGCGGCGAGCGAGGCGCAGCCCTCGCCGATCCACGTGCCGAGGTCGTGCAGCAGGTCGATGCACAGGGCGTCGCCCTGCTGGGCGAGGTCGGTGACCATCGGACCGGTGATCGCGTCGACGCCACCGGCCCGCGACAGCAGGGCCGCCGCCGTGGGGTCGTCGGACGCCGCGCGCTCCCGCGCGTCGTGCACGAGGGCGCTGCCGCTCGCGTACTGCTCGAAGCAGCCGTGCTGGCCGCAGCCGCACAGCCGGCCGTCGCGCACGAGGCGTAGGTGGCCGACCTCCGCGGCGGCGCCGAAGCCGCCCCGGACGAGGTCGCCGTCTTGGATGACGCCGCCACCGACGCCGGTGCCGATCGTCACGAGCAGCAGGTCGTCGGAGTCGGCGCCGGCACCGAAGCGGTACTCGCCCCAGGCGGCCGCGTTCGCGTCGTTCTCGACGACGACCGGCAGGTCGAGCAGCCGCGCGATCTCGGCGCCGAGGGGCTCGTCGCGCCAGTCGATGTTCGGTGCGAAGGTGACCGTCGAGCGGTCGGCGGAGACGAAGCCCGCAGCACCCACGCCGATGCCGGCCACGGGCGCGTCGGCGCGCTCGCGCAGCCGGTCGACGAGGTCGGCCACGAGCGCCGCGATCTTCCCGCCTGCCGGCGTGGGCTCGGAGACGCTGTCCAGGATCGTGCCGTCGGGATCGACGAGCCCCGCGGCGACCTTCGTGCCGCCGATGTCGACGCCCACGCCGAGGGTCGGCGGGCGGTCCGTGCTGCGCTGACCCGTCATGGGCGCGTCTCCTCCTCGTCGTCGGCCGGTGCGGCCGTGCGGGTGGCGGCCTCGAAGGCGTCGCGCACCGTCCGGGCGAGGTGGAGGGCCGCCAGCGCGACCTCCTCGACCACCTCGGGGTTGTCCTTCACGAAGCCGACCACCTGGCACACGGGGCACCAGCTCGTCGTGCAGACGTGCTGCGACCCGCCTCCAGCCCCGGTCTCTGGGTCGTCGCGGTCCGGGGCGTCGCGCACGGCGCCGGCGACCGACTCGGTGTCGACGGCGAGCGCGCGGAGCAGCTTCAGGGTCTCCTGCCCGAGGGACCCGACCTCGTCCTCAGGCAAGGCTCTCGACCCGCTGCTTCAACCCACTCAGCGCCGCGTCGATGATGACCTTCTCCGCCTTGCGCTTGAGCGTGCCGAGCAGCGGCACGGCCACGTCGACGGCCAGCTGGTAGGTGACCCGCGTCCCGCCGTCGACCACCGCGAGCGCGTAGGTGCCGTCGAGCGCGGTGAGGACCGTGGCCTTCTCGGCCAGGCGCCACGACACCGACCGGTCGCCGTCCCACGTGTAGAGCAGCTCGTAGGTGTCGCGGATCGGGGCGGCGTCGAGCGTGAAGCGCACGTGGTCGGCCCGTCCGGCGGCGCCGGTGGCCAGCACGTCGGCCTGCCGCACGCCCGTGGCCCACGCCGGGTAGGCATCGAAGTCGGCGATGACCGCCATGACGGCGGAGGGCGCGGCATCGATGACGATGTCGCTGGTCGTGCGCGCCATGCAGCCCTCCTCGGTCGGTCGGATCCTCATCGTAGTGGGACGGCGCGTCGCCGCCGCCCCACGCCTCCGGTGCGGCGTCGACGGCGAGTAGCCTGCGCTACGTGACTGCTGCGGACGATGCCACCCGAGTCCCCGCCGCCTCGCCGGCGTCGACCGACCTGGGCAACCTGACCGACGACGTCCTCGACCGGCTCGCACGCGACCCCGACGCGGTCGCCCTGGCGCGCCGCGGGCCCGACGGATGGTCCGACGTGAGCATCGGCGCGTTCCACGCCGACGTCGTCCAGGTCGCCAAGGGCCTGCTCGCCGCGGGCGTGCGCCCCGGCGACCGCGTGGCGTTGCTGTCGCGCACCCGGTACGAGTGGACGCTCGTCGACTACGCCATCTGGTGGGCCGGTGCCGTGACGGTGCCGATCTACGAGACGTCCTCGGCCGAGCAGATCTCGTGGATCCTCTCCGACTCCGGTGCCGTCGCCGCCGTGGTCGAGAGCCCGCACCACCGCGAGCGTGTCGACTCCGTGCGCGACGCGACGGCCGCCCTCCAGCACGTCTGGTGCCTGGACGACGGCGGCCTCGACACCGTCCGTGCACACGCGTCGCAGGTCGACGACGCGCAGCTCGAGCAGGCGCGCGCGACGCTCACGTCCGACTCGCTCGCCACCCTCATCTACACGTCGGGCACCACCGGGCGGCCGAAGGGCTGCCGGCTCACGCACGGCAACTTCCGCGCCGAGCTGGGCGGGGCTCTCGAGCGGCTGCCCGAGCTGTTCGGCCGCGAGGGTGCGTCCACCCTGCTGTTCCTCCCGCTGGCGCACGTCTTCGCGCGGATCATCCAGGTCGGAGCCATCCGCTCCGGCGCGCGGCTCGGGCACACCGCCGACGTCAAGGACCTCGTGGCCGACCTCGGCGAGTACCAGCCCACCTTCGTGCTCGCCGTGCCGCGCGTCTTCGAGAAGGTCTTCAACTCCGCCAGCACGAAGGCCTACGCCGACGGCAAGGGCCGCATCTTCGACCGCGCGGTGGCGACGGCCATCGCCTACAGCAAGGCGCAGGACGCGACGACGCGACGCGGCGCACCGAAGCGCGTCGGGCCGGTGCTCGCCGCGCGGCACGCCCTCTTCGACCGGCTCGTCTACGGCAAGCTCCGGGCCGCGCTCGGCGGCCACGCCGAGTGGGCCATCTCCGGCGGCGCGCCCCTCGGCGACCGGCTCGCGCACTTCTACCGTGGCATCGGGGTGACCGTCCTGGAGGGCTACGGCCTGACCGAGACGACCGCCGCCCTGTGCGTCAACACGCCGACCGCCCAGCGCGTCGGGACCGTCGGTCGCCCGTTCCCCGACACCGAGGTGCGGATCGCCGACGACGGCGAGCTGCTGTTCCGCGGCCCGCAGGTCTTCCGCGGCTACTGGGAGAACGACGAGGCCACCGCAGCCGCCCTCGACGCCGACGGCTGGTTCGCCACCGGCGACCTCGGCGACGTCGACGATGACGGCTACGTGCGCGTCACCGGTCGCAAGAAGGAGATCATCGTCACCGCGGGCGGGAAGAACGTCGCCCCGGCGGTGCTCGAGGACCGGGTCCGGGCGCACCCTGTCGTGAGCCAGTGCCTCGTCGTGGGCGACGGCAAGCCGTTCATCGCCGCGCTCGTCACCATCGACCGCGAGGCGTGGGACGGCCCCCTGGACTCCCCCGAGCTCGAGGCCGCCGTGCAGTCGGCGGTCGACGACGCGAACTCGCTGGTCTCCCAGGCCGAGTCGATCCGCAAGTTCGTGATCCTCGAGGAGGACTGGACGGAGGAGAACGGCTACCTCACGCCGTCGTTCAAGGTGAAGCGCACCGCGGTGCTGCGCGACCTTCACGACACCGTCGAGGCGCTCTTCTCCAGGTAGGACCGCCACTGCGCGGTGATCTGCGCGACGCTGAGCCCCAGGTGACGCCGTGCGGCGTCCTCGACGTCGGCGCCGTCCCGCACGGACTCGTAGAAGGCGACGATGCGCTCGTTCGAGCGCTCCTGCGCGAGCATGCGGAACACGAGCCAGGCCGACTCGTACACGGCACCCAGCCCGTGCCCGCCCGCCGCGGCGAACGTGTCGGCGTCGGGCAGCGTGCGCGGCGGGCCGTCGGCCCGCACCTGTGCGAGCGCCTGCCCCGCGCTGACGGCGAGCGGGGCGTCGTCGCCGCGCAGCGCCACGTAGTCGGCGAAGCCCTCCGCCACCCACGTGACCATCGACGTGTCCACCGCGCCGGTGAGCAGGTGGGCCGCCTCGTGGGTGATGACGACCTGCCGGGCGCGGGCGTCCATGTCGGCGAAGAGGTCGGGGTTGAGCACGATGACGCGGGCGGTCCCGGTCGTGCCGTCGACCGTCGTCGTCACGCCGGCGATCGCCGCCACCTCGTCCTGGGTCTGCCCCACGAGCGCCGCGGTGGTCGCCCGTGAGCGCGGCGCGACCACCGTGAGGCGTCCGTCGGCGTCGGCGACCGTCGCGCGCACGGCGCGGTCGGCGCGCGTGGCGGCGGCGAGCGCGTCGAGGTCGGGCACGCCGCCGTCGACGCTGACGACCCGCACGTCGTCGGGACCCTCGCCCACCCGCACGTCACCCGCCAGCCACAGCGGCAGACGGTCCTGCCCGACGTTGGTGGCGCTGCGGACGGCGAACGTCCCGTCGCGCTGGGGGTCGAGCCGCAGACCGACCCGGCTCGACCGCACGGCCGTCCCGGCCACCGGCGAGTCGGCCCCGGCTCGCCAGGACACCTCGACGGTGGCCAGCGTCGAGCCGTCGGCGCGGTCGGCGACGTCGCCGCCGGAGAGGTAGCGCAGCGTCACCGACTCCACGCCGAGGTCGCGGCGGGCGTCCCACGCCTCCTGCGCGAACGTGCGGGCCCG
>NZ_JAMXRU010000073.1 GCF_024124745.1 Aeromicrobium sp. CnD17-E
GCCCGGTCGGCACCGTCTGCGGGTCGAGGCGGTGCCCCTCGAGCCGCAGGGCGCCACCGACGACCACGCCGTGCCGGTGCGGGTCCGGCTCGTCGACGCCCCGCTCGTGCCGGCGCCCGCGTCGTGGCGGCTCGTGCCGCGCGAGGTCCCCGGGGGATGGGGCAGCCACAAGTGGGTCGACCGCGGCCCGCTCGACCCTCCGGACGGGGCCGACGAGCTGCTGCTGGTCGACGTCGACGGCTCGGTGCTGGAGGGTGGCCGCACCTCGGTGTTCTGCGTGCTCGACGACGGCGTGCACACCCCGCCGCTCGACGGCCGGGTGCTGCCCGGCACCCAGCGCGCCCGGGTGGTCGACGCCCTCCTGCGCGCCGGGGTGCCGCTGCGCCAGCGTCGGCTCATGCGCTCCGACCTCGCGGCGGCGTCGGAGGTCTTCGTCACGAACGCGCTGCGCGGCGTCGTGCCGGTGCACGAGGTCGAGGGTGTCGGCACCTGGACCGCCCCTGGCCCTCTCGCCACCCTCCTCGCCTCCTCGCTCGCCTCCCCCCACCCCCCTGACCGTGACGTTTCCGGGCCCGAAAGAGGGTTCTCGCCCCGCAAACGTCACGGTCAGCGGGGGAGGGGGCGGGCGGCGCGGGTGCTGTTCGTCGACAACTACGACTCGTTCGTGTTCAACCTCGTGCAGTACGTGCGCGAGCTCGGCGCCGACGCCGACGTCGTCCGCAACGACGAGGTCGACGTCGAGCAGCTCCTCGCCGCACGGGCCGCGGACGACCTGACCCACGTGGTGCTGTCGCCGGGGCCCGGCGCACCGGCCGACGCGGGCATCAGCGTCGACGTCGTCCGCCGGCTCGGCCCCACCACGCCGCTGCTCGGCGTGTGCCTCGGGCACCAGGCGATCGCCGAGGCCTACGGGGCGCGCGTGGTGCGCGCGCCGCAGGTGGTGCACGGCAAGCCGTCGCTCGTCCACCACGACGGGCTCGGCCTGCACGCCGGGCTGCCCACGCCCCTCGTCGTCGCCCGGTACCACTCGCTGGTGGCCGAGGAGGCCAGCCTGCCGGCAGATCTCGTCGTCACGAGCCGCACCGCGTCGGGCGTGGTGATGGGGCTGCGGCACGCCACCGATCCCGTCGAGGGCGTGCAGTGGCACCCCGAGTCGATCCTGACGAGCCACGGCCACGACCTGCTCGCCACGTTCCTCGCAGGCACGGTCCGCCCGGAGGACCGTCCGGGGAGGTAGGTGGCACGCGTTTCCCAGCCGGGGGTAGGGAGCGCGCGGGAAGCGCGGCCGTATCCGCGCGCCGTCTACCGCCACCCGGGGAAGCGCGCGCCACCTACCTCCCACGGCCCGGGGCCGACCCGTCGGGGAAGCCGAGCGGCCGGCCGCACCCGCCCGTGGCAGCATCGGGACCATGGACCTGACCCTCACCGACGAGCAGGCCGGATTCCGTGCCCTGGCCCGCGACTTCCTCGACCGGGAGGTCGTGCCGCACCGTGCCGCGTGGGACCGCGCGGAGTCCGTCGACCTCGCGATCATCCCAAAGCTGGGCGAGATCGGGTTCTTCGGGCTGACCATCCCCGAGGAGTACGGCGGGGTCGGCGGCGACTACCTCACCTACGTCCTCGCGGCGGAGGAGCTGGGCCGCGCCGACTCAGCGATCCGCGGCATCGTCTCGGTCTCCTCCGGGCTGTTCGGCACGTCGGTCCTGCGGCACGGCACCGAGGAGCAGAAGCAGCGCTGGCTGCCCGACATCGCGACAGGCCGGATCCTCGGCTGCTTCGGCCTCACCGAGCCCGGCCACGGCTCCGACGCCGGCAACCTGCGCACCCGCGCCCGCCGCGACGGCGACGACTGGGTGATCGACGGCTCCAAGGTCTTCATCACCAACGGCACCTGGGCCGACGTCGCGCTCGTCTTCGCCCGCACCAGCGACGACGGCCCGCGCGGCGTCTCGGCGTTCCTCGTGCCGACCGACACGCCCGGCTTCGAGGCCACGGAGATCAAGGGCAAGCTCGGCCTGCGCGGCCAGGCCACCGCGGCGCTGTCGTTCGACGGCGTCCGCGTGCCCGCCGACGCGCTGCTCGGCGAGGTGGGCCAGGGCTTCAAGATCGCGATGCAGACGCTCGACAAGGGCCGCGTCACGATCGCGGCGAGCTGCGTCGGCATCGTCCAGGGCTGCCTCGAGGAGACCGTCGCGTACACCGGCCAGCGGGAGCAGTTCGGCCAGCCGATCGCGTCGTACCAGCTCGTGCAGGAGATGATCGCCGACATGAGCGTCGACGCCGACGCGGCGCGGCTGCTCACCTGGCGGGCCGCCGACCTCATGCAGCGCGGCGAGCCGTACGGCACGGCGGCGTCGAAGGCGAAGCTGTTCGCGTCGGAGGCGGCGGTGCGGGCGGCGAACCTCGCCGTGCAGGCGTTCGGCGGGTACGGCTTCATCGACGAGTACCCGGTGCAGAAGTACCTGCGCGACGCCCGCGTGATGACGCTCTACGAGGGCACCAGCCAGGTGCAGAAGCTGCTGGTCGGGCGGGCCGAGACGGGGATCAACGCGTTCGTCTGACGCGGTCGCGACCGCGCGCCGGACGCCGTCGTCGCGCCGTCGGGCCTAGACTTGCTCCTTGTGTACGACGGAGTGATCCAGGACCTCATCGACGAGCTCGGGCAGCTGCCCGGGGTCGGTCCGAAGAGCGCCCAGCGGATCGCCTTCCACCTGCTCGACGCCGACCCCGCCGACGTGCGTCGTCTGGCGCAGGTCCTCGTGGAGGTCAAGGACAAGGTGCACTTCTGCGCCGTGTGCGGCAACGTCACGGTCGACGTCGAGTGCCGCATCTGCTCCGACCCGCGCCGCGACGCCACCGTGCTGTGCGTCGTGGAGGAGAGCAAGGACGTCGTCGCGATCGAGCGGACCCGTGAGTTCCGTGGCCGCTACCACGTGCTCGGCGGGGCGATCAGCCCGATCGCTGGCGTGGGGCCCGACCAGCTGCGCATCCGCGAGCTGCTCGGACGGCTGCAGGACGGCACCGTCACCGAGGTGATCATCGCCACCGACCCGAACCTCGAGGGCGAGGCGACCGCCACCTACCTCATCCGGATGCTCAGCACCCTGGGCCTGCGGGTCAGCAAGCTGGCGAGCGGGCTGCCCGTCGGTGGCGACCTCGAGTACGCCGACGAGCTGACGCTCGGCCGCGCGTTCGAGGGCCGCACCGCCATCGCCGGCTGACGCGGGGTCAGCCCCGACCGGCCAGCAGCTCCTCCTGGTCGGCCGCCACGGCGCGCACGACCCGCACCCACAACACGCTGGCCACGACCCAGGCGACGGTCGAGACGGCGGCGAAGGCCGGGAGGTCGCCGACCCCGGTCGAGTCGACATCCGTCGGCACGAGGAGGGACTCCACCCCGGTCGCGACGTTCGCGACGATGAACGCGCCCCACCACCAGCCGACGCGGGACCCGGAGGACGGGTGGTGCGACCGGACGCGCAGGACGTCGCGCACCACCTGGAAGGGGAACCAGAGGCTCACCACCGGCACGAGCCACCCGCCCCAGACCCAGCCGCGGCTGCGCGCGTGCGGAGACGTCGGCGAGAGCACGTCGACGTTCACGCGCGCCCGCCAGAGCCACAGGCAGGTGACGACGAAGGCGCCGAGCAGCACGAGGTAGCCGACGAGGTCGACGACCTCGTACGGCGTGAAGAACTCCTCGGGCGACCGGCCGGCCGCGGCGCCCGACGTCCACTGGTCCTCGGCGTCGCGTGCCAGCCAGTACCGGGGGAGCATGAGGGCGGCGTAGAGCGCGGCGAGGCCCATCGTCAGGGTCGTGAGGACGCCCAGCGGCTCGGGAGTGCCGAGCGACGCGCTCGCGGCCGCAGGCACCGGGGAGGCCGGCGCGCCGGACGACGGCTCGGGCGCGCGGCCCCAGCCCTCGGGGACGTCGTCCTCGGACGGGAAACGAGGGTAGGGCGTCGGGTCGGACATCGGTCTCCTGGCGGTCGTCGCGGAGCCCCTGACGCTAGTGCACCAGCGAGGTCCGGGGTACCAGAACCTGACGAACCACTGACGGACGACTGACGTGTTGCTGAGAACCGCTCCCGGTCCTTTCTGCCGTCGTCGCGGTGCCCTAGCGTGTCGGTCGTGAACGTGCTGACGGTGGCGCGACGGGTGCCCTTCACGGCCTCCGTCGTCGTGCTGATCCTGGTGCTCGGCGTCGCCACGGGGACCCTGTGGTCGCCGCTGGAGGACAAGAGCTGGTACCCCGACGTCGCGTTCGGGCCCCCAGCGCTGCTCGACGGGCGCTGGTGGACGGTTGTCACCGGCTCGCTCTACGCGCTGAAGCCGCTGCAGTACGTCGCCATCCTCACGTTCTTCGTCCTCCCCGTCAGCCTCTGCGAGTGGCGGCTCGGCACGCGACGCACGGCCGCCGTGGTCGTCGTCTTCCAGGCGATCGGCGTGATCGGCGGTGGCTACCTGATGGTGGCGCTGTCGTCCTGGACCGACTGGGGCTGGGCGCAGCGCACGGCGCAGGACCTCGACGTCGGCTTCAGCGCGGGCGCGCTCGCGGCAGCCATGGTCGTCTCGGCCGACCTGCGCCGACCCTGGCGGGGGCGGGTCCGGCTCGGCGTCCTGGGCTACGTGCTCACGTCGCTGACCTTCCTCGGCTACCTCTACGACGTCGAGCACCTCGTGGCCGTGCTGCTCGGCCTCTGGGTGGGCCCCTGGATCGTCGGCCGCCGTCCGTCGCGGACGGTGGCGGAGTGGCTGCGCCCCGGCTTCACGCGCCGCGACCTGCGGATGCTCACCGGCGGCTCGTTCCTCTGGGGCGCGATCATCGCCGTCATCGGCCAGGTCGCCGACCGCGACGGACCGTTCGGTCCCATCGGTGGCGATCCCGAGTCGTGGTGGTGGGTCCTCGCGGTGGTGGCAGTCGACCTGCTCATCGCGTGGGGCCTCGTGCGCGGTCGCCGCACGTGGTGGATGCTCGCCCTCGTCCTGACGTCCATCAGCTGGCTGCTCGGTGCCGCGACCGCCGCCGTCATCGTCTCCGGCGGCACCTCGAACTCCGGCCTCGTCTGGATCTCCCTGCTGTTCGACACCGCCCAGCTGGCGGCGCTCCTGCTCGGGCGCAGCGCGTTCCGCAACCCCGGCCGTCGCGGCCTGCGCCGGGTGGGCCCCGACCGGGTCGGCGCGCTGCCCACCGACGCCGACCGCGAGCGCGCCCGCGAGGTGCTCCGGCGGCACGGCTCGTCGAACCGCCTGGCGTGGATGACCACCTGGCCGGAGAACCGCTGGTGGTTCACCGACGACGCCGTGGTCGCCTACCAGCAGTCGATGGGGGTCACCATCGGCCTGTGCGACCCGGTGGGTCCCGACCCGCTGCACGTCGCCGAGCGGTTCATCGGTGCCGCGCGCGACGCCGGCACGCTCCCGTGCCTGTTCAGCTGCAGCAGCACCGTGGCGCGCTGGGCGCAGGACCAGGGCTGGATCGCCGTCCAGGTCGCCGAGGAGGCGATCGTCGACCTGCCCGAGCTCGAGTTCGTCGGCAAGAAGTGGCAGGACGTCCGCTCGGCGTTCAACCAGGCGGGCAAGCACGACGTCGAGACCCGGATGATGCGGCTGGCGGACGCGCCGCGCGGCATCCGCACCCAGCTGCGGGCCATCTCCGACGAGTGGGTGCGCGACAAGGGCCTGCCGGAGATGGGCTTCACGCTCGGCGGTCTGGAGGAGGCCGAGGACCCCGACGTGTGGATCAACGTCGCGGTCGACGCCGACATGACGGTGCACGGCGTCACGAGCTGGATGCCGATCCCCGGCCCCGACGGGCAGGTCCGCGGCTGGACGCTCGACCTCATGCGTCGTCTCCCCGGCGGCTTCCGCTACACGATGGAGCTGCTCATCGCGTCGGCCTGCCGGAAGTTCAAGGAGCAGGGCTACGAGGTCGTCTCGCTCTCGGGCGCGCCGCTCGCGCACGCCGGCGCAGGCGACAGCGTCGTCGACCGCTCCGTCATCGACGACGTGCTCACGCGTGCCGGCGACGTGCTCGAGCCGTACTACGGGTTCCAGTCGCTGCAGGCCTTCAAGGCGAAGTTCCAGCCGCGGTACGAGCCGCTGTTCCTCGTCGTCGCCGACGAGGCCGCGCTGCCGCGGGTGGGCATCGCGGTCGGGCGGGCCTACCTCGCGGACGCGACGCTCGGGCAGCTGCTGGCGCTCACGCGCGGGCACTGAGCGGTACGTGCCTGCAGGGGAACGCCGGTAGACTCACCGAGTGGAGCTGGAGCTGCGGCACCTTCGGGTCGTGTGTGCCATCGCTGACGCCGGGAGCGTCACGAAGGCCGCTGCCGAGCTGGGCGTCGCCCAGCCGGCGCTGACCGCCCAGCTGAGCCGGATCGAGCGGGCCCTCGGCGGCCCGTTGTTCGACCGGGACCACCGCGGTGTCCGGCCAACGTCGCTTGGCGAGCTGGTCATCGCGCGCGCCCGCATGCTGCTGCCCGCCATGACCGGCCTGCTCGACGACGCGACCCGGCTGGCCGAGCCCGCCCGCGGCGAGAGCATCCCCGACCACCTGTCCATCGGGTCGTCGTCGCCGGCCGTCCTGGCCCCGCTGATCCAGCGCCTCGAGCAGCGTCATCCCGACCTGCGGGTCTCGACGACCGCCTCGTGGTCGGCCGACGAGCTCGCGCGGGCCCTGGCGGACGGCCGGCTCGACTACGCCGTCATCGGCATCTGCGGCGGCGACACCGCCCCCGACGACCGCGCCATCACCTGGCGCACCTTCTCCGTCGACCCCGTCTTCGTGATGCTGCCCGAGGACCACGGCGCCGCCGACGCCGCCGAGGTGCCCCTCGGTGCCCTCGCCAGCGAGGCGTGGGCGGCCACCCCGGGCGACGGCTGCTTCCAGGAGTGCTTCGCCGCGGCCTGCGCCCGCGAGGGCTTCGCGCCGCGCAGCCTCTACGTGGCCGACGCGGCGAGCTGCATCGAGCTGGTCTCCTCGGGCACGGCCGTGGCGCTCTGCCAGCCCACGCGGGTGCTGCCCGGCCTCGTCACGAAGCCGGTCGCCGACGCCCCGCTGCGCTGGCGCCACCTCGTGGGCTGGCGCACCGACTCCGTGGGCGCCGACTTCGCCGACGAGCTGCTCCTGACGGTGCGCATGGCGCACAACGACCTCGTGTCGCGCAGCCCCGTCTACGCCGCCTGGCTGGAGCAGAACCCGGGCTTCGGCGAGCAGCACGACCCAGGCATCACGCCCGCGGTATGACTCTTCCGGTATGACCCTCCAGGCCTGATCCGCCAGTAGGTTTCTGCACAACCCCTCGGGGGGGCTGCGGAGGCAGGACCGCCTCCGGACGACAGCGTGGGGCGTGGCGGCGAGCCGTCCGTTCCGCAGGAACGGCGGCCCGGGTGATCCCCGGTCCGCCACGACACAGGAGATCAGACCGTGAACACTCCCAAGCGAACCCTCTTCGGCTCGCTGGCCGCTGCCGCCGTGCTCGCCACGGCCTTCGGCTCGCAGGCCATCGCCGCTCCGTCCCAGGACGACGGCGCCGCCAGCTCCAAGGTCGGCATGCTCGGCGCGATGCAGCGCGACCTCGGCCTGACCAAGACCGAGGCCACCGACCGTCTCGCCTCCGAGGCGAAGGCCGCCAAGGCCGACAAGACGCTCGAGAAGAGCCTCGGTGCCGACTACGCCGGCTCCTGGTACGACGCGAAGGCCGGCACGCTCGTCGTCGCCGTCACCGACGCCTCCCAGGCCGGCACCGTGAAGGCGCAGGGCGCCCAGGTGCGCACCGTCGAGCGCTCGGCCGCCGAGCTCGACGGCTACATGAAGGACCTCAACGCGAAGCAGGCCTCCGCGCCCAGCACGGTCGCCGGCTGGTACGTCGACCCGGCCGCCAACAAGGTCGTCATCCCCGCGGGCGACACCGCCGCCGCCGCGTCGTTCGCAAAGAAGGCCGGTGTCCCGACCTCGGCGATCGAGGTCGAGCGCTCGGCCGAGCAGCCGAAGCCGCTCTACCAGGGTGGCGACGCCTACTACATCAGCAACGCGCGCTGCTCGATCGGCTTCGCGGTCAACGGCGGCTTCGTGACGGCCGGCCACTGCGGCTCGCAGGGTGCCGCGACGCAGAACCCCAGCGGCACGTTCGCCGGCTCCAGCTTCCCCGGCAACGACTACGCGTGGGTGCGCTCCTCGGCCACCATCACGGGCACGGTGAACAACTACAGCGGCGGCAGCGTCGCCGTCCGTGGCTCGCAGGACGCGGCCGTCGGCTCGTCGATCTGCCGGTCCGGCTCGACCACCGGCTGGCACTGCGGCACCATCCAGGCCCGCAACTCCACGGTGAACTACTCGCAGGGCTCGGTGTACGGCCTCATCCGCACCAGCGTGTGCGCGGAGCCGGGCGACTCGGGCGGATCGGCCATCACCGGCAACCAGGCGCAGGGCGTCACCTCCGGTGGCTCCGGCAACTGCTCCTCGGGCGGCACGACCTACTTCCAGCCGGTCAACGAGATCCTCAGCGCCTACGGCCTGACGCTCAAGACCTCCTGATCGAGGACACCGCGCGCGGCGCGGGCCCGGTACCGGTCTCTCGGGACGGTGCCGGGTCCGTGCCGCGTCGGCGTGCGCGGCAGGATCTCGCGGTCCCAGGACAGGAACGACGGTGGAGGGCCGCGCGGGCCGACCTATAGGATGTCGACGTTGCCCGGTCAGCGTCGCCCTGGCACGGTCCCACCTAACCCCCGCACCGCAAGGACATCCGTCGTGGGCATTGTCGTCCAGAAGTACGGTGGCTCCTCCGTCGCCGACGCCACGAGCGTCAAGAGAGTCGCCCAGCGCATCGTCGCCACCAAGAAGGCCGGCCACGACGTCGTCGTGGTCGTCTCGGCCATGGGCGACACGACCGACGAGCTGATCGACCTCGCCAACGAGGTCTCCCCGCTGCCCCCCGCCCGCGAGCTCGACATGCTGCTGACCGCCGGCGAGCGCATCTCCATGGCGGTCCTCGCCATGGCCATCGGCAACCTCGGCCAGGAAGCCCGCTCGTTCACCGGCTCCCAGGCCGGGGTCATCACCGACGCCGAGCACGGCAAGGCCAAGATCATCGACGTCACGCCCGGCCGGATCGAGAAGGCGATCGCCGAGGGTGCGATCGCCATCGTCGCCGGCTTCCAGGGCGTCTCGCAGACGACGAAGGACATCACGACGCTCGGGCGCGGTGGCTCCGACACGACGGCCGTCGCGCTCGCCGCCGCGCTGCACGCCGACGTGTGCGAGATCTACTCCGACGTCGACGGCATCTTCACCGCCGACCCGCGGATCGTCCCCGACGCGCGCCAGATCCCGCAGATCTCCTACGAGGAGACGCTGGAGATGGCGGCGAACGGTGCCAAGATCCTGCACCTGCGCTGCGTCGAGTACGCGCGCCGCAACGACATGCCCATCCACGTCCGCTCGTCGTTCTCCGACAAGCCCGGCACGTGGGTCCTCAAGGCCGAGGACGTCACGAAGGACCCCACCATGGAACAAGCCATCATCTCCGGCGTCGCCCACGACCGCTCCGAGGCGAAGATCACCGTCGTCGGCGTCCCCGACCAGGTCGGGTACGCCGCCGCGATCCTCAAGGCGCTCGGCGACGCGCAGATCAACATCGACATGATCGTGCAGAACGTCTCGGCTGCCGCGACCGCGCTCACCGACATCTCGTTCACGCTGCCGCGCGCCGACGGCCAGACGGCCATGACCGCGCTGGCGCGGCTCAAGGACCAGGTCGGGTTCGAGCGGCTCCAGTACGACGACAGCGTCGGCAAGGTGTCGATCATCGGCGCCGGCATGCGCTCGGCCCCCGGCATCACGGCCCGGTTCTTCCAGGCCCTGGCCGACGCGAACGTCAACATCGCCATGATCTCCACCTCCGAGATCCGGATCTCCGTCGTCGTCGCCGAGAGCCAGGTCGAGAACGCGGTCCGCGCCGCCCACTCGGCCTTCGACCTCGGCACCGACGAGGTCGAGGCGGTCGTGTACGGGGGGACCGGACGATGAGTGACGCACGCCGGACGGCCAACATCGGCATCGTGGGTGCCACCGGCCAGGTGGGCGTCGCCATGCGCCAGATCCTCGAGGAGCGCAGCTTCCCGGCCGACCAGGTGCGCTTCTTCGCCTCGGCGCGCTCCGCGGGCACCGTCCTGCCGTTCGCGGGCCGCGAGATCACCGTCGAGGACGCAGCGACCGCCGACCCCACTGGGCTCGACATCGCGCTCTTCTCCGCCGGTGCCACCACCTCGCGCGCCCACGCGCAGCGCTTCGCCGACGCCGGCGTGACCGTCGTCGACAACAGCTCCGCGTTCCGCAAGGACCCCGCCATCCCGCTCGTCGTCAGCGAGGTGAACCCGCACGCCATCCCCGACGGCGACGGACCGGGCGGACGCGGCATCATCGCCAACCCCAACTGCACCACCATGGCCGCCATGCCGGTGCTCAAGCCGCTGCACGACGAGGCCGGGCTCGTCCGGCTCGTCGTCAGCAGCTACCAGGCCGTGTCGGGCTCCGGCGTCGCCGGTGTGCGCGAGCTGCACGGCCAGGCGCAGGCCGTCGTCGAGAAGGCCGACGCGCTCGCCTACGACGGCCGCGCCGTGGCCTTCCCGGACCCCGACGTCTACGTCGCGCCGATCGCGTTCAACGTGCTGCCCATGGCGGGCAGCGTCGTCGACGACGGCAGCAACGAGACCGACGAGGAGCAGAAGCTGCGCAACGAGTCGCGCAAGATCCTCGAGGTCCCCGACCTGCGCGTCGCCGGCACCTGCGTGCGCGTGCCCGTCTTCACCGGTCACTCGCTCAGCATCCACGCCGAGTTCGACCGCGACCTCACGCCCGAGCGCGCCACCGAGATCCTCGCCGGTGCGCCCGGCGTGCAGCTCGTCGACGTGCCCACGCCGCTCCAGGCCGCCGGCACCGACCCGAGCCTCGTCGGACGCGTCCGCGCCGACCAGTCGGCCCCCGAGGGCAAGGGTCTCGTGCTCTTCGTCAGCGGCGACAACCTGCGCAAGGGCGCCGCGCTCAACACGGTGCAGATCGCCGAGCTCCTCCTCGGCTGAGGTGGGCGCGAAGGCTGGCGTCACGGTCCGGCCGCGGCGCGACGACGACGCCGAGCGGCTCGTCGAGCTCCTGGCGCGGACCCATGCCCTCGACGCCTACCCCGTGCGTGGGTCGCTGGTCGGCTGGTCGTTCCTCACCGGCGACGTCGAGCGCGCCTGGGTGGCGGAGGTGGACGGTCGGGTCGAGGGCCACGTGTGCGTCCTCACCGGCCCCGACGGGCCGGTCCTGTCGCGGCTGTTCGTGAACCCGGACGCGCGCGGGACCGGCGTCGGGTCCGCCCTCCTCGACGCGGTCGACGCGTGGGCCGACGAGCGAGGCCTCGCGCTCAGGCTCGTCGTCCTCGACCAGGACGCCGCCGCCCGCCGGCTGTACGAGCAGCGTGGCTGGCAGCACGTCGGGAGCGAACCGGCGGCCTGGCTCGGTGGCGCCGGCCCGTGGCCGCTCGCCCACGACTACCGCCGGCCTGCCCGCTGACGCACGAGACCCCCGCACCCGAGGGTGCGGGGGTCTCGGGACCGGTCGGTCAGCGGAACGACTGCACGCTGAAGCGCGAGCGCTCCGGGGTCTCGCTCGGGGGCTCCTCGGTGTTGCTGAGGTCGGCCTTGTCGAACGCGCGGGCCGTGCCCTTCGTGGTCAGGAAGAAGACACCGTAGGTCTGGTTCTCCTCGCAGCCCTGGAAGGCGTAGACCGAGTACTCCGTCGCCGGGACGTAGCCGCGCTCGTAGAGGCTGTCGACGAAGGTGATCGTCTCCTGGTCGTTCTCCTTCACAGCGTCGGCGCGCAGCTGCTTCAGCGTGCCGCCGAAGAGACCCAGGGGCTCGCCGAGCTTCTTCGCGACGGTGCCGATGGTGTCGCCCGTGGCGGGCGCGTCGCCGAGGACGACCGACTCGAAGCCAGCCGGCGTGGCGCACTTCGTGGTGTAGACGGGCTTGACGGTCAACGTCTGGCGCAGGCTCTTCTGGCGCGTCGGGCCGAGCTTGCCCTTGCTGTCGCGCACGCGGTACTTGACCACGGTCGAGACGTTGTAGGTCACGCTGAGCGCGGTGCGCTTGAGCGTGGCCGACTTCTGGTTGCGGACGACGGCCTTGCCGTCGAGGCTGACGTTCAGGAGCGAGGAGGAGACGCGCACGTTCTTCGACACCGACACCGACGGCTTGATGGTGGCGGTGGTGCCGATCTCGCCCGGGGCGGGGTTGGCGATCTTCTTCACGGAGACGACGGTCGCGGCCTGGGCCGGAGCGACGAGGCTGAGGGTCGAGCCGACGCCGAGGGCGGCAGCCAGCAGGAGCGGGGTGAGCTTGCGCAAGGGGATGTCCGTTCACGAGTGCGGTCGGGAGTGACCGCAGGCGGCTACAGCCTAGGGGCGGTTCCGCAACCCGAGACACATTTCGGAAAAGATTGCCGGTTCTTCGGACGTCAGCGTCGCAGCGCGGCGCGGATCGCCTCGGCCAGCTCCGGGGCGGACGTGCCGAAGTGCCGGGCGCCGACCGTGAACCCCGGGGCGACGCCGGAGCCGACCTGCACCGTGTTCCGGGCGGAGGGCGTGCCCTGACCCACCGCCACCTGGGCGCGCGTCACCTGGCACGTGAGCTGCTCGCGGCCGCGGGTCAGCGTGACCTCGCCGCCGGCGATCCGCAGGTCCTGCCGGTTGCGGCCACGGACGACGACGAACCAGGCCCACACCGCCCCGGCCCACAGCACGAGGAAGAACAGGGGTGTCGGCCGGCGGCTCGTGCCGCCGTCGAGCACGGCGGGGCTCGACAGCGCCCCGGTCATCGTCGTGGCCGCGAGGGTGACCAGCACGGCCGCCGCGAGGGCGAGCCGCTGGATCAGCGGGCTGCCATGGACCGTCGTCGTGCCGCCGTCGCGGGTGACCGCCGGTGGTCGCGGCGCCGGTCGCAGGAGCGGGAGGGGCAGCAGGAAGAGCAGACCGCAGAGCAGGAGGGTGGCGCCGAGCAGCCGGACGCCGGGGTCGGGGTCGCTGAGCGCCATCGCCGTACCCACCGGCAGGAGGAACCCGGCGAGCAGCAGGCAGGAGACGAGACCGCGGGTCACGAGCTCACCGCTCCCGGGCGATCGCGGCCACGTCGTCCAGCGCCGCGGGGTCCTCGAGGGCGCCGCGGGTGGCGGCCTGGTCGGCGGGCACGCCCCGCAGGATCTTCTTCACCGGCACCTCGAGCTTCTTGCCCGACAGCGTGCGCGGCAGGGCGCGCACCACGTGCAGCTCGTCGGGCACGTGACGCGGCGAGAGCCGCTCGCGCAGCTCGCGCGCGACCGTACGTCGGAGCTCGTCGACGTCGGTGCCGTCGGGGTCGGCGAGCGTGACGAAGAGGAGCAGCGTGCCGGCGCCGTCGCCGCGATCGTCGTCGGCGGTGTCCTCGAGGTGCACCACGAGGCTGTCGGCCACCTCCGGAAGGCTCTCGACGACGGTGTAGAACTCGCTCGTTCCGAGGCGCACGCCGCCGCGGTTGAGGGTGGCGTCGCTGCGCCCGGTGATGGTGCACGTGCCGCGCTCGGTGATCGTGATCCAGTCGCCATGGCGCCACACGCCGGGGATGTCCTCGAAGTAGGCGGCGCGGTACCGCGAACCGTCGGTGTCGCCCCAGAAGCTGACGGGCATCGACGGGAGAGGAGCGGTGATCACCAGCTCGCCCAGGGAGCCGACGACCGGCCGCGCGTGCTCGTCGTAAGCCTCGACGGCGGCGCCGAGGCTGCGGCACGAGATCTCGCCGGCGTAGACCGGGACGGTGGGAGAGGCGCCGACGAACGCCGAGCAGACGTCGGTCCCGCCGGAGACGGACTGCAGGTGGACGTGCTCGCCGACGGCGTCGTACACCCACCGGAATCCCTCGGCCGGCAGCGGTGCGCCGGTCGAGCCGACCGCTCGAAGGGTCGACGTGTCGACAATGTCGCGGGGTCGCAGCCCCTGCTTGCGGCACTGCAGGAGGTAGGGCGCGGAGGTGCCGAAGTAGGTCACCCCGAGCTCGGCGGCGTCGCGCCAGAGACGGTCGAGGCCCGGGTGCGCGGGGTTGCCGTCCCAGAGCAGGACGGTGGAGCCCGTCAGCAGGCCGGACACCAGCAGGTTCCACATCATCCAGCCGGTCGTGGAGAACCAGAGGAAGACGTCGTCGGGGCCGAGGTCGTGCTGCAGGCCGAGCGCCTTGAGGTGCTCCACCGTGATGCCGCCGTGGCCGTGGACGATCGGCTTGGGCAGTCCGGTCGTGCCCGAGGAGTAGAGCACGTAGAGCGGCGCGTCGAAGGGCAGGCGCTCGAACGCGAGCTCGCCGGGCTCGGCGAGGAGCGCGTCCCAGGTGGTCGCGGCGGTTGGCGCGGGCGCGTCGGGGTCGAGGTAGGGCAGCCAGACGAGCGTGCGCACGCTGGGCAGCGCCTCGACGATCCGCTCGACCTCGGCCCGGCGCTCGACGGTCTTGGCGCCGTAGCGGTAGCCGTCGACGGCGAGCACGAGCACGGGCTCCGTCTGCTGCCAGCGGTCGACGACGCTCTGCACGCCGAACTCCGGTGCGCAGGAGCTGAAGACCGCGCCCAGGCTGGCCGCGGCGAGGAGCAGCACCAGCGTCTCGGGCACGTTGGGCGCGTAGGCGGCGACCCGGTCGCCCCGACCGACGCCGGCCCGGACGAGCCCGGCCCGCGCCCGCGCGACCTGGTCGCGCAGCTGGGCGGCGGTCAGCCGGACGTCGTCCCGCGACTGCGAGCGCCCGACGACGACCACGTCGTCGTCGGCGCGACCGGGCAGCCGCAGCGCTGCCTCGGCGTAGTTGAGCCGGACGTCGGGGAACCACACGGCCCCGGGCATCGAGGCGTCGGCGAGCGCCGGGGTCGGCGACCCGTCGCCCGGGACGTCGAAGAACCGCCAGACGGCCTGCCAGAACGCGTCGGGCTCCTCGACCGACCAGCGCCAGAGGGCGTCGTAGTCGTGCGGGTCGACCCCCACCGACGTGGCGAACGCCGCGATGCGCGGGGTGGCGGCGGGGTCGGGGCTCCAGAGCACCTCGGGGGTCTCGGGCATGGCGGCGCGGCCTCCTGGACGGCGGACGGGTCGGGTCAGCGGTGGGCGTCGTCGGGCGGCACGTCGGTGGCCGCCCAGACGAGCAGCCGCTGCACGAGCGGCACGGTGACGACCATGAGGCCCGGGACGATCAGCCACGCCCAGGGCCCGTCGACCGGCTCGAGGAACGCGAGCATGACCACGATCGCCACGAGCAGCACCGACAGCGCCAGCACGGGGCGTGCCTGCTGCACGCCGAACGCCCGCAGCAAGCGGGCGCCCAGCTCGCCGGCGACGCCGACGACGACCAGGACGGCGAGCAGGCCCCAGACTGCCCCGCCTGCCGACGTGCCGCGGACGGCGCTGAACAGCTCGAGGCACAGCCAGCCGCCGGCGGTCACCAGCAGACCGGCCACCAGCCCGGTGACGACGGACGCGCCGAGCGGCGGGACGGTGGGGACGCGGTAGTCGCGGACGGCCCAGACGGCGTCCTCGCCGCGGTCGCGGACGGCGAAGCCGAGCCGACGGGCGCGCTCGCCGGTGCTGTGGACGACGTC
>NZ_JAMXRU010000074.1 GCF_024124745.1 Aeromicrobium sp. CnD17-E
TGCTGGCCGACCTGCCCGACGTGCCGGCCCGCCGCGCCCTCGAGGCGCTCTGCGACAGCCTGGCCGACCGGGTCGCCTGACCGCCGCGCCGCCGCTCAGGCGGTGACGACCGGCCGCGGTGCTCGACGTCGGCTCGTGATCGCGTCGACGGTGAAGATCACGAGCGCCGCCCAGACGAGCGCGAACCCGATCCAGCGCGCCGTGCTCATGGCCTCGTGGAACACGAACAGCCCGAGCAGGAACTGGATGAACGGGCCGAGGTACTGCAGCAGGCCGATCGTCGTGAGCGAGAGCCGGGTGGCGGCGGCGGCGAACATCAGCAGCGGGATGGCCGTCACGACGCCGGTACCGGCCAGCAGGGCGGCGTTGCCGGCCCCCGCGTGCCCGAACGTGAGGTCGCCGCGGAGCTGCAGGACGAGGAGGAACGCGAGCGCGAACGGCGCGAGGATCAGCGTCTCCATGCCGAGCCCCTCGAACGCGCCGAGCGAGGCCCGCTTCTTGAGGAAGCCGTACGTGGCGAACGAGCCGGCGACGAGCAGCGCGATCCACGGCAGGCGTCCGTAGTCGACGGTGAGGACGACGACGGCGACGAACCCGATGCCGACGGCGACCCACTGCGCGGGCCGCAGCGTCTCCTTGAGCACGAGCACGCCGAGCAGCACGGTGACGAGCGGGTTGATGAAGTAGCCGAGCGACGTCTCGATGACGTGCCCGTTCGTGACGCCCCAGATGAACCCGCCCCAGTTGAGGGCGATGGTCACCGACGCGAGCGCGAGGAAGAGCATGAGCGTGCGGTCGCGGGCGATGTCGCGGAAGCGGCCCCAGCGTCGGGTGACGCCGATGAGCACGAGCACGAACGCCAGCGACCAGACGATGCGGTGCGCGAGCACCTCCAGCGGTCCCGCCGGCTCCAGCAGCGGCCAGTAGAGCGGGAAGAGCCCCCAGCAGAGGTACGCCCCGATCCCGTACGGCAACCCGCTCCCGGTCCGCTCCTCCACCTCCGCCACCAGCGCAGCCTAGGCCCGCCGCCAGTGCGCGTTTGCGTGGGGCCCCACGCAAACGTGCGGTTGGGGCGGATGTTCGCGGTGGGGGGAGCGGGTTTGGGTGGGGCCCCACGCAAACGCCCCTGCTCGGCGAGGGTCGACCTGCGCGACCATGGACCCATGCCGACGCCGCGCTGGTTCACCGACACCGACGAGAACCACTCCACGTGGTACCGCGACCGCTTCCGCGACCTCGCGGCGGAGGGGGCCGACCTGGAGGGGGAGGCGCGTCTCGTCGACGCGCTGGCGCCGCGCGGCTCCCGCGTGCTCGACGCCGGGTGCGGTGCCGGGCGGCTGGGCGGGACCCTGCACCGACGCGGCCACGACGTCACCGGCGTCGACGCCGACGAGGTGCTCGTCGCCGAGGCCCGCGCCAGGCGTCCTGGCCCGACCTGGCTGGTCGCCGACCTGCTCGACGTCGACCTCGGCGCGACGTTCGACGTCGTCGTCACGGCGGGCAACGTGATGGTCTTCCTCGCGCCCGGCACGGAGCAGCGGGTGGTCGCGAACCTCGCCCGCCACGTGGCCGACGACGGTGCGCTCGTGCTCGGCTTCCGGCTCGACCGCCACTACGGACTCGCCGACCTCGACGACCACCTCGCGGCCGCCGGGTTCGCGGTGGAGCAACGCTTCTCCACGTGGGACCTGCGGCCGCTCGGCGAGGGCGCCGACTTCGCGGTCACGATCGCCCGCCGCGCCACCTGACCGGGCTACGCTGCGCGCGTGGACATCGACGGCACCACGCTGCTGGCCTCGGGCGACTTCCAGGCGTACGGCACGAGCCACCTGGTCGTCCTCGCGCTGTTCGCGATCGGCCTGGTCCCGGTGGTGCTCCTCGGGCGTCGGGTCCGTGGCACGACCGCGGAGGCGACGACGAGCCGGGTGCTGGCGCTCGGCATCGTGGCCGTCACCGTCCCGCTGCAGGTGCTGCAGCTCCTGCCCGACGAGTGGAACCCGCGCACGTCCCTGCCGTTCCAGCTGTGCGACCTCGCGTGGATGTTCGCGGTGCACGCGCTGTGGACGCGCTCGCGCCTGACCTCCACCGTCACCTACCTGTGGGGGCTCACGCTGACGACGCAGGGCATGGCCACGCCCGACCTGTCGTCGAACTGGCCCGAGCCGCGCTTCATCATGTTCTGGGCCATGCACGTGCTGATCGTGTGGGCGGCGGTGTACCTCGTCGTCGGACTGCGCGTGCTGCCGACGTGGGCGACCTACCGCCGCACGGTGGTGGTCACGTTGGTCTGGGCGGCGTCGGTGATGACCTACAACGCGCTGATGGACACCAACTACGGCTACCTCAACGGCAAGCCGAACCGGGCGTCGCTGCTCGACGTGCTCCCGGCGTGGCCCTGGTACGTGGCGGTCGAGATCGTCGTGGTCGCCGCGGTCTGGGCGCTGCTGGTGTGGCCGTGGACGCGAGGGAGGGTGGCCGCTCGGGCGGCTGCGTGAGAACGCTCTCATCCGTTCGTCATGCGGTTCTCACGGTTCGTCGGTTCGATGAGGGCCATCCACCGAACGAAGGAGCTCTCCATGACGACCCTGCGCGCCCTCGCCGCGACCACCACTGCCCTCGTCCTCGCGCTCGGCGTGAGCGCCTGCGGCTCGGACGACGATGACGACGACGTCCGTCCCGCCGCGACGTCGGCCCCGGCGGCCACGGCCGACGCCTCGACCTCCGCCGCACCGCTCGACGGCCCGGTCGACGACGCCGCCCTGCGCAGCGAGCTGGAGAAGATCGCGCTCGACGAGGTCGGCGAGGGCCGGGTCACGGACGTCGAGTACAGCGACGACCGCGACCACGCCTACGAGGTCGAGGTCGACCTCGGCAACGACGACGACGTCACCGTCGAGATCGCCGAGGACAAGTCGGTCGTGCGCGTCGATCGCTGACACCCGCGTCGCACCCCGCGCAGCAGAGCGCCCCCGTCGGACCTGGTCCGGCGGGGGCGCTGCGTCGCGCGGCGGTGCGTCAGCGGTAGTTGACGAACTGCAGCGGGAAGTCGAGATCGGCACCCTTGAGCAGTGCGATGACCTCCTGCAGGTCGTCGCGCTTCTTGCTGGTGACGCGCAGCTCGTCGCCCTGCACCTGCACCTTGACGCCCTTCGGACCCTCGTCGCGGATCAGCTTGGAGACCTTCTTGGCCTGCTCGGTGCTGATGCCCTGGCTGAAGCTGCCGTTGATCTTGACGTCCTTGCCGCTCTGGCGCGGGTCGCCGGTCTCGAGCGCCTTGAGGCTGATGCCGCGCTTGATGAGCTTCTCCTTGAACACCTCGAGGACGGCGAGGGCCCGCTCGTCGGCGTTGGCCGTGATCTCGATGCCCTCCTCGCCCTTCCACTCCAGCAGGGCCCCGGTGTTCTTGAAGTCGTAGCGCGTGGAGATCTCCTTCATCGCCTGGTTGAGCGCGTTGTCGGCCTCCTGGCGATCGAGCTTGCTGACGATGTCGAACGAGGAGTCGGCCACGGGTTCTCTCCTGGTGGGTGTCGGGACGGCGAAGGGGTGGGACCCGCAGGTCCCACCCCTCAGCCTAGGCGCTCGTCCGCGCCCGGTCGTCGCTCAGGCGGCGAGCAGCACGTCGATCTGGTCGATCGCCAGGCGGCTGCCCTCCTCGACGCCCATGTCGATGACCTGCTGCAGTGCCTCGAGCGTCGCGTAGGTCGACGTGTAGACGGCGCGCGTGCCGCCGTCGATCGGCTCGAAGCGGTAGGTGTTGGTCGAGACCGGCATGCCCTCGACGGGCTGGAGGTCGTCGTCGGCGAACCCGTCGCGGAAGTCGAAGCCGTGCGGGGCGTCGACGGCGGTCACCTCCCACCAGCCGCCGAAGCGCTGTCCCTCGGGGCCGGTCATGTAGTAGGTGATCCTGCCGCCCTCGCTGAGGTCGTGGTCGACGAAGGTGGCGGGGAAGGAGGGCGGTCCCCACACCCGCTCGAGCTGGCGCGGGTCGGCGTAGATGCCGAACACCCGCTCGACGGGTGCGGCGAACTCGGCGGTGATGGTCAGCGTGCGCTGGTCCAGGTCCTTCTGGACGTCGGTGACGGGCATGTCAGGTCTCCTCCGGGGTGGGTGCGGTGGCGTGCTGGGGGTCGTCGGGCGGGCTGAGCAGGAGGTCGTCGATGCGCGCGACGCGTCCGCGCCACACGTGCTCGAGCTCGTCGAGCAGCGTGCCGACGGATCGGACGGCCTCGACGTCGCCGCTCGCGAGCGCCTCGCGGCCGACCCGTCGCTTGGTGACGAGGCCGGCGCGCTCGAGCACCGCGACGTGCTTCTGCACGGCCGCGAAGCTCATGGGGTAGCGCTCGGCGAGGGTGCTCACGGAGTGCTCGCCGGCCAGGACGCGGCGCAGGATGTCGCGTCGGGTCCGGTCGGCCAGGGCGTGGAACAGGGCGTCGGCCCGGTCCTCGTCCTGCTCGCTGCTCATGACGACAACCTACAACCATATGGTTGTAGGTTGTCAACCCCTCGGCAGGACGGATCCGGTTGGGTGGCGGCGTGCCGCCTGCGGTATGGTTTCTCGTCGTTGCCCACCTCGGTGGTCGACACCCTTGGCAGGTTGCCCGAGCGGCCAAAGGGAGCTGACTGTAAATCAGCCGGCATTGCCTTCAGAGGTTCGAATCCTCTACCTGCCACAGCGCCAGACGCTGGAACCGACGGCCCCGTCGGGCGAGAGCCCGCCGGGGCCGTCGGGTTCTCCGGGCCCTTCCGCGACGCCGGTGCGGTCATCCGACCTGATCGAGCCAGCGCCTGAGGTCGGCGGCGAGGAGGTCCGGCGCCTCGAGCGGCACCAGGTGGCCGGCTCCGTCGACCGTGAGCACGTCGACGGTGCCCGGGAGCCGGTGCGCGAGCTCGGTCGCCTGCGCCAGCGGGATCCACGGGTCGTGCTCGCCCCACCCGACGCGCACCGGGCAGCGCGTTCGGCCGAGCCGCTCGGCGACCGGCCGCGTGTGGGCGGGGTCCAGCTGCGCGACCTGCGCGTAGAAGGCGCGCTGGCCGTGCGGGGTGGTCCACGGGGCGACGAGCTCGTCCACCTGTCGCGCGTCGAGCGACCCGGCGACGGCGCCCGCGACGTACTCGCGCACCAGTGCCGCGTGGAGCGTCCCGGGCAGGGCGGCGAACACGTCCTCGTGCGTCGCGACCAGCCGGAAGAACGGCGAGCCCCACGGGTCGAGCGTGACGACGTCGAGCAGGTACAGCGACGCGAGCACCGACCCCTCGAGCAGGTGGGCCCCGAGGGCGACAGCGCCCCCGACGTCGTGGGCGACGACGTGCGGGGCCCTCAGGTCCCAGTGCCGCAGGAGCGCCGCGAGCCGACGTCGCTGTGCCTCGAGGTCGACCACCGGGTCCTGCCCGGGGGGACCCGTGGGGATCGAGGCGCCGTAGCCGGGCATGTCCCACAGCAGCACGCGGTGCGTCGCCGCGAGCGCGTGCGCGACGGGCGCCCACACCGCTGCCGACCACGGAGTGCCGTGGCACAGGACGACGTCGCCGACGGGCTCGCCCCGTGACGGCTCGAGGACGTAGGTGGCGACGCGGACCCCGTCGAGGTCGACGTACCGCGGTGCTGGAAGACGGCCGGGAGGGGACATGCGTCGCACGCTAGGACTTCAGGTCGACCTGAAGTCAAGGTGGCACGATGGTCCTGTGAGAGTCGGAGCAGCCGCCGAGCGGGTCGGCGTCGCAGCCCACGTCCTGCGGCACTGGGAGGACGAGGGCGTTGTCGTGCCCGACCGCACGCCTGCCGGGCACCGCGTCTACACCGACGAGCACCTGCACCGTCTCGAGATCGTCCGGTCGTGCCAGCGCGTCGGCCTGCGCCTGTGGCAGATCCGGCTGGTCCTGCACCGCGACGCGCAGGGGCGGGACGACGTCATCGCGCAGCACCTCGAGCACCTGCGGCGCCAGAGGGCCGAGCTCGACGCGGCCGAGGCCTTCCTCACCCACGTGCTCACCTGCGAGCACGACCTGATGAGCCGGTGCGAGCGCTGCTCGGCCTATCCGCGCGCCTGACGCCGGCGGGTCGCTGACGTCGGCGTCGAGGGGCGGGCCCGCCCGACCCGACCTACCGTCGACCCATGACGGGGACGACGCCTTGCACGCACGACGACATCGCCCGCCAGTTCGGCGTGGAGCACCTCGAGGACTGGCAGGCCGACGCGATCGACGCGGTGTGCTCGGGGCGTGACACGGTCGTGCTCGCCCCGACCGGGTCGGGCAAGTCGCTGGTCTACCTCGTCGCCGGACGGTGCGCGGGCGGCTGGACGCTGGTGGTGTCGCCGCTGCTGGCGCTGCAGGCCGACCAGCAGGCGCACGCCGAGCAGGCCGAGGGGATCCGCGCCGAGCGCCTCGACGGCTCGGTGCGGGGGCGGAGGCGTCAGGCGCTGCTCGACGACGTCGCGGGCTGCTCCGTCGACTACCTCTACCTCTCGCCCGAGCAGCTGGCCAACGACGAGGTCGCCGACGCGCTCGCCGCCTGCCCTCCCGGGCTGGTCGTGGTGGACGAGGCGCACTGCGTGTCGGAGTGGGGGCACGACTTCCGGCCCGACTACCTCCGCCTGGGCGACCTCGTCTCGCGGCTCGACGAGACGGGCGGGGACGGCCCCGACGGTGAGGGTGCGGGCCGACCGGTTCGCCTGGCGCTGACCGCCACGGCCGCGCCGCCCGTGCTCGAGTCGATCTCCGGGCGGCTCGGCATGCACGACCCGACCCTGGTCTCGACGTCGATCGTCCGGCCGACCCTGGAGCTGCGGGTCCGGCAGGCGTCCGACGACGAGGCGGTGCGTCGTCAGGTGCTCGAGTGCGTGGCCGACGGCGCGGCTCTCGTCTACACGCGCACGCGGCGGGCTGCGGAGGAGGTGGCGGACCTGCTGGTCGCGGACGGGCGCGACGCCGCGGCGTACCACGCCGGCCTGTCCCGCAGGCGCCGCCAGGAGGTGCAGGACGCCTTCTTCGCCGACGAGGTCGAGGTCGTCGTGGCGACGTCGGCGTTCGGGATGGGCATCGACAAGCCCGACGTCCGCTCGGTGGTGCACGCGGGGGCGCCGGCGTCGGTCGACACCTACGTGCAGGAGGCCGGCCGTGCCGGGCGCGACGGCGAGCCTGCCGTCGCCACCCTCGTGCACCGCCCCGAGGACCGCGCGCTCGGACGGTTCTTCGCCGCCGCGGTGCCGAAGCGGAGCACGGTCTCGAAGGTGCTGCGCGCGGCGCGCGACGTCGGCACCGATCCGCGTGACGTCGCGGAGTCCGCCGGCGTGGGTCGGCCCACGGCGGCACGGGTGCTGAACCTCCTCGACCCCGACGAGGCCCTCGACGACGTCAGGCCCCGGCAGCTGGTCGAGCGCGCGGAGGAGCGGCGTCGACTCGAGGAGTCACGGGTCGAGATGGTGCGCGAGTACGCGGAGACCCGACGCTGCCGCTGGTCGTGGGTCGCGGGCTACTTCGGCCAGCAGGCCGACGACTGCGGTGTCTGCGACCGCTGCCTCGGCGGCGTCGTCGAGTCCGCGGACGCGGGCACCCACGGCGCCCACCTGGAGCACCCGACCTTCGGCCCGGGCGCGGTGGTCGACGCCGACGCCGAGCACCTCACGGTCCTGTTCGACCACGAGGGCTACAAGACGCTCTCCCGCGACTTCGTGGAGCGCTCCGACCTGCTGGACGAGCCCGAGCCCGAGCCCGCCTGAGCCGGCCCCCCGTTTCGGAACGTCATCGCCCCTTCTCGCGACGAAAAGGGGCGATGACGTTCCGAATCGGGGAGGGTCTAGGCCAGCGCCTCCTCGAGCGACGCCGGGGTGAGTCCGTGGGCCTCGGCGACGGGGACGTTGGTCACCGAGCCGGCATGGGTGTTGAGGCCCAGGGCGAGGCTGGCGTCGGCGCGCAGCGCGTCGCGCCAGCCCCGGTCGGCGAGCGCCACCGTGTACGGCAGCGTCGCGTTGGTCAGCGCGTAGGTCGACGTGTGCGGGACCGCGCCGGGCATGTTCGCCACGCAGTAGAACGTCGAGCCGTGCACCGTGAAGGTGGGGTCGTCGTGCGTGGTCGGGCGCGTGTCCTCGAAGCAGCCGCCCTGGTCGACGGCGATGTCGACGAGCACCGACCCCGGCTTCATCTGCGCGACGAGGTCGTTGCTGACCAGCTTCGGGGCGGCCGCACCGGCGACCAGGACCGCGCCGATGACGAGGTCGGCCTGGCGGACCTGCTCCTCCAGCACGTACGTCGAGGACGCGAGCCCGTGCACCTGGTTGTTGTAGCGCCAGAACGACATGCGCAGCTTCTCGAGGTCGGTGTCGAGGAGGGTGACGTCGGCGCCCATGCCGAGCGCGATGTTGGCGGCGTTCTGGCCGGAGACGCCCGCGCCGATGATCACGACCTTGGCGTTGGCGACGCCGCCCACGCCGCCCAGCAGCACGCCGCGTCCGCCCTGCGCCTTGAGCAGCGAGTGCGCGCCGACCTGCGGGGCGAGGCACCCGGCCACCTCCGACATCGGGTACAGCAGCGGGAGGCCGCCGCTCGGCAGCTGCACGGTCTCGTAGGCGATGCCGGTGGTGCCGGCCTCGACGAGCGCCTCGGTGAGGGGACGGTCGGCTGCGAGGTGCAGGTAGGTGAAGAGGGTCAGGTCGTCGCGCAGCAGCGGGTACTCCGACGCGATGGGCTCCTTGACCTTGAGCACCATCTCGGCCTCGCCCCAGACGTCCTCCGCGCGGTCGAGGAGGCGTGCGCCCGCCCGCTCGTACTCCTCGTCGGTGATCGACGAGCCAAGACCTGCGCCCTTCTGCACGTGCACGTCGTGCCCGTGGGCCACGAGCTCGTGGACGCCCACGGGCGTGAGGGCCACGCGGTACTCGTGGTTCTTGACTTCCTTCGGCACTCCGACGCGCATGGCACTCCTTCGACGATCGACTGGTGGTGACCATCCTGGGGATTCCTGTCCCGGGTCGGAGAAAAGTCCGCACGATCGTCGAGATGGGGCGCCGGTGCCGACTATCGTTCGTCCATGGCTGGTGTCTCGGGCGGTCCGTCGAACGGCTCGGGAACGAGCGCGACCGGCGCGCGCGCCGTCACGCTCGACGACATCGACCGTCGACTCCTCGACGTGCTCGCCGATGACGCCCGCGTTCCGAACAACGTGCTCGCCGAGCGGGTCGGCATCGCGCCCTCGACGTGCTCGCTGCGTCTGCGCCGCCTGGTGTCGAGCGGGGTGGTCCGCGGCTTCCACGCCGACCTCGACCCGGCTGCCGTCGGCCGGCCGATCCAGGCGATGATCGCCGTGCGGCTGCAGCCGGCGGCCCGCGCCGACATCGGGACGGTCGCGCCCCGGCTCGCCGCCCTCCCCGGCGTGCTCAACGTCTTCTTCCTCTCCGGCGACGACGACTTCCTCATCCAGGTGGCGCTCCCGTCGCCGGACGCCCTGCGCGCCTTCGTCATCGACCACCTCAGCGCCTCGCGGGAGTTCACGTCGACCGAGACGAGCCTGGTGTTCGAGCACGTGCGCGGGTCGGCGTCGACGTGGGACGTCCGTCCCGTCTGAGCTCCTGGATCTTGACGGTCGACGTGAGTTTGGTCTGCCATCACACTGGACCATGGGACTGCGCGCGATGCGCTTGAAGTTGCAGAGGATGTCGGGGCGGGCGACGACCGCTGCGCGACGATGTCCGTTCAATCAGCCGATGGTGCAACCGTCATGGCGAGCGAAGCGGTCGGGGGATACAAGACCTTGACGCTCGACTCACCGACGTTCACGGCGAGCGACTCTCAGGGGAGGTTCACGGCGCAGGTCCGTTACGCCAACTCCAAGCTTCCCGTCCAGTTCCACTTCAGGCTCTCGAGCGGTCTGAGAGCGGTGGCTGTCGGTGGTGTGACCGCCGTGGGAAGGAGAACACCGGTGAACTGCACCTACGACAAGCGGGGCGTAGGAGCGGGTTACGAGTTCCACTGGAGCTGCTCGAGTCACAGCAAGAACACGAAGTACGACTGGCGAGGGACGTATGCCTTCGACGTCAACGTCGGCGGTAGGACGGGAAGGGCCGTCGTGGCCAACCGCTTCGGATACGTCGTGACGACGGTACGAGGGTAGAGTCGTCGATGCTCAGCTGGCCGACTGGACGGTAAGGGTTGCCACGGGTCCCGCGAGGGAGAAGGTTCCAGAAGTAGACCCCGGGCCTCCGCCAGCCATCCGTCCCATCGACTGGGCCGAAACGCGCACCCCGGGATTCGCCGGATCTTCGTCCGTTCGGCCACGCCCGGACCCCTGGCAGCGGTAGACATCCGCTGAGGACCGCGACCGTCGCGCTCCCGCGACGAGAGGTGTCGACGATGAACTACGTGGTCCTGCAGGTGACGCTCAAGGAGAAGCTGCTCAGCTCGAGGTCGGGGAACCTCGCCGAGCTCGAGAACGCGATCAACGCGCAGGCCGCGAAGGGCTACCGCCTGCACACGATCACCACCGCCTCCGCCGAGAGCGGTGGTTTCGGTGGTGGCGACCGCATCCAGGCGACGATGGTGTTCGAGAAGCTCTGATCGCGGCGTCGGTCCGCCGGTCCGACTCGTCGGCCTGCAGTCGGACGTCCGCCGACCCGCCTACCCGCCGCGCTGCTGGGTGGCGACGGTGAGCGACTCCGCCTCGTCCTCCAGCACGTGGTCGTCCGGGTCGTCGCCGACCCGGTCGCGCAGGTCGGCGGCGGAGACGATCTCGAGGGCTCCCTCGTCGTCGCCTCCGTCCACGACCCTGACCTCGCCCTCGACGAGGCCGAGGAAGCAGTCCGGCGACGCGGCGAGGAGGTTGCGGAGGTGGCGTGGGGTGACGGTCTGCGGTGCGCTCATGCCTGCATCGTTCCCCGCCACGCCGGCGTGAATCGTCGGGTCAGCCCGGCCAGTCGACGCTGAGGTACTGCGTCTCGGTGTACTCCGCCAGTCCCTCGCGGGCGCCCTCGCGGCCGAGGCCGCTCTGCTTCACGCCGCCGAACGGGGCGGAGGGGTCGGAGACGAGTCCGCGGTTCACGCCGACCATGCCGGCGTCGAACGCCTCGCCGAGGCGGATCGCGCGCTGCAGGTCGCGGGAGAAGACGTAGGAGGCCAGCCCCATCTCGCTCGCGTTCACGAGGGCGAGCAGCTCCTCGTCGGTGCGCCACGTGACGATCGGCGCGACCGGACCGAACAGCTCGTGGTCGAGGATCGCGGCGTCGGCGGGGACGTCGACCAGCACGGTCGGCGCGAAGAAGTGGCCCGGTGCGTCGGGGACGGGTGCCTGGTGGCTGATCCGGGCCCCGGCGACCACGGCGTCGGCGACCACGTCGGCGAGCGTCTCGACGGCGGCCGCGGAGATCAGCGGACCGACCGCCGCGCCCGACCGAGCGGGGCCGACCGTCAGCTGCTCGACCTCGGCGCCGAGGCGCTCGACGAACGCGTCGACGACGTCGGCGTGCACGTAGAAGCGGTTCGCGGCCGTGCAGGCCTGCCCGCCGCCGCGGAACTTGGCGACCATCGCCCCGGCCACGGCAGCCTCGAGGTCGGCGTCGTCGGCCACGACGAACGGCGCGTTGCCGCCCAGCTCCATCGAGGCGTTGACGACGCGCTCGGCCGCCTGCCCCAGCAGGATCGAGCCCACCCGGGTGGATCCCGTGAACGAGATCTTGCGGACGCGCGGGTCGGCCAGCCAGTGGCCGACGACGCCTGCCGCGTCGGTGGTGGGGACGACGTTGACGACGCCGTCGGGCACGCCGGCCTCCGCGAGCAGACGGGCGACCGCCAGCGCGGTCAGCGGCGTCTCGGCCGCCGGCTTGAGCACGACGGTGCAGCCGGCGGCGAGCGCCGGCGCGATCTTCCGGGTGGCCATCGCCGCGGGGAAGTTCCAGGGCGTCACGAGCGCAGCCACGCCGACCGGGCGGTGCGTGACGATCGTGCGCGTGCCGCCGGCCGGGGAGGAGCCGTAGGCGCCGTGCGGGCGCACCGCCTCCTCCGCGAACCAGCGGAAGAACTCGGCCGCGTACACGACCTCGCCGCGCGCGTCGGGGAGCGACTTCCCGTTCTCGCTGACGATCAGCGCGGCGAGGCGGTCGACGTCGCGGTGCATCAGCTCGAAGGCACGGTGCAGCACGACCGACCGCTCGCGCGGCGCCGTGCGGCGCCAGGTGACGAGGGCGGCCTCCGCCGCGTCGACCGCGGCGGTCGCGTCGGCGACGTCGCCGTCGGACACCTGCGCCACGACCGTCAGGTCGGCCGGGTCGACGACGTCGAAGGTGCCGTTGCCGCCCGTGCGCCACTGCCCGGCGACCAGCACGCCGCTGCCGGGGTCGATGAGGTGCAGGTCGAGGCCGGACAGGTCGGGCTGGGAGAGGTCGGGCTCGGGCAGGTCGGTACGGGAGCTCACGGGTAGAGGCCTCTCTGGAGGTGGGCGTCGGCGACGCGCTTGACGGCCAGGCTCGTGGCGGCCGCGCGCAGCGTCAGGTCGAGGGACCGGGAGTGCTCGAGCACGTGCTGCCAGGCCGCGGTCATCCGGTCGGCGAGGCGTCCCTCGACCTCCTCCTCGGTCCACCAGTACGCCTGGTTGGCCTGCACCCACTCGAAGTAGGAGACGATCACGCCACCCGCGTTCGCGAGGATGTCGGGCACGACCACGACGCCGCGCTCGGCGAGCACCGCGTCGGCCTCGGCCGTCGTCGGGCCGTTGGCCCCCTCGACGACGAGCCGCGCCCGGACGCGCTCGGCGTTGCCGCCGTGGATCACGCCCTCGACCGCGGCCGGCACCAGCAGGTCGACGTCGAGCTCCAGCAGCTCGGCGTTCTCGATCGGCTCGGCACCGGCGAACCCGACGACGGACCCCGTCGCGTCGACGTGCGCCTCGAGCGCGGCGACGTCGAGCCCGTCGGCGTGCTGCACGCCGCCGTACTGGTCGCTCACCGCACGCACGGTCACGCCGGCGTCGGCGAGGAAGCGGGCAGCCCCGCGCCCGACCTTGCCGAAGCCCTGCACGGCGGCCGTCGCGGCACGGGGGTCGAGGCCGACGTGGGCGAGCGCCTGCAGCGCCACGATGACCACCCCGCGCGACGTGGCCGACGCTCGCCCGAGCGACCCGCCCAGGCTGATCGGCTTGCCGGTCACGACGCCGAGCACGGTGTGGCCGAAGTTCACCGAGTAGGTGTCCATCATCCAGGCCATGGTCTGCTCGTCCGTGCCGACGTCGGGGGCCGGGATGTCGTGCGCCGGACCGATCAGCGGGGCGATCTCCGACGTGTAGCGCCGCGTGACGCGCTCCAGCTCCGCTGCCGAGTAGTGACGCGGGTCGATGGCCACGCCGCCCTTCGCGCCGCCGTACGGCACGTCGAGCAGCGCGCACTTCCAGGTCATCCACATGGCGAGCGCACGCACCTCGTCGAGGTTCACGTCGGGTGCGTACCGCAGGCCGCCCTTGCCGGGGCCGCGGGAGTAGTTGTGCTGCACGCGGTGGCCGGTGATGACCTCGACGCTGCCGTCGTCGCGGCGCAGCGGGATGCTCACCGTGATCTCGCGGCGCGGGGCGGCGAGCAGCTCGTACATGCCCTCGTCGAGGCCGAGCAGGTCGATCGCCTCGCGCAGCTGCGAGCGGGCGTCGTCGAGCGGGTTTCCGGTCACGGGGGGCTCCTGGGTCGAGGTGGTCACTGGGCCGCGCCCACCAGCGTGGAGGCGAAGGCCGCCTCGAGCACGTCGAGCCCCTCGCCGAGCAGCGTGTCGTCGATGGCCAGCGGCGGCAGGAGGCGCAGCACGTTGCCGTAGGTACCGCAGGTGAGCACGATGACGCCCTCGGCGTGCGCCGCCGCCGACACCGCGCGTGCGAGGTCGGGGTCGGGCTCGGTGGTGCCCGGGCGGACGAGCTCGACGGCGATCATCGCTCCGCGTCCGCGTACGTCGCCCACCCGTGCGTCGCGCGCCTGCAGGGCGTGCAGGCGCTCCTTCAGGAGCGCCTCCATCGCACGGGCCCGCTCGACCAGACCGTCCTGCTCGACGGTCTCGATCGCGGCGAGCGCCGCCGCGCAGGCCAGGGGGTTGCCGCCGTACGTGCCGCCGAGGCCGCCGGCGTGCGGTGCGTCCATGATCTCGGCGCGGCCGGTCACGGCCGAGAGCGGCAGACCGCCCGCGATGCCCTTGGCGGTCACGACGAGGTCGGGCACGACCCCCTCGCGGTCGCAGGCGAAGAGGTCGCCCGTGCGGGCGAAACCGGTCTGCACCTCGTCGGCCACGAAGACGACGCCGTTCTCGCGGCACCAGCCGGCCAGGGCGGGCAGGAAGCCGGGGGCGGGCTCGATGAAGCCGCCCTCGCCCTGGATGGGCTCGACGACGACCGCGGCCACGTTGACCGCGCCGACCTGCTTCTCGACCACGTCGAGCGCGCGTGCCGCGGCGGTCGCACCGTCGAGGCCGCCGTCGCGGAAGGGGTACGACAGCGGTGCCCGGTACACCTCGGAGGCGAACGGCCCGAAGCCCTGCTTGTACGGCATCGACTTCGCCGTCATGGCCATCGTCAGGTTCGTCCGCCCGTGGTAGGCGTGGTCGAAGACGACCACCGCCTGGCGGCCGGTGTGCGCGCGGGCGATCTTCACCGCGTTCTCGACGGCCTCGGCGCCGGAGTTGAACAGCGCGGAGCGCTTCTCGTGGTCGCCGGGGGTGAGGCGGTTGAGGGCCTCGGCGACGGCGACGTAGCCCTCGTACGGCGTCACCATGAAGCAGGTGTGGGTGAACGCGGCGACCTGCTCCTGCACGGCCGCGACCACGCGCGGCGCGCTGTTGCCGACCGTCGTCACGGCGATGCCCGACCCGAGGTCGATGAGGCTGTTGCCGTCGACGTCGACGACGACGCCCCCGCCGGCCTGGGCCGCGAAGACCGGCATCGTCGTGCCCACGCCGCCCGCGACGGCCGCGCTCTTGCGGGCCATCAGCTCCCGCGACCGCGGTCCGGGGAGCGGGGTGGTGAGGTGACGTCTCTGGGGCACGGACATGGCGGGTCCTCTCGCGGTCGGCCTGACGGTTCCAGGCGTGCTGCCGTGGATGCGGCGTGCCCAGTCTCGACCGGTGCTACCCATGCCGTCCAATGCCGATCGACGATCACATCCATGCCTGCTGCGCATAGGATGGCGTCATGGAGCTGCGGACGCTGGCGTCCTTCGTCGCCGTGGTCGACGCGGGCACCGTGAGCGCGGCCGCCGAGCGGGTGCGCGTCACGCAGCCGGCCCTCTCGCGCCAGCTCCGCCAGCTCGAGCGCGAGCTCGGCGTCGACCTGTTCGAGCGGGTGGCCGGACGGCTCGTGCTGTCCGCCGCCGGACGCAGCCTCCTGCCGCTGGCCCGTGACGTGCTGGCCTCGGCGGAGACGCTGCGCACCGCCGCCCGCGTGCAGGCCGAGGGCGGCCTCGACCGGGTCACCATCGCGGCGCCGGCGACGACCCTCGCCGACGTCGTCTCGCCGTTCCTCGCCAGCCTGCGCGACGACGACCCCACGCCCTCCGTGGTCGAGACGGCCGCGCTCGACGTCGACGACGCGATGCGCCGAGGTGCCGACCTCGTGGTCACCACCCGCCGCCCGCGCCGTCCGCTCCGCTCCGCGGCGCTGCCC
>NZ_JAMXRU010000075.1 GCF_024124745.1 Aeromicrobium sp. CnD17-E
GGGGGGTCGGTGCCTTCTGCCCCCCCGGCCCCGCCCCCCCCGCCGATCCCGGCGCTGTACGGCTCCGTCACGCCGAGGGCGGACGCGGTGGCGACCGCGGCGTCGGCCGCGTTGCCGCCGCGACGCAGCACCTCCAGTCCCACCTTCGAGGCCTCCGCGTCGACGGAGGCCACGGCGCCGCCCGACCCGTAGGCGGTCGGCGAGGCGGCGGGTGGTCGGGACGGTCGCGGTCCGGCGTCGGCGGACGTCGTGGTGGCGACGAGCGCGCTGGCCGCGAGAGCCCCCGCGGCGAGCCCGGTCACGGCGCGGACGGTCGGTCGTGCGGTCATGGTGCAGCCTCTTCCCCCGAGGACGGCCCGGTGCGGGCCCGGTCCGCCCCACGGTAGGCAGCAGGTCGGACACGGGCAACTGGTCCCCGTGGTCCTGTGGCGGTCCTAGGCTGGCGCCGACCCCAGGAGGAGATCGTGGACGAGCTGCAGCTGACCACCACCGTGGAGCCGCGGGGGCCCGCCGCCGCGATCGTCCTGTCCGACGACCAGGTCGCCGTGCTCGGCGATGCGAAGGCCTTCCCCGTCACCGTGACGATCGGCGCCTCGACCGCTCGACTGCGGCTGGCTCGCATGGGTGGGGAGAACCTCGTCGGACTGAGCAAGGCCGCGCGCGCCGAGCTCGGTGTGGAGGTGGGGCAGGTCGTCGACGTCGTGCTGCGGGCCGACGCCGCGCCGCGCGAGGTGGAGGTCCCTGTGGCGCTCGCCGAGGCGCTGGACGCCGCCGGCGTGCGAGCCGCCTTCGACGCGCTCGCGCCCTCGCGGCGCAAGGAGCACGCCCGCAGCGTGGCCGACGCGAAGGGCGACGACACGAGGGCGCGCCGCGTGCAGAAGGTGCTCGACGCCCTCAGCGGCTGAGCGTCGCGACGATCGTGAAGCTGGCGGCCAACCGCTCCGGTCGGTCGGTGAGCCGGTGCTCGCCCGGCAGGTCGGGGTGGGGCGACATGAAGCCCGGCAGGGGGACCCAGGGGACGGAGTCGTGCTCGAGGACGGTCTCGAGCCGCATCCCGTGCGCCAGGAGGGCCATGAGGATCTCCGCCAGGCCGTGCGACCACTCGTGCGACGGCAGCCCGGGGAGCGAGTGGTCGTCGGGGTCGACGTAGGAGGCCGTGTCGGTGAAGACCAGCGGCTGCTCGTGCTCGGCGTACGGGTAGACGAGCTCGATCCGCCCGTCGACGACCTCGAGCGTGCCGAGCATCGGGTGGCAGTCGCGGAAGACCAGGCGTCCACCGGGGCGCAGCAGCGCCGCGACGGTGGCCGCCCAGCGGTCGATGCTCGGCAGCCAGCACACCGCGCCGATGCCCGTGTAGACGACGTCGAAGGCTCCTCGGCCGAGGACGTCGGGCGCGGCGTGGACGTCGGACTCGACGTAGGTGATCTCGGCCCCCACGTCGGCCGCGAGACGTCGGGCCTCGGCGAGGGAGGCGGGGGAGAGGTCGAGACCGGTGACGCGTCCGCCGAGGCGGTGCAGGCTGAGGGTGTCGGTGCCGATGTGGCACTGCAGGTGCACGACGTCGAGTCCGGTGAGGTCGCCGAGCCGCGGCTGGTCGAAGCGCACGACGTCGCTGAGGACGGACGGGTCGCGGCGGTACCGGTCGAGGTCGTAGGACGTCGAGGCGGCGTGCCGCGCGGCGCGGCTGTCCCACATGGCCCGGTTGAGCCGCTGGTACTCCTCCACGTCAGCGCACCCGGCGGGTGCGACGTGGGTGGTGCGGGTCGAGGAGGATGCGCGCGACGATGGTCAGCAGCGCGAGCCCGTGGCCCACGAGGAGCGTGACGCCCCGGTCGATCGTGCCGGTGAGGGTGCGTCCGAACCAGCCGGTGCCCTCCGGCAGCCCCGCGACCTCGACCGCGTCGGGCGACAGCGCGGCCGCGAGCCCCACGCACACGACCAGCAGGATCGGCGGCAGCACGCCTGCGGGCAGCAGCGAGCGGACGTCGATCGCGAGCGGCACGGTGACCGCGGTGAGCACGAAGCCCACCGAGAACACGGCGCCGAGGCGACCGTCGGTGCTCACGTCGAGCAGCGTGACGAGCAGGAGCGCCACGAACGCGAGCAGGATCGTCCGGCGGGCCCCGACGTCGTTGGGGGCCAGCCCGACGCGTGCGGTTGCCACGGTGGCGGCCATGGACCCGACGCTAGGCCATGACGCCGACAGAACCGTGGCAACGCGCTGGAACGACGGGCGTCAGGCGTGTCCGGGCGAGCCGCCCGCGACGGTGTAGCTCCAGAGCTCGCTGTGCGAGGCGACCGGCTTGGGCTCCTCGCCGCCGGCGCGGTCGGACTCCGACCGGTGCCCGTGCGCGAACGCCGGGGACTGCAGCCAGGCCTGGAACGACTCCTCGTCGCGCCAGCGGGTGACGACGAGCCACTGCTCGCGGTCGTCGGTCGGCTTCAGCAGCTCGAAGCCCTCGAACCCCTCCGACCCGTCCACGGCGCCGGCGCGGGCGGCGAACCGGTGCGCCAGCTCGTCGCCGTTCTCGGCGGGGACGGTGATCGCGTTGATCTTGATGACGGTCATGGGCCCATCGTCGCACCGGAGTCCACGCCCACCGGGCGCGGATAGGGTCGACGCATGCTTCCCGACGTCATCGAGACGGAGCGGCTGCTGCTGAGGCCGTTCGAGCCGGACGACGCCCGTGCGCTGTTCGGCTGGTTCTCGCTGCCGGAGGTGGCGCGGTGGAGCGGTACCGGCGAGCCCATGCACGACGTCGAGGAGGCCGAGGCGCGGATCGCGCGCATGCCTGAACGGAGGGGGACGCACCCGGCCGCCGCGATCCTCGCGGTCTGTCCCGACGCGTCTGCCCCGCCCGTGGGCATGGTGATGCTCGTGCCGATCCCCGCGTCGGCGGGCGTGGAGCGTGGCGGCGGTGTCGGCGACTGGGAGGTCGGCTGGCACCTGCACCCGCGCTCCTGGGGCAGGGGCTACGCGACCGAGGCGGCGTCGGCGCTCCTGGAGCGGGCCACGTCGGCTGGGCTGCCCCACGTGGTCGCCGTGACGCATCCGGACAACGCGCCGTCGCAGGCCGTCTGCCGCCGGCTCGGCATGACCGACCTCGGGCTGCGCGACGACTGGTACGACCGCACGCTGCGTGCCTTCGTCCTGCCTCTCCCGGCGGTCGGGACCCGCGCCCCGCACCAGTAGGCTGGTGCCTCGTGGCACTCAGCATCGGCATCGTCGGACTCCCCAACGCGGGCAAGTCGACCCTCTTCAACGCCCTGACCAAGAACGACGTCCTCGCGGCGAACTACCCGTTCGCGACGATCGAGCCGAACGTCGGCGTGGTCGGTGTCCCCGACTCCCGGCTCGACAAGCTCGCGGAGATCTTCGGGTCGGCCAAGATCCTGCCCGCGACGGTCCAGTTCGTCGACATCGCCGGCATCGTGCGCGGTGCGTCGGAGGGCGAGGGCATGGGCAACGCGTTCCTGTCGCACATCCGCGAGTCCGACGCGATCTGCCAGGTGACCCGCGTGTTCCGCGACGAGGACGTCACGCACGTCGACGGCAAGGTCGACCCGGGCAGCGACATCGAGACCATCTCGACCGAGCTGATCCTCGCCGACCTCCAGACCGTCGAGAAGGCGGTGCCGCGCCTGGAGAAGGAGTCGCGCAAGGACAAGGAGCTCGTGGCGCAGCTGGAGGAGGCCCGCAAGGCCCAGGCCGCGCTGGAGTCGGGCACGGGCGTGCTCAAGGCGGGCCTCGACCTCGCGCTCCTGCGCGACCTGCACCTGCTGACGGCGAAGCGGTTCCTGTTCGTGTTCAACTGCGACGCCGACGAGCTGGCCGACGAGGCCCTCAAGCAGAAGATGCGCGACCTGGTCGCCCCCGCCGAGGCCGTGTTCCTCGACGCGAAGAGCGAGGCCGAGCTGGTCGAGCTCGGCGACGACGAGGAGGCGGAGGCGATGCGGGCGGAGATGCTCGCCGAGATGGGCGTCGAGGAGCCGGGCCTGGACGCGCTGGCCCGGGTCGGCTTCGCGACCCTCGGCCTGCAGACCTACCTGACCGCGGGCCCGAAGGAGGCGCGCGCCTGGACGATCAAGCAGGGCGCCACCGCCCCCGAGGCCGCCGGCGTCATCCACACCGACTTCCAGAAGGGCTTCATCAAGGCCGAGATCGTCTCCTTCGACGACCTCGTCGCGGCCGGGTCGATGAACGACGCCAAGGCCGCCGGCAAGGTCCGGATGGAGGGCAAGGACTACGTGATGGCCGACGGCGACGTGGTGGAGTTCCGCTTCAACGTCTGAGCCGGGGACGGCCGACGTGAAGCCCAGCCGACCGGGCTCGGGTCGGCGGACCGCACGTCCTCGCCTCGTTGCTATCATTCGTGATATCAACGAGGGGAGGTGGTCGTCGTGACCTCGATCGTGGTCCGCGGGCTCGAGGAGTCCGTCAAGAAGCGTCTCGCCGAGCAGGCGCGGGAGAACGGCAGGTCGATGGAGGCCGAGGCGCGCGACATCCTGACGAGAGCCACCCGGCGCCCCCACATCGGGCTCGCCCTGCTGCAGGCGGGGCAGGAGGCAGGCGGGTTCGACGACGTCGGGCTGCCGGGTCGCACCGACGAGGCCCGCGCGGCGGACCTCGAGTGATCGTCCTCGACACCAACGTCGTCTCCGAGGCCCTGCGGCGTGAGCCCGACGAGCGCGTGCTCGCGTGGCTGGAGTCGCTGACCGACGACGTCGCCATCACCGCGGTCACCCTCGCCGAGCTGCTGGCAGGTGTGCGCAGGCTGCCGGCCGGTCGGCGCCGCACGAGCCTCTCGGCCGCGATCGACGCGGCGGTCGAGCCGTACCGGGAGACGCGGGCGATCCTGCCGTTCGACGACGCCGCTGCCGGCGAGTACGCGGAGGTGCTGGCGATGCGCGAGCGCGACGGTCGTCCCATCCACACGGCGGATGCGCAGATCGCCGCGATCTGCCGTGTCACGAGCGCCACCTGCGCGACGCGGAACATCGCCGACTTCGACGGCACCGGCATCCGGCTCGTCGACCCCTGGACCGCCTGACACTGCCGTGCGACGCTCGTCCCATGAGCCGCCCACCCGTCCAGGCCGTCCCGATCCTGCGCGTCCTCGACGTCGACGCATCGTTGCCCTGGTGGACGAGGCTCGGTTTCGCCGAGGAGTTCCGCCACGTGTTCGAACCGGGTCTGCCGCGGTTCGTCGGCGTCGTGCGCGAAGGGTGCCGGGTGTACCTCTCCGAGCACACGGGTGACGCGCCCGGTCCGGCACTGGTCTACCTGTGGGTGCCCGACGTCGACCGGATCGCCGCCGACCTGGGCGCCGACCTCGAGCAGGTGCCGTGGGCGCGCGAGTGCGAGGTCACCGACCCCGACGGCAATCGGGTACGGGTGGCGACGGCGACCTGAGGGGCAGAGATTCTCCCTTCGCGAGGCACGGTCCACGAGAAGGGAGAAGCGCTGCCCACGCAGAAGGACAATCGTGCGTCACCCGAGGGCGAGCAGGGCGAGCACCAGACCAGCGACCGCGGCGAACGTGCGCACCCCGTCGGAGACCGCGAGCCGGCGCAGGAGCACGGGGGAAGGGCCGGACGTGCCGAGCCGCCCGTGCGTGGGGGCGGCGACAAGGGCGGTGGTGAGCAGCGCCAGTCCGTGCGCGGCGACCGCGGCGAGCACCAGCGGACGTGGCTCGGTGACGACGGCCCACCCGCACACCACCACCAGCGCCGCGTAGAGCGGACCGACCAGCACCACGATCCGCCGCGAGTGCGCGTCGTGCGCCACCGCGAACTGGTCGGCGCCCACCGACGCGAGCGCAGGGTAGACCACCACCGACACCGTCAGCTGGAAGGCCGCGTGCGCAGCACCTACGACGGCCAGTGCGACGACGGCGTCGGTCACGGGTCCTCCAGAGGTCTGGACCCGACGCTAGCCAGGCTCGACCCGGCGCGCTCGACGAACGACCTCAGACCCCGCCGGACGTCCGTCGCGCCAGCAGCTGCTCCACGAGGATGTCGCCGTGCCCGGCGTGGCGGGCCAGCTCGGCGATCATGTGGCCGTAGACGTAGCGCAGCGAGACGGGGCCGTCGTGCCACGGCCAGGTCTCGTCGAGGTCGTGGTCGGCCGCGACGGCACGCGAGATGTCGCAGGCCTCGTCGAAGTCGGCGCGGACCGACGCGATCGTGTCGGCGTCGGTGAGCACGAAGCTGTCGGCCGGCGAGGCGGGGAGGCCGAGATGCTCGCGCGGGACGCCGGCCACGCGGGCGTGGAACCAGACCCGCTCGACGAACACGGCGTGCTTGACGAGCCCGAGCACCGTGGTCGCCGACGGCACCAGCCGGGTGCGCGCCTCGGTGTCGTCGACCTCGTCGAGCAGCAGCGAGATCTCCGCCCGCTGCACGTCGAGCAGCCCCTCGAGCACGGAACGTTCGTCGGCGGTGTGCAGGCTCATGGCGCCACGGTACGACCGTCGTGGGCCCGGCGACCAGGTGCGAGGATGGGCGACGCCATGACGACCGCACCCTCCACCGTCCCCGTCCTCATCCACACCGACGGCGGCTGCAAGCCGAACCCGGGCCCGGGAGGCTGGGGTGCCGTGCTGCGCTACGGCTCGCACGTGCGGGAGATGTGCGGTGGCGAGCGCGAGAGCACGACCAACAACCGCATGGAGCTGATGGCGCCGATCATGGCGCTGGAGACGCTGAACCGGCCCTCCACGGTGCACCTGTTCACCGACAGCTCCTACGTGCGGGGTGGCATCACGTCGTGGATGACCAGTTGGGAGCGCAACGGGTGGCGCACCTCAGCGAAGCAGCCGGTCAAGAACGTCGACCTCTGGAAGCGGCTCAAGCAGGCCTGCGAGCGGCACGAGGTGGAGTGGTTCTGGGTCAAGGGGCACTCGGGCGTGCCCGACAACGAGCTGGCCGACCAGCTCGCGACGCGTGGCCTGCGCGAGGCCATGCGCGTCTGAGGAGGGGCAGGCGTCAGCGACGACGGCCGTTGGCGCGCAGCGCGTCCAGCGCCTGCGCACCGACGAACACGTAGAAACCGAGCGTGCTGGCGACGATCGTGCGGGCGGTGGTCATGCACCGACGGTAGGCCGGTTTCGTGACCTGCGCCTCTCGAGCGCCCCGCCGCCGGGCGTCCGCGCCACCCGGACGCCCGGGGAGCCGAGGTCGCTCAGCCGTCCTCGGGTGGCCGGGTGAGGCGGATCGAGCGCGGTGATCCGTCGGGGTTGCGCCGTACCTGGCCGTGCCGCAGCTCGTCGTCCTCGTCCGGGGAGGGCATGACGTGGGCGGCCCGCTTCTGGCGCTCGAGCTCCTCGGCGGCGTCGGCGCGCGACGGGCTGAAGAAGTTGTCCATGACGCCCATGCCGTTGCCCATGGTGCCGAGACCGTCGCGACCGCCGGGCTGGTCGAGGGAGCGCTGGAACAGCCACAGCGCCACGACGAGCGCGACCAGCACGCCCACCCCGAACAGCACCACGCCGACCCACTCCATGGCGCGAGCCTACGCGGGGGCGGCGAGCACGGCAGGCGTCCCGACGGTCACGACGTCGCGCGGCGTCGCCCGGCGGGCCGGCTCTGGGGCAGGGGCTCGTCCTCCGCCGGCGGGGCCAGGGCGACGGCGATGGCCGTGGTCACGGGGACCGCGAGGACGAGCCCGATCGCGCCGACGAGCGTGCGGACGATCTCCTGGCCGAGCTCCTCGGTGGTCGCCATCTCCCCGAGCGGTCGCGAGTAGGCCGAGATCAGCAGCAGCACGGTCATGGCGGAGCCGGCGTAGGCGAACACGAGCGTGTAGACGCTCGAGGCGATGTGGTCGCGGCCGATCCGCATGGCCGACATGAACAGCTCACGGGCCCGCGCGGTGGGCTGCAGGGCCCGCATCTCCCAGACGGCGCTCGCCTGCGTGACGGTGACGTCGTTCAGGACGCCGAGCCCGGCGATCACCATGGTCGCGGCCACGACGCCCGACATCGACAGGGTCGGCACGGTCGCCACGAGCGTGCGGTCGTCCTCGGACCCGATGCCGGTGAGACTGGCCCAGTCGGTGGCGAGCGCCCCCATCACGGCGGTGCCGATGATGCCGAAGTAGGTGCCGAAGAGGGCACTGGTGGTGCGGATGCTCACGCCGTGGGCCAGGTAGAGCACGAGCGTCATGATCACGGTCGACCCGACGATCGCCACCGGCAGCGCCGACTTCCCCGCGAGCAGGGCGGGCAGGATGAACTGCATCAGCGCGACCAGCGTGACGCCGATGCCGACGAGCGCGAACAGGCCGCGCCACCGGGCGACGGCCACCACGAGGATCGCGAACGCGATCGCCAACGCCTGCAGCGGGAAGGTGCGCTGGAAGTCGTAGAACTCGAAGGTCGCCGGCTGGCCCTGGGGCGCGATGCGCAGCACCTCGATCTCGTCGCCCTCGTCGATGCCGGCCTGGTAGCGCGCGGAGTCGAGCGTGAACGTGGCGTCGCCGTCGTCGGTCTCGGCGGTCACCTTGGCGCAGTCGCCGTCGACGGTGGGCTGGTTGTCCGGTCCCACGCCGCCGGACCCGCAGTCGAACGGCTTGACCGCGGTGACGGTGCCGTCGAGCAGGGTCACGCCCTCGCCGCTGAGCGGGTTGGGTGCCTTGGGCACCTGCGACGACGACGGCCAGAGCACGACCATTGCGACGATCGCGGCCACCGAGATGGCCCCGACCACGACGGCGAGCGTGGCGGCGAGGCCCTGCCGCGGCGGTCCGGCGTCGAGGTCGTCGTGTGAGTGTGCGTGTCCGTGAGCCACGGGGGATAGCGTGCCACGATGACCCACGTGGACGACGCACCAGACGCCGACGGCCCCGATGTCGAGCACCTCCCGGGCGCGGTGGGGGGCGCGCTGCGCATCGGCCGGACGGTCCGCCGACCGACGGGTCCCTGGACGCCGGCCGTGCACCGCCTGCTCACCTTCCTCGCCGACGAGGGGCTCGGCGGCGTGCCGCGGGTCGAGGGACTCGACGACGAGGGCCGGGAGGTCCTGAGCTATGTCGAGGGTCGCGGCGTGCCGGTCGACGACGAGGTGGTGCTCGACACCGTGCTCGTCGAGGCGGTGACCTGGCTGCGCGAGTACCACGACGTCGTCGAGGGCTTCCGGCCCGACGAGCCGTTGCGGTGGCGGGGCACGGGGGAGGAGCCGGTGACGCTCGCGCCCGACCAGGTCGTCTGCCACCACGACCCCGGCGCCTACAACTGGATCGTCCAGAGCGGCCACTTCGTGGCGATGATCGACTGGGACATGGCTGGACCCGGGCGGCCGATCGACGACCTCGCGTTCCTGGCGTGGACGGGTGTCCCGCTCTACCGCGACATCGGCGTGGAGGAGACCGCACGTCGCCTCGACCTCGTCGTGGAGGCCTACGGCGAGTGGGGTCCGATGACGTTGCTGGACGCCGTGGTCGAGCGCATGACGACGGCGAGCGAGCGGATCGCGGCCGGCATCGCCCGTGGCGACGCGGGCATCGCGAACCTGCAGAAGGTGGGCGAGCCGCAGCGCACCCGCGACCGCGTCGCCGCCTTCCGCGAGCGCGTCCCGGCCATCCTCGACGCCCTGCCGTAGCCGGCGGTCCGGCGCGCGACGTCGGGAGTGGGAAAGTGACCTGCGTCACTCTAGGGTGAGGCATGGACTCCGCGCTCTCCACCGTCGGTCTGCCCGTCGCCCTCGGCATCATCATGCTGGGGCTCGGCCTCTCGCTCACGCCCGACGACTTCCGTCGGGTCGGACGCCACCCGAAGGCGGTGGTGGTCGCGCTGGCGTGCCAGCTGCTCCTCCTGCCCCTGCTCTGCTTCGGCCTCGTCACAGCCTTCGACCTCGACCCCCTGCTCGCCGTGGGCATGCTCCTGCTGGCGGCGTCGCCCGGCGGGACGTCGGCGAACCTCTACAGCCACCTCTTCCGCGGCGACGTCGCGCTCAACGTGTCGCTGACGGCGATCAACTCCGTCGTCGCGATCGGCACGCTCCCGCTGATCACCAACCTCGCGATCGCGCACTACGGTCTCGACGACGAGGTCTCGCTGCAGTTCCGGAAGGTCGTCGAGGTCTTCGTGGTCGTCCTGGCGCCCGTGCTGCTCGGCATGCTCGTGCGGCGCCGGCGGCCCGGATTCGCGGCCCGCGCCGACCGTCCGGTGCGCACCGCGTCGGCCGTCATCCTGCTCGTGCTCGTCCTCGGGATCCTCGCGAGCACCGGGTCCGACGCGGGCGACTACCTGCGCCAGGTCGGCCTCCCCGCCGCGCTGTTCTGCGTGATGAGTCTCGTGGTCGGGTTCGCGGTGCCCCGCCTCGTCGGGCTCGGCCCGGCGCAGGCGGTGGCCAGCTCCTTCGAGATCGGCGTGCACAACGCGACCCTCGCCATCTACGTCGCGGTGGAGGTGCTCGGCGAGACGGCGATCTCGGTGCCGGGCGCGGTCTACGGCGTGCTGATGTTCCCGCTCGCGGCGCTCTGGGGCGTGCTGCTCACCCGACGGCTGCTGCCCGCTCCGGCACGCCACGGCGCGGGAGCCCGAACGTCGTGAACGTCCCGGGCGACCACAGCACCGACGTCGGCGTCGTGCCGGCCAGGCCGGGGAAGCCGGCGGCCTCCAGCAGCGTGTCGTCGAGCGAGGTCAGCTCGGCGCGGTGCAGCGGCCAGGCGGTGTGCGTGTTCGGCACCCACCAGGTGCGTCCGAGCACCCGGGTGTGCAGCCCGAAGCGGGCCGTGACGAAGTGCTCGAGCTCGCTCGGCTCCTCCAGGGGCTCGCCCGGCCGCACCTCGATCCGACCGCCCGCGCCGCGCGGCCCGGGCCAGCGTCGCGACGTCGTGTAGCGGTGCACGCCGTCGTGCTCGTCGACCCGCATCCGCGCCCAGGTGTACGGCGTGCCGAAGACGAGTCGGGCGAGCGCCGAGACGAGCAGCCGGGTCGACTCCAGCGACAGGAACACGACGCCGTGACGTCCGGCGTCGTCCACGGAGTACAGGCGCACGTTCGTCTCGTGGAACGTGCCGAGCCACGGGACCGCCGGCCCGCGCCCGAAGCCCGCGTGCTGCATGCGGAACGGGATCAGGCCCACGTACGACCTGCCGTCGAGCACGTCGGGCCGGACCCCGGCCGGCATGAACGGCGCGACGACGGCGGGGTCGACCGCCCAGTGGACGAACGCGATGTCCGCCCACGTCTGTCGCATGAGGCGGGGTCCGTGCAGGGCAGGTCCGTCGGGGTCCACGGGTCCAGTGTCAGGCCAGGGGGACCACCTCGCCGGGTGAGGGCAGCTCCACGCGACGGTCGAGGTCGAGGTCGTCGAGGAACCGCTCGTCGTGGCTCACCACCAGCAGGGCGCCCTCGTAGCCGCGCAGCGCGTCGACCAGGTGACCGACGCTGACCAGGTCGAGGTCGTTGGTGGGCTCGTCGAGCAGCAGGAGCTGCGGTGCGGGCTCTGCGAGCAGCACGCAGGCCAGGGCGGCCCGCAGGCGCTCGCCCCCCGAGAGCGTGGCGACGGCACGGTCGGCGTCGCGTCCGCGGAACAGCAGCCGGGCGAGCTGGGCGCGGACCGTCTGGGGCGGGGCGTCGGGCGCTGCCTGCCGGACGTTCTCGACCACGCTGGCCTGCTCGTCGGGAAGGGCCGGGCGCTTTGCGAGGTGCCCCACGGGCACGCCGACGCGGACGCTGCCCGCTGCCGGGACGAGGTCGCCCAGCAGCACCTGCAGCAGCGTCGACTTGCCACTGCCGTTCGGGCCTACGAGGGCGACCCGCTCCGGACCCCGGAGGTGCAGGTCGACCGCCGTGTCGACCCGCGGCAGCACCAGGCCGTCGGTGACCAGGACGTCGCGGCTGCGGGGGACGGCGGTGTCGGGCAGCTCGAGGCGGACCTCGCGGTCGTCCCGCACCCGCTCCTGTGCGGCGTCGAGCCGCGACCTGGCCTGCTCCACGTGCTCCTCGTGCGCGCCGCGGAGTCGTCCCGCCGAGACCTGGGCCTGCATCCGTCGACCGTGCGCGATGATCTTCGGCACCCGCTTCTCGGTCTCCGCCTTCGCGGCGGTGCGGGCTCGTCGGTCGAGCTTCGTGCGAGCCTCCACGAGCTCGCGCTGCTGACGCCTGACGTCGGCGCGGGCGTCGCGCACGGCGTGTCCGGCCGCGTCCTGCTCCGCCGCGATCACCTCCTCGTAGACGGAGAACCCGCCGGTGACCACGCGGACGGTCCCGGCGTGCACCTCCACGACGCTGTCGACGTGCTCGAGGAGCTCACGGTCGTGGCTGGCCACCAGGGCGACGCCACCGAAGCCGTGCAGGGCCTCGGCCAGGTGTGCACGGGCGCGGCGGTCGAGGTTGTTCGTCGGCTCGTCGAGCAGGAGCACGTCCGGACGGCGCAGCAGCCGCGCGGCCAGCGCCAGCAGCACCAGCTCGCCCCCGGAGAGGCTCGCTGCGTCGCGCTCGAGGCCGACCCGACGCAGCCCGAGCCGGTCGAGCCAGGCGCGGGCTCGCTCCTCGACGTCCCAGTCGTCGCCGACGGCGTCGAAGTCGCGGGGGTCGGTGCTCCCGGCCTCGACGGCGCGCAGGGCCGTGAGGGTCTCGGCGACGCCGAGCACGTGCGCGACGCCGAGTCCACGTACCGAGGGCACGGGGTCCTGCGGGAGGAGCTCGACCGTGCCGCCGACCGTGACGATCCCCTCGGTGGGCGTCAGGTCGCCGGTGAGCAGCCGGAGCAGGGTGGACTTGCCGCTGCCGTTCGTGCCGACGAGGCCGTGGACACCGGCTCCGAGGTCGAGGTCGACGTGGGCGAGCACGGTCGTGCCGTCGGGCCAGGTGTGGGTGAGGTGGTGCAAGGACAAGGTCGCGGACATGGGGCCTCCGAGGAGATCGCGGGCGGGCGGGGCTGCGTGAGCCGCGCGGGCGCGCGTCGTCGGGAGGTCACGACGGAAGGTCCTCGGGGGACCCGGTGCTGCCGTGAAGGAGGTCGACGAGACGCGCTGACGTCGCAGGACGTGCGCTGGGCTCGGACCTCAGAGCTTCACGGTGGCGGATCACCTCGCGGGTAGGGGACCTCCAGGCTACTACCGTGCAGCCATGACCGCCAAGGCCTCCGACGTCCCCAGCACCGCCGTCCGCCTCGCGCTGGAGCCCCACCCGGAGGGTGGCTGGTACCGCCAGACGTGGCGCTCGCCGGTCGACGTGACCCTGCCCGACGGTCGCGTCAGGCCCACCGCGACCCTGATCTGGTTCCTCCTGCCGGCCGGCGACTCCTCCGCCTGGCACCGGGTCGCGTCGGACGAGCTGTGGCTGGCCCACACCGGCGAGGTCGCGCTCGAGCTCGGCGGGTCGGGGGCCGCGCCGGACGCCGTCGAGCGGCACGTGGTGGGCGTCGGCCCGACGCAGGTGTCGCAGCTGCTCGTGCCGGCGGGCGTCTGGCAGCGGACGCTTCCGGGCGAGCACGAGGCGCTGGTGAGCTGCGTGGTCTCGCCCGGCTTCGACTTCGACGACTTCGCCCTGCACGAGGGCTGACCCGACGTCCTACGATCGGGGGCCATGGACGAGATCTGGTTCGACGAGCGCGACGACGCCGCGGAGCTCGTGAAGGCCCTCGAGGCCGAGGGCTACACCGTGACTGCCCGGGCCGAGGGGTTCGCCGGCGAGGACGACTCCGAGGACCGCGCCTGGGCGGTCGTCGTGGAGCCGTTCGACGAGCGCGTCGTCGACATGGTCGACGTGTACGGGGGCTGGCTGCCCGGCGACCCGCGCCGCGCCGACACGGCTCCGCCGTCGGTCCCCGACCTCCCCACCGCCCCGAAGCGCCTCAAGCGGGAGCCGTAGGGGCCGACCCCGCGTTGTGTGGACATGATGACGTTCGCCGCGGCGAGGACCGTCATCAGGTCCGCAGGACGCGTCAGGCGTCGAGGTGGGTGCGGAGGAAGTCGACCTGGAGCAGCTTGAGGTTCTCCGCGACGACCTCCTGCGGGGTCATGTGGGTGACGCCCGACAGCGGCAGCACCGTGTGCGCCCGGCCCGCGGCCAGCAGGGCCGAGGAGAGGCGCAAGGTGTGCGCGGCGACCACGTTGTCGTCGGCCAGCCCGTGGATGAGCATGAGCGGTCGCTCGAGCCGCTCGGCGAGGGGCAGCAGCGAGTTGCGGTCGTAGACGTGGGGCTGGTCGTCGGGGTGGCCCAGGTAGCGCTCGGTGTAGCAGGTGTCGTAGAGCCGCCACTCGGTCACGGGCGCGCCGGCGACGGCCGCGTGGAACACGTCGGGCCGGGCGAGCACCGCGAGCGCCGACAGGTAGCCGCCGTACGACCATCCCGTGATGCCCACGCGCGACGTGTCGACGTCGTCGGGCCAGCGCTCGGCGACGCCGGCGAGGGCGTCGACCTGGTCGTCGAGCGTCACCGTGGCGAAGGAGTCGAGCACCTCGCGCTCCCACGCCTTGCCGCGCCCGGGCGTGCCGCGACCGTCGGCGACGACGACGCAGAAGCCCTGGTCGGCCAGCCACTGGGCCTCGAGGAACATGCGGGCCGACGCGAGCACGCGCTGGGCGTGCGGTCCGCCGTAGGGGTCCATGAGGACGGGCAGGCGCCGCGACCCCGGCACGTGGTCGCGCGGGAAGAGGACGGCGGCGCGCAGCTGTCGGGTACCCACCGACAGCATCGTCACCGCGGGGTCGAAGGGAGCCGGCTCGGCCACCACGCGCAGCTGCGAGACGTCGTCGGAGCCGTCGCGGTGCACCGTGAACGTCGTGCCCACCGTGTCGAGCGCCGACCGGCTGACCACCGTGGTGCCCCCGCCGACCGCGGCCCCGTGCACGGCCTGCCCCGACGTCAGCGGCTCGACGGAGCCGTCGAGGCCGACGCGCACGACCTGCACCTCGGTGGGCTCCTGCGACGCGGTCACGACGACGGCGTCGGGGTGGGTGCTGACGATGCCGCGCACCTGCCATCCCTGCGGACCCACGGGGGTGCCGTCGACGACGACCTGGCGCGCCTCCTCCCCGTCCGACCCGGTGCCGTCCGACCCCGGGACGTCCTCGACGGAGACCAGCCGACCACCGGCGGCGTACCGCGGTGCGCTCAGCACCTCGACCCACGCCTCGTCGGTGAGGGTGCGGAGGGTGCGCGTCGAGCCGTCGGCGACGTCGACCGCGAGCACCTCCGCCGTGCGCTGGTCGCGGGTGAGGACCTGCAGCACGGGTGCGCCGTGCTCGGTCCACGTGACCGAGGCCAGGTACTCGAACCGCTCGTGGTCCCACACGACCTCGGTGCGACGTCCGTCGAGCGTGACGTGCCAGAGGGTGACGTCGCTGTTGGCGGTGCCGGCGGCGGGGTAGCGCTGCTCGACCGGCGCGCGGTCGGGGTGCTCGGGGTCGGCCACGTGCCAGGTCGCGACCGGGGCGTCGTCGTAGCGCTCGACGAGCAGCGACTCGCCGTCCGGCGCCCACCAGAACCCGCGGAAGCGCCCCATCTCCTCGGCGGCGATGAACTCGGCCTGCCCCCACACCTGCGTCGGGGTGTCGGGCGTGGCCAGGGCCGTGTCGGCCGGCCCGGCGCCCGACGCGTTCCCCGGCAGGTCGACGACGCGCAGCGCCCCGTCCGCCGCGTACG
>NZ_JAMXRU010000076.1 GCF_024124745.1 Aeromicrobium sp. CnD17-E
GCAGCACCGCGACGGGCACCCCCGGGCACCGCAGGACGCTCGGCGTCGGGACCCGCTCGGTGGGTGCGCCGTCCTCCAGGGGCCGGCTCCTCGTCCAGGTGCCGCCCACGTCGACCGCGAAGGTCGCGGTCGGACGCGCGTCCGTCACGCGCAGGCGCGTGTCGAGCGCCGTCACGACCGGACCCCCGTGGTCGTGGCGACGCCGGGGACGTCGGGTCCGCGCAGGTCGAGGACGCGCTGCAGGGCCCCGTCGTGCGACGACAACGTGCCGACCACGACCGTGCGGGCTCCGCTCGCGACTGCGGCCCGGACCCCCGCCTCCGAGTCCTCGAAGGCGACGCACGCGTCGACGGGGACGCCGAGGAGCCGAGCAGCCAGCAGGTAGCCCTCCGGGTCGGGCTTGGGCCGTGCCACGTCGTCGGCCGTCACGAGGACGGCAGGACGCGGGACGCCGGCGGCGTCCAGGCGCCGCTCGGCGAGACGTCGTCCGGCGGAGGTGACGACGGCCCACCGGTCCTCGGGCAGCCCGGCGACGAGGGCCGCCGCGCCCGGGACCTCGACGATGCCGTCGACGGTCTCCTCCTCCAGGGCGGCCAGCCGGGTCGCCTCGTCGGCAGCCACGTCGGAGTCCTCGAGGAAGTGGGCGGTCGTGCTGGCCGTCGGACGACCGTGCGCGTATGCCAGCACCTCCTCCACGTCGAGGCCGTGCCGCCGGCTGAAGTCGGCCCAGGTCCGCTCGACCACCGACGTGGAGTCCACGAGCGTGCCGTCCATGTCGAACAGGTACGCGTCCGCCTCCGCGTGCCGCACGCTCATGCCGACACCCCCGCCGGTCGGCTCTGCGACGTCGGCAGCGTGTCGCCGAGCGGGCGGAAGGCACCTCCGTGGTCGACCACGAGCACCTCGCCGGCCAGGTCGGCGGCACGTCGCTCCACGAGGTCGCGGGCGAGCGGGCCGAAGTCGTCGCCCGTCATGTAGTCGGCGTAGTCGAAGTCGTCCGGGCGACGTGCCCGGATGCCGGGCGAGTCCACCATCTGCGCCGGCAGGGCCTGGACGACGCGCACGACGTCGGGGTCCTCCTCCTGCGCGAGCGACTCGACCAGACCACGGGCCGCGGCCTTCGTGGCCGCGTACCCGGCCCGCAACGGGCCCGCGTTGTAGACGACCTCCGAGGAGATGCTGAGCACGACCGAGGGCGCCGCACGGCGCAGGGCCGGCAGCAGGGTGTGCAGCGCCAGCCAGAGGCCGTGCACGTTGATGCGCCACTGCGCCTCCCAGTCGCGCTCGGTCGTCTCGGCGAGCGGGGCACGCCCGGCGGTGAAGTAGACGGCCGAGTAGCAGAGCAGGTCGATCTCGTCGGGCAGCGAGCGCAGGACGACGCGCGCGGCGTCGGGCTCGGCCAGGTCGACCTCGACGTGCTCCAGCAGCTCCGCTCCGGGGCCGACCGGACGGGACCGGTTGAGTGTCAGCACCCGACAGCCGGCGGCGGCCCAGGCGTCGGCGACCCCGCGTCCGACGCCCGTCGAGCCGCCGACGACCACGGCCGTCGTCATCGCGTCTCCCCGGCCGCGTGGTGGTGGCTGCGCGAGCGCAGGAGCTCGAGCGCCCTCTGCAGCTCGGCATCGGTGACGTCGTTGACGAAGCGGTGACCCCCGATCCCGACGGGGAGGGGAAGCCGTTGCTGCCCGTCGCGGTGGCGCACGGTGTCGCGCAGGGCGGTCGCCAGCAGCCCGGGCTCGCCCAGCACGTCGTCCCAGGTGGGCAGCCCCAGTCGCCGCATGACGGCCAGGACCCGCGCCGACTGCTCGATCGAGACGTAGCCGCGCAGCTCGCCGATCACCGTGGTCAGCGCCATGTCGACGGCGACGGCCTCGCCGTGGAGCAGGGAGGGGAGCGCGCGCATCTCGATGACGGGGCTGAAGGTGTGCCCGTAGTCGACGCACCGCTCGAGCGTGGACTCCCAGAGGTTGGGCTGCAGCTCCTCCAGCATCAGGTGGATCGACTCGGCCACGACCGTCGCGGCCGCCGCGTCCAGCTCGGGCGTGCTGCCGAGCAGCCGGTCCTCGAGCAGGTCGCGGCCCGAGCGCTCGAGCAGCTCGAACAGCTCCGCCGACTTCATCAGGGCGACCTTGAGCACCTCGGCGAGGCCGTTGGACACGTGCCGCGGGTCGAGGGTGCTGAGCCAGGTGCGGTCCAGGAACGTCGCCTTGGCCGCCGCGTAGGTGCCGACCCGGTTCTTGCCGGCCGCGTAGTTCACACCCGTCTTGACCCCGACACCGGCGTCCACGAGACCGATCAGCGTGGTCGGGATGCGCAGGTACGGCGTGCCGCGCCGGTACAGGCTGGCCGCGAAGCCGACCACGTCGGTCAGCACGCCGCCGCCGACCGCGAGCACCGGCTCACGGCGCCGGTCGATCCCGAAGGCGTTCATGGCGTCGATCACCGCCGAGACGGAGTCCCACTGCTTGACCTCCTCGTCCGCGCGGAGGGCGACGATCGTCGCGGCGACGTCGTGGGCGTCGAACCAGGTGCGGATCCGGTCGCCGTGCAGGGCGTCGACCGCGCTGTCGACGACCACGAGTCGGCGCTCCCCCGCGGCCATGGGCGCGTCGGCGCAGCCGTCGAGCAGCGTCGTGTTGTCGACGTCGAACAGACCCTGGGACCGCACGACGTGGTAGCGGACCTGCTGCACCGCCTCGACCGTCCACGACGCGTCGGCTCCGAGCCGTGGCGTGCGGGTCGGGTCGGGGACGGCGGTCGAGGGCGACGGGAGGTCGCCCCGCGTGCGGTGGACGTGGTGGTGGAGCCCCTGGGTGAGGGCCGTGGCGCTGCGCATCGGTGCTCCTGCTCCGGCCCGCGGAGGGCCCGTGGTCGTGGCCTCGATGGTCGTGGTCGGTACCGCTCGCCGGATGCCGCCGTGCTGCTGGATGACACCGTGCTTCTCCGTGGCACCCTGCTGACCGATCACTTCATCGTCGTGTACGCCACTATAGTGGCACACAGCAGTTGTAGATGGCGAGTGTGATACTGTCAACACAGGAACGCCACTCCATGTCGCTCCTTCACGGTGGTCCCGCCACCGCTGTCCCCGCCGCTGTCCTCGCAGCCGTTCCCCCGGCTGACCTCTCACCCCGGGAGTGACCATGTCGACCCTCGCCGAACGCCTGAACGCCTGGTTCGCCGACGCCGCCACGCGCGATCCCGTCGGCCGCATGCGCGAGCCCTCCACCGCCGAGGTCGCCCAGGCCATCAGCGAGAGCCCCGAGCACGACGTCACCATCTCGCGCAGCTACCTCGCGGCGCTGCGCAGCGGCGCGCAGACCAACCCCACGGTCTCCGTCCTCTCCGCGCTCGTGCACTACTTCAAGCCGCGCGCGGCGTCGCTGCCCATCTCGATGGCCGCCCTCACCGGCGAGGAGGAGGACGACGCCGGCTGGGCGCAGGCGCTGGCGGACCGTCAGGTGCGCTCGATCGCCATGCGCGCCGGCGAGCTCACGCCGGAGGCACGCAGCCAGCTCCTCACCATCATGGACGCGCTCGACGCGTCGCGACGCGAGACCGGTCAGCCGTGAGGGCCGTGGGCTTCCACGCCCCCGGCGGCCCCGAGGTCGTCGAGGTGCTCGACGTCCCCGAGCCCGACCGGGACGACCTGCTGCTCGTCGAGGTCGCCGGCGCGGCGGTCAACCCGGTCGACCTCGCCACCCGCTCGGGCCAGATCCCGACGGAGGGCACCACGCTGCTGGGCTGGGACCTCGCCGGCACCGTGCTCCGCGCGCCGCACGGGTCGGGGTTCGCGGCCGGCGACCGCGTGGCCGCGATGACCGCACCCCTGGGCACCGGGATCGCCTCGATGGCCGAGCGTGTCGCGCTCGACCCCGCCTTCGCCGTCGCGGTGCCGGCGTCACTCGACCTTTTGGTCGCCGCCGCGCTCCCGCTCGCCGGTGTGACCGCCGTCCAGACGCTGCGCCTCGTCGACCTGGGCGCGGAGGACCGCGTCCTGCTCGCGGGTGCCCAGGGCAGCGTCGGCTCCCACGTGGCTGGTCGGCTCCTCGCACGGCAGGGACCCACCGACCTCCTGGTCCGACCGGGCGACGCGGACGCCTGGGCGGTGCGCCTCGAGGAGTCCGAGGCCGCGGGCACCGTGCACACGAGCCCGGACGCGATCGGTCCCGGCACCTACGACGTCGTGATCGACACCGCGGGCGTCCCGACGCTGGTGGACGCAGTACGCGATGGCGGTCGCTTCGTGACCATCACGCCGTTCAGCGCCCCCACGCCCGAGGACCACCCCAGCGTCGACGTGCGGCTCACGAGCGTCGAGATCTCGCGCGAGGACCTCCAGGATGTCGTCGCCCGCGCGGCGAGCGGCGAGGGCGTGCTCCCCGACGTCGAGACTCTCCCGCTCGAGGCGGCCGGTCAGGCACACGCGCGACTCGAGGCAGGCGGCGTCCGCGGCAAGCTCGTGCTCGTGCCCTGACCCCCCGGGTCACCGGGCCAGGGCCGGCGCCCGGCTCCGCAGCGAGCGCAGGGCGCTCGAGAGACGCACGAGGGCATCGACGTCGTCCTCGTACCTCTCGTGCACGCCCCAGACCACCGGCTCCCCCACGGGAGCCCCTCGCAGGACGGCGTCGAGCGCCTGGGCAGCCTCGGCCGGTCCTGCCGAGTCCTCCGGCGCCCCTGGCACCAGCGCCCCCACGCGGACCAGCCCGTCACGGCACTCGACGTAGCGCCGGTAGGTCGCGAGGGCGTACCCCGTCGCGACCGCCGGGCCGCGGTAGGTGAGCCCGTCGAGGACGAGGTCGGGATGGATCTCGACCAGACGGGTCCAGAGCTCGCGCAACCCCCGGCACCGGCGACGGTGCCCGCGCACCTCCGCCAGCATCGCCAGCACGCTGCGCACGGCCGGGAGACTCATCCCGACGCACACCACGATCGTGGCGACGAGGGCGAACGCGAGGACGTCCTGGTCGTCGAAGAGCTCCTCGCCCGGTCGGGTCGCGACGACGTCGACCCACACGAGCCGGGCGACACAGCTCAGCGCGAGGCCGGCGAGACCGACGGCGATCGTCGCCAGGGCCGCGCGGAGGACGCCCACGGAGCGCCAGGTCTGCCGCCAGGCGAGCACGGCGCAGGCCGCGTAGCCAGCCAGGAGGTAGGTGTTGCCGACGTTGTAGAAGGCGCGAACGTGCTCGTCCTGCAGGGAGGACGCCGCGAGGGTGTGGTTGCGCAGCGACGGGTCGATGCCCGCCGTGACGAGGACCAGGCCGCCCACGCAGGCGAGGCACAGCAGGACCTCCCAGCGTCGCAGGGCACGCACCCCGACGAGCGGTCGCTCGCGCAGGAAGGCGATCATCAGGCACAACCCGACCAGGATCAGCACGTTGTAGGTGAGCTTGGTGGCACCCACGGTGGTCCGGGCGTCGACGGCCGCGATCACGGGCGGCCGCGACAGCAGGTTGCCCAGCCCGAGCAGGAGCATCGAGGTGAACAGGGTCAGCCGCATCGGGTCCCGGAAGCTCTGTCGCGCGAGCGCGGGCAACGTCCAGGCCGCGCCCACCAGCAGCGTCACGACGGCGACCCACCCGAGGTCGTTCACGTCCAGCCGTCCCACAGCACGAGGCTGCTCTGCACAGAACGCCCACCGACCTGCGCGACGTGGTCCAGGCGGCGCGTCATCGACAGCGCGCGGTGCATGATCGTCGAGGCGATGATCTCGGCGTCGCGCTCGTCACGCGCCGTGTACGAGGTCCTCAGCAGCGGTGGGGGCAGGGCCACCCCGTCGAGGTCCTGAGCCACGATGTGGCCGACCTCGTGCAGGATGATGTGGGCCTGGTGGGCGCGCGACGTGCGCGACTGGAAGACGATGACGTCCTCGTCGACGCGCGAGACGAGCATGCCCGAGGGCCCGGTCGGCTCCAGCTCCCACTCCAGGAGGGCGATGGGCGTCCCCCGGAGCTGGCCGAGCCGCTCGCACAGCAGCCCCACCTCGAGGGGCAGCGGGAGGTCGAGGCGGCGCAGGAGGCCCCGCAGGTGGCGACGCAGGCGGGCGTCGCGCAGCCGCGAGCGCACCGCGCGGAGCACACGTGTCGACTCGCCCTTCACCCTCGTCCCCCAGACGTCTCGTGGACGTTCCCCCGCCAGCGCAGGGATGTCGCGACTATAGGACCGGTCACGCGGTCGCAGCGGCACGAGTGCAGAAGGTCACACCTCGACCGGAGGATCGTCCACCCGCGCCAGGAAGGCCTCGACGTCGCGTGCCCAGACGACACCCTCCTCGGGGGTGAACACGTGCCCTGCCGCCGGGTACTCCACCAGCTCGGCCCCGGGGATCCCCGCCGCGAGCTCGCGCGTCGTGGCGGGGAGCACGACCCGGTCGGCGCCGGCCACGACCACGAGAGTCGGCACCCGCAGCTGCCCCAGACGGTCCTGCAGGTCGACCTGAGCAGCCGCGCGCAGGTGTGCGAGCCCGGCCGGGTTGACCCCTCGCCCCGCGTCGAGGGCGTCGGCCGCGAAGGTGCCTGCGCGGTCGTGCCGCGCCAGACCGTCGGGCGATCCGAGCTGGGACAGCAGGAACGCACCGAGCCGCTCCGGGGGTCCGCCCGCCAGGCCCTCCCAGGTGCCGAGCATCTGGCGCAGCTGGACGTCGGGCCTGGCGAACCCGACGGTGAGGACGAGTGCCGACACGCGGTCCGGGTGGCGCAGCGCCGTCTCGATCGCGACCGAGCAGCCGAAGGACACCCCCGCCACCGGGACGCGCTGGTGGCCCTCGGCGTCGAGGGCCTCGACCAGACGGTCGGCGAGCACCTCAGGACGCAGGACCGACGGCAGGTCGTGGACGGGGCCGGAGCCTCCGGTGCCCGGATACCTCGACCCGACGAAGGACCATCGCTCCCCCAGCGCCTCCAGCAGCGGCGAGAAGTTCGCGTCGACGTCGCCGGACGCGCCGTGCGCGAGACCCACCGGCCGACCGCGTCCGGCGCAGACGTACTCGGCGTCCCCGAGCCGCTCGACGCGCAGCGCGACGGCCGTCACCGGGCCACCGCCGCCGCTGCCACGCGGGCCTGGCGCCGCGTCCCGAGACGACGCATCGCCGGCTCCTCGACCAGGCGGTGCAGGACGGTCGCGAAGCCCAGCGTGAGCGCGAAGATGAGCAGCCAGTCCGCGATCGCGAGCGGCACCGGGTACGTGGCCCCGTGCTGCAAGGTGATGCGGACCGTGTACATGACGATCTGCTGCGCCATGTAGAAGCCGAACGACACCTCGCCGAGCCAGACCATGGGCCGCGAGGAGACCCAGGTGCCGCGACCCCCGAGGTCGCGCTGGACCGTGGCGACGACGAGCATCATCAGCGGCACGAGCATGACGGCCACGAAGCCGAGCACGAAGGGTCCCAGCGACGCCACGACGTAGCCCACGAGCACGACGGTCCATGCCACCCACGGGGGGATGGTCGGCACCCGACGCTCCGCGACCAGGCGCGCGAGGAACATCCCCGCCACGAACTCGAGCAGCCGGGGCAGCGGGAGGTTGTAGCCGAACCAGAACTGCAGGTTCGTCACCGGCATGCCGTCGACCCCCGGTCCGTCGGGCAGCGACATCGTGACGAGCGCGACGACGACAGTGCCGGCGACGCACGCCGCCAGGCCGAGCGCGAGCCGGTCGGCACGGACCCGTCGGACGAGAGGGACGAGCGCAGGGAACGACAGGTAGAACAGCAGCTCGCTGCAGAGCGACCAGCTGGGCAGGTTGACCGACAGGTAGACGTCGTGGACGGGGATCCAGGAGCTGACGAGCGCGAGGTTGGGCAGGTACTGCCACGGCGACTCCGCGAGCGCGAACGCGTACAGGACCATCGCGACGGCCCAGGTGACGACGTGCAGCGGGAAGATCTTCACCAGGCGCTTGCGCACGAAGGCCGCAGTGCCACGACTCTCCGAGTGCCGCCAGGTGAGCAGGAACCCGCTGAGCACGAAGAAGAACGACACCCCCGTCCATCCGCCCTGCCCGAGCAGCGCGGCGTACGTGCGTGCCCAGCCGCCGTCCGCGAACGGGTTCAGCCCGAAGTCGACGAGGGAGAGGTGGAAGGCGAACACCGGGAGCGCCGCGAGCCAGCGCAGCCCGGTCAGGCCCGGCAGCGGACTGCGACGGTCGACGGGCGCGCGCCCCGGCTGCTGGAGCACGGGACGTGCAGCGCCCGTGCGTCGCGGACTCATGACAGGACGTCTCGTGCTTCGATCATCGCTCACGCCGATATAGTAGCGTCCAGGCCGATAGGTAAGCCAGGGTGACCATGGCCACCCTGGCACCCAGGTCGTCGGGGCCGTCAGTCGACGATGCGGCGCATCCAGCCGTGGCGGTCCTCGGCCCGCCCGTACTGCAGGTCGACGAGCGCCGAGCGGACGTCCATCGTGACCTTCCCGGCCTCGCCGTCGCCGGCCACGGCCTCGCCGCCGTCCCACTTGAGCACGCCGACGGGGGTGACCACGGCAGCGGTGCCGCAGGCGAAGACCTCGGTGATGGTCCCGTCGGCGGTGCCCTCACGCCACTCGTCGATGCTGACCCGGCGCTCGACGACGTCGTGCCCGAGGTCGCGGGCGATCGTCAGGATCGACTCGCGGGTGATGCCCTCGAGGATCGACCCCGACAGCTCCGGGGTGACGATCGAGCCGTCGGACTGCACGAAGTACAGGTTCATGCCGCCGAGCTCCTCGATCCAGCGCTGCTCCGTGGAGTCGAGGAAGGCGACCTGCTGGCAGCCGTGCTGCGCGGCCTCCTGCTGCGGGAGCAGGCTCGCGGCGTAGTTGCCGCCGCACTTGGCCGCGCCCGTGCCGCCCGCGCCCGCCCGCGAGTACTGCGTCGACAGCCAGATCGAGACGGGCTTGACGCCACCGGGGAAGTAGGCACCGGCCGGCGAGGCGATCACGCAGTACGTGACGTGCTGGCTGGGGCGCACGCCGAGGAAGGCCTCGGAGGCGAACATGAACGGGCGCAGGTACAGGCTGGTCTCCCCTCCCTCGGGGACCCACGCGCGGTCGGCGCCCACGAGGGCCTCGATCGAGCCGAGGAACCACTCCTGCGGCAGCTCGGGCAGCGCGAGCCGGCGCGCCGAGCGCTGCAGACGCGCCGCGTTCTCCTCCGCCCGGAACACACGGACCGAGCCGTCGGCCCAGGCGTAGGCCTTGAGCCCCTCGAAGATCTCCTGGGCGTAGTGCAGGACGGCCGTGGCGGGGTCGAGCTGCAGCGGACCGTAGGGCACGACGCGAGCGTCGTGCCAGCCCTGCTCGGGCGTCCACTCGGCCAGGAACATGTGGTCGGTGAAGTGGTTGCCGAACCCCGGAGAGGCGAGGATCGCCTGCCGTTCGGCGTCCGTCCGCGCAGCCGGGTTGGTCTCGACGGTGGGGGCGAACGGTGCGGAGGTCATGCTGGACACGGTAGTCCTTTCGAGGTGGTGGAGGCGGGAGGTCAGACCGCCGCTACGCCCTCGGCCGCGGCCGCGCTGGCGCGCGCGGCGATGGCCTCCCCCACCTCCTCGGTGCTGCGGGGCTGGGCACCGGCGGCCGTGCCGCGCTCGGCGACGTCAGCCTCCACGGCCGTGCTGATCTGGGCAGCCGCCTCGGGGTGGCCGAGGTGCTCCAGGAGCAGCGCGCCGGACAGGATCGCGGCCGTCGGGTCGGCCTTCGACTGGCCCGCGATGTCGGGCGCCGAGCCGTGCACCGGCTCGAACATGCTCGGGGCGGTGCGGTCGGGGTTCACGTTGCCGCTCGCTGCCAGTCCGATGCCGCCGGTGACGGCCGCCGCGAGGTCGGTGAGGATGTCGCCGAATAGGTTGTCGGTGACGATCACGTCGAAGCGGCCCGGGTCGGTGACGAGGAAGATCGTCGCCGCGTCGACGTGCAGGTAGTCGACGCTGACCTCGGGGAACTCCTCGCCGACGGCCGCGACGGTGCGCGTCCAGAGGTGTCCGGCGTGCACCAGCACGTTGTTCTTGTGCACGAGCGTCAGCTTGCGGCGCGGCCGCGCCTGGGCCCGGCTGAACGCGTCGCGCACGACGCGCTCGACGCCGTACGCCGTGTTGACGCTGACCTCGGTGGCCAGCTCGTGCGGCGTGCCCACGCGGATCGCGCCGCCGTTGCCGACGTACGGACCCTCGGTGCCCTCGCGCACGACCACGAAGTCGATCGGGCCGCGCTCCGTCACGTGGGACCCGAGCGGCGTCGGCACGCCGGGGTAGAGCGTGCTCGGTCGCAGGTTGACGTAGTGGTCGAGCTCGAAGCGCAGCTTGAGCAGCAGACCGCGCTCGAGCACGCCCGACGGCACGCTCGGGTCGCCGACGGCTCCGAGCAGGATGGCGTCCTGCGCACGGATCTCCTGCAGGACGCTGTCCGGCAGGGTCTCCCCCGTCGCGTGGTAGCGCCGGGCACCCAGGTCGTAGTCGACCGTGTCGAAGGACAGGTCGTGCTGCGCGGCGACGGTGTTCAGCACCGTCAGGGCCTGGGTCGTGACTTCGGGGCCGATGCCGTCGCCGGGGACGACGGCCAGCGTGTAGGAGCGCGTCATGAGGGTCATCCTAGGAGGCGCGGTCTCAGGATCTGAAACCGCGGTCTCACTCGATGGACGCTCTCAGTTGTCGTCCGGGCGCTCGGCCGGCTCCACGGCTGGCGTCACGGCGTCGTCGCGCAGGTGGGCGGGTCCCCACTCGATCGGGTAGGTGTTCATGGTCTCTCCTGAGGTGGTGCGTGGTTCGGTCCGTCGGGTGACGGACGCCGGACGGTGCGGGCACAGCACCGACCCGACGGCTCCACGGAGGTCGTGTCACCCGGTGATGACCGGATGGTTCAGGAGAGGGGACCAGGTCGTGGTCCCGACGAGAGATGAAGCTGACCTGCTGCGGAACGGTCGGGCCAACGCCTGGACTCCGCGGCAGGGTGTGGCCCTAGGAGGCCCCGCCGCGGCAAGCGATGACTACGAGCTGCTTCCGCATGATGGCGACCACCCTACCTGCCGTCCGTCGCCGCGCCGGGAGGGCCGCGCGGTGTGTCTCGGTCGGTGAGACGCCGCCGCCGGCGCGACGTGACGGCGGTGACACACTGACCGGGTGAGTGCGCCTGCGGAGATCCCCGACCTCGTCGCCCGGTCCCTGGACCTCGCGCGCCAGCGGGGGTTCATCACCTCGACGCGGCACGAGACCGGCCGCCTCCTGGCCGCGCTCGCCGCCTCGCGGGCCGGCACGCTGGCCGAGCTCGGCACCGGCACGGGCGTGGGCTCCGCCTGGCTCTCGAGCGGCGCGCGCAAGGAGGCGCGCATCGTGAGCGCCGAGCTCGACCCCTCGCTCGCCGGCGACGTGCAGCAGATCTTCGCCGACGTCGACAACGTCGAGATCGTGGCGGGCGACTGGTCGGCGCTCGAGGAGCACGCCCCGTTCTCCCTGCTGTTCGTCGACGTCCGCGAGGTCATGGAGCAGATCGACGTCCTCGCGAACCTGCTGGAGCCGGGTGGCATCGCGGTGCTCGACGACTTCGTCCCGTCGGTCCACTGGCCGCCGATCGTCGACGGCCAGGTCGACGTGGTGCGCGAGCAGTGGCTCACCGACGAGCGCTTCGCCGCGGTGGAGCTGCTCATCGACGAGGGTGCGTCCCTCGTCATCGCGACGCGACGCTGAGTCCGCGGGGCTCGCGGACGCGGCGCACCTGCACCAGCGGCAGGAACAGCTGCACGACGGGCCCGATCACGAGGGCGTACACCACGGTGCCGATCCCGACGGTCCCACCGAGCGCGAACCCCACGAGGAGCACGGTCAGCTCGAGTGCCGTGCGCACCAGCCGCACGCTGCGGCCCGTGCGCCGCACGAGCCCGGTCCAGAGACCGTCGCGGGGCCCGGTGCCGAGGTCGGCCCCGATGTAGAGCGCGCCGGCCAGCCCGTTCCCCACGACACCGAGCATCAGGAAGGTGACCTGCACGGCGAGGTGGTCGGGCGTCGGCAGCCACGCGAGCGTGACGTCGACCGCGACGCCGATGAGCAGCACGTTGAGCACGGTGCCGATGCCGGGGCGCTGGCGCAGGGGCACCCAGAGCAGCAGCACGACGGCGCCGACCAGGATCACCACCTGGCCGAAGGTCAGCGGCAGGTGGTGGGTGAGTCCCTCGTGGAACACGTCCCAGGGGTCGAGGCCGAGCCCGGACTCCACCATCAGGCCCATCGTGGCGCCGTAGAGCCACAGGCCGAGCACGAGCTGGGCGAGGCGGCGGGTCATCGGGGCCATGTCCGCGCCCCCTCCTGGTCGTGGCGCGAGACCGGGGGCGGACGCATGCCGTAGCCGTCGCGGGCCACGGCGCGCAGGCCGAGCCCCGACGGCACGCACGCCAGGAGCAGCAGGAGGACGAGGAGCATGTCACCAGGTTCGACCCCGGGTGGCCTCGTGGGACAGAGCCACTGGGCGACGGGTGGTTGCAGCCACTTCGGTCGAAGTGGCCCTTTCGCCCGGGTCCATTGGCGCGGCATGCTGGGCGTGTGGACCCCCGTACCTCCGCCTTCCGGCTCGCGGCGCTGATCGGCGCGCTCCCCGACGGTCCCGCGTACCGCACGCTCGCCGACAGCATCCGCCTGCTCGTCGTCGACGGTCGCCTGCTCGACGGCACGCGGCTGCCGAGCGAGCGCGCCCTGGCGCAGGCGATGGGCCTGAGCCGCACCACCACGACGCGGGCGTACGACGAGCTGCGCCGTCGCGGGGTCCTGCACTCGCGCCAGGGCAGCGGCAGCGTGCTGCGCGTGCCCACCACGTCGGCCACCGCGAGCAGCCTGATCGTCGACCCCGACGACCCCGACACGATCGCGATGACGTTCTCCGCACCGACGGGGCCCTCCGGGCTGACCCGCGCCTTCCAGGCCGCGGCGGAGCAGCTGCCGTCGCTGCTGACGACCAGCGGCTACCTGCCCGACGGACTTCCCGTCCTGCGCGAGCTGGTGGCCGCCGAGTACACCCAGGCCGGCATCCCGACCGACCCGGACCAGGTGATCGTCACCAACGGCGCCCAGGGGGCGATCTCCCTGGTGGGCCGCACGTTCGGTCGACCCGGCGCCGGGCTCCTCGTCGAGGGCACCTCGTACCCGCACGGGGTCGAGTCGCTGACCGGGTTCGGCTACCGCACCGCTCCCCTGCCGATCGGCGACGACCCGTGGGACCTGGAGGCGGCGAGCACGAAGGCGCCGCACGTCGACGCCGCGTACCTGATCCCCGACTTCCACAACCCGACCGGCGCGGTCATGCCGGAGGGCACCCGGCTGCGGCTCGCCCGGACGCTGCGGCGGCACGACGTGCTGACCGTCGTGGACGAGTCGATGCGTCGCCTGGACCTCTCCGGCGACGGGCTGCCGACGTCGTACGCCGCCCACGACCCCGACGCGATCGTCGTCGACTCCCTGTCGAAGGTGCTGTGGGGCGGCCTGCGGATCGGCTGGATCCGCGCACCACGGCGCCACGTCACGGCGCTGCTGCAGTCGCGCATGCGCCACGACCTCGGGACCGCCGCGTTCGACCAGCTGGTGGCCACCGAGGTCCTGCGGCACCACACGCACCTCTTCGACGAGACCGTCACCCGGTTGCGGGGCCAGCGAGCGGCCCTGGTGGCCGCGCTGGCCGAGCGGCTGCCCGACTGGGAGGTCCCCGTGCCCGCCGGCGGGCCCAACCTGTGGGTCGGCCTGCCGAGCCGCTCGTCCAGCCTGCTCGTCGCCGCGGCGGCTCAGGAGGGGCTGCACCTGACGCCGGGCCCGCGGTTCACGCTGGGCGCACCGAGCGCCGGCGAACGTCGCCTGCGCCTGCCGTGCACCGCGCCCGAGCACGTCGGCGTCGAGGCCGTCGAACGGCTCGCGCGCGCCTGGTCCGTCGTCGTGTCGGGGCGACGCTGCGACACCGCCGGACCGGCCGTCGACCTCATCGCCTAGTCAGGTGGTCGCGCGCCAGGAGGCGTCCCAGAAGTGCCACTCGCGGTCGGTGGCGTCGGCGTAGGCCTCGAGCATCTCCTCGACGTGCCCGCTGCCGGCGGCGAGGCGGTCGGCCGTCGCCTCCGCCCGGGCGACCGACGCTTCGAAGGCGGGGTCGTCGTAGGTCGCGATCCACGCGCCGTAGGGATGGGCGGCCAGGTCGCCGGCGGTCGACGCGAGGTGCCGCCCCACCTCGGCGTACACGCGGAAGCACGGCAGGACCGCCGCCACCGCGACCTCGACCGGCGACGCGTCGGCATGGCGGGCGAGCGCGTCGACGTAGTCGCGGCACGCGCTCGTCGGCGCGTGCGTCGCCGGGTCGATCCCGCGCCGGGCGAGCTCCCCCACGTGCAGGGATCGCTCGGCCTCGACCGCGCCGGCGGCGAAGCCGGCCCACGCACCGACGTCGTCGACGTCGGGCAGGCGCGACGCGATGCGCGCGAGGGTCCGGGCGTAGCCGGCGAGGTAGTGCGCGTCGTCGGCCAGGTAGTGGGCGAACACCGCGTCGGGCAGCGTCCCGCCGGCCAGGCCGATGACGAACGGGTGACGACAGACATCGGCGTAGCGGTCGGCCACGTGCGCCCAGGCCCGTGCGGAGAACGCTGTCGTCATGCCGTGGTCCCCCGGAGTCGGACGAGGTGGTCGACGGGGCCGCGGCCCTGGCCGACGCGCCGCTCAGCACCGGACGCGAGCGCCTCGCCGAGGTAGGCCTTGGCGGCACCGACGGCGTCGGCCAGCGGGTCGCCGAGCGCCAGCCGCGTCGCCACTGCGGCCGAGAGCGTGCACCCCGTGCCGTGGGTGTGGGGCGTGTCGATCCGCGGCGCCCGGAACCACGTGCTGCCGCGACCGTCGACGAGCAGGTCGTCGCTCGCCGGACCGTCTCCGTGACCGCCCTTGAGCAGGACGGCACCCGGTCCCAGCGCGAGCAGGGCCTGGCCCAGCTCGCCGGGGTCGGTCTGCGCAGCGAGGCCCGTGAGCACCGAGGCCTCCGGCAGGTTCGGGGTCACCAGGGTCGCGCGCGGCACGAGGAGGTCGCGCACGGCTGCCTCGGCGTCCTCCGGGAGCAGCCGGTGGCCCGACGTCGAGACCATCACCGGGTCCACGACGAGCGCGGGCACGTCGGCGAGGAGCTCGGCGACCAGCCCGACCAGCGCCGGGGAGCCCAGCATGCCGACCTTGACCGCCCGGACGTCGAGGTCCCCGAGCACGGCCTCGAGCTGACCGCGGACGACGTCGAGCGGCACCTCGTGCACGGCGCGGACCCCGGTGGTGTCCTGCACGGTGACGGCGGTGACGACGGACGCCGCGTACACGCCGAGGGCCGTGGCGGTCTTGAGGTCGGCCTGGATCCCGGCTCCACCCGACGGGTCGGAGCCCGCGACCGTGAGCACCACCGGCTCGCGGCCCGTCATGCCGACACGTCCTCGCGCCGGGCGGCCAGCGCGGCGTCGACGACCCGACGCAGCCGGGCAGCGGCAGCGCGCGGGTCAGGGTCGGAGCCCACCG
>NZ_JAMXRU010000077.1 GCF_024124745.1 Aeromicrobium sp. CnD17-E
TCGCCGGTCGTCCCGGTGGCGGCGCCCCGGGCGGCGGAGGCGGCTTCGGCGGCCCCGGTGGCCGTCCCGGCGGCAACCGTCCCGGCGGTCGTGGTGGCACGCAGGGCGCCTTCGGTCGCCCCGGCGGTCCCGCCCGTCGCGGTCGCAAGAGCAAGCGCGCGAAGCGGCAGGAGTTCGACCAGATGCAGGCGCCCGCCATCGGCGGCGTCCGCGTCCGCAAGGGCGACGGCCAGACCGTCCGTCTGGCACGCGGTGCCTCGCTGACCGACTTCGCCGAGAAGATCGGCGTCGACGCGGCGTCGCTCGTGCAGGTGCTGTTCCACCTGGGCGAGATGGTCACCGCCACGCAGTCCGTCAACGACGAGACGCTGCAGCTGCTCGGCGAGGAGCTGAACTACGACGTCCAGGTCGTCTCGCCCGAGGACGAGGACCGTGAGCTGCTCGAGTCGTTCTCCCTGGAGTTCGGCGAGGACACCGGCGACGACTCCGACCTCGCGGCACGTCCGCCGGTCGTGACCGTCATGGGTCACGTCGACCACGGAAAGACGAAGCTGCTCGACGCGCTGCGCAACAGCAACGTGGTCGCCAAGGAGGCCGGTGGCATCACGCAGACCATCGGCGCCTACCAGGTGACGACGGAGGTCGACGGCAACGAGCGGGCCATCACCTTCATCGACACCCCGGGCCACGAGGCGTTCACCGCCATGCGTGCCCGTGGTGCGCAGGCGACCGACATCGCGATCCTCGTGGTCGCGGCCGACGACGGCGTCATGCCGCAGACGGTCGAGGCGCTCAACCACGCGAAGGCGGCCGGCGTGCCGATCGTCGTCGCGGTCAACAAGGTCGACAAGCCCGACGCCGACCCGACCAAGGCACGTGGCCAGCTCACCGAGTACGGCCTCGTCCCCGAGGAGTACGGCGGCGACTCGATGTTCGTCGACGTCTCCGCCAAGGCGGGCACCGGTCTGGACGACCTCCTCGAGGCGGTCATCCTGACGGCCGACGCGTCGCTGGACCTGCGCGCCAACCCGGAGCAGAACGCCGAGGGCCTCGCCATCGAGGCGCACCTGGACCGCGGTCGCGGCCCGGTCGCCACGGTGCTGGTCCAGCGCGGCACGCTGCGGGTGGGCGACACGCTCGTGGCGGGCTCGGCCTTCGGCCGCGTGCGCGCCATGCTCGACGAGTACGGCGAGAACATCAGCGAGGCGCCGCCGTCGCGTCCCGCCCTGGTGCTCGGCCTGACGGCCGTGCCCGGCGCCGGCGACAACTTCATGGTCGTCGACGACGACCGGATCGCGCGCCAGATCGCCGAGAAGCGTGAGGCTCGCGAGCGCAACGCCGCGCTGGCCAAGCGCACGGGTCGCCGGACCCTCGAGGACTTCATGTCCTCGATGGAGAAGGGCGAGACCGACGAGCTGCTGCTCATCCTCAAGGGTGACGGCTCCGGCTCGGTCGAGGCGCTCGAGGACTCGCTGGCCCAGATCGACGTGGGCGAGGAGGTCAACCTGCGGGTCATCGACCGTGGCGTGGGTGCGATCACCGAGACCGACGTCAACCTGGCGGCGGCCTCCAACGCGGTCATCATCGGCTTCAACGTCCGCCCGCAGGGCAAGGCGACGGAGCTGGCCGACCGCGAGGGTGTCGAGATCAAGTACTACTCGGTCATCTACCAGGCGATCGACGAGATCGAGGCGGCCCTCAAGGGCATGCTCAAGCCGGAGTTCGAGGAGCACCAGCTCGGCACGGCGGAGATCCGCGACATCTTCCGCTCGTCGAAGATCGGCAACATCGCCGGCTGCATGGTCACGAGCGGCACGCTGCGGCGCAACGCCAAGGCGCGTCTGCTCCGCGACGGCTCGGTCGCGGCCGACAACCTCGAGCTCGCGAGCCTGCGCCGCGAGAAGGACGACGTGTCCGAGGTCCGCGAGGGCTTCGAGTGCGGTCTCGTCCTCAAGGGGTACGGCGACATCAAGATCGGCGACGTCGTCGAGATGTTCGAGCTGCGCGAGAAGCCGCGTAGCTGAGTCAGCAGTCCGCCGCGGGCCCGGGAGCGATCCTGGGTCCGCGGCGGCGACCCAGCAGGAGGAACCATGGCCGGACAGCGCACCCAGCAGCTCGCCGACCGCATCAAGGTGATCATCGCCCAGATGCTCGAGCGTCGGGTCAAGGACCCGCGCCTGGGCTTCGTGACGATCACCGACGTGCGACTCACGGGCGACCACCAGAACGCGTCGGTCTTCTACACCGTCATGGGCGACGAGCGCGCCGCAGCCGACACGGCGGCCGCCCTGCGCAGCGCCACCGGGCTGCTGCGCACCGAGGTCGGCAAGCAGCTCGGCACCCGGCACACCCCGTCGTTGGAGTTCTTCCTCGACGCGGTCCCGGAGTCGGCCCGTCAGATCGAGGACCTGCTCGCCAAGGCGCGCGAGAGCGACGAGCGCGTCGCCGCGGCCGCCGAGGGCAAGACCTACGCGGGCGACCCCGACCCGTACAAGCAGCCGCGCGCGGCCGAGGACGACGACGAGGACGACGAGCAGGCATGAGCGAGACCCCCGTCGGGCTCGTCGTGGTCGACAAGCCCGCCGGGTGGACGTCGCACGACGTCGTCGCCCGCACCCGTCGCCTGGCCGGCACCCGCAAGGTCGGCCACGCCGGCACCCTCGACCCGATGGCGACGGGGGTGCTGCTGCTCGGCGTCGGACGGGCCACCCGTCTGCTCGGCCACCTGCAGCTGGCCGACAAGGAGTACCTCGCGACGATGCGGCTCGGCCAGACCACGGTCACCGACGACGCCGAGGGCGACCTGCTGGAGCGGGCCGACGCCTCCGGCGTGACGGACGACGCCGTCCGTGCCGCGGTGCTCCCGCTCACCGGCGACATCGAGCAGGTGCCGACGGCCGTGTCGGCGATCAAGGTCGACGGGAGGCGCTCGTACGTCCGCGTCCGGGCGGGGGAGGACGTGCAGCTCCCCGCCCGGCCCGTCACGGTGTCGACGTTCGAGGTCACCGACGTCCGGCACCTCGAGGTCGACGGTCTTGCGGTGGTCGACGTCGACGCCCGCGTGGTGTGCAGCAGCGGGACCTACGTGCGTGCCCTCGCCCGCGACCTCGGGGCCGCCCTGGGCGTCGGTGGCCACCTGACGATGCTGCGCCGGACCCGCGTCGGGGGCTTCGACCTCGACGTCGCCCGCACGCTCGAGGAGCTCGAGCGGTCGTGGCAGCACGTCGCGCTCGACGACGCCGCCCGCGCGGCGTTCCCGTCGCTCGACCTCGACGACGCGGCAGCTGCTGAGGTGCGCTTCGGGCGAGCGCTCGCCGACGTCGACCTCGGTGCGACGGGTCCCGTGGCCCTGTTCGCGCCCGACGGCACCTTCCTGGCGCTCTACGAGCAGCGCGGCGGGTCCGCCCGCGCCGTCGCTGTCTTCGTCTGACGTCGACCGGGACCCGCGTCGCCGTGCCCTAGGGTGACGACGTGGCCCGACTCTCGACCGAGCGCCTGATCTGGCGTCCCCTGCAGACCTGGTTCCTCTCCGTCGTGGGCATCGTGGCGGGTCTGATGGTCACGACCAAGGTCCGCAAGATCCTCCGCGGCGCGAGCGAGACGAGCTTCCCGACCGTGCCGCCGCGGACCGTGCCGGTCGGCAGCGAGAACAGCGCCACGACGTACACCTACGGCGAGGACCTGTACGACGACATGCTCGCGGCGATCCGCGGCGCCACCACCCGCATCCTCTTCGAGACCTTCATCCTCAAGGGCGACGAGATGGGCGAGGCGTTCAAGCGCGAGCTCGTCGCCGCCGCCGACCGCGGGGTCGACGTGCGGGTGATCTACGACGGGTTCGCGAACCTCGTCGTCCCGCGCTCGTTCCTGACCTTCCCGCCGAGCGTCCACGTGCTGCGCTACCCGGTGCTGAAGACGGGCCTGCAGCCCTTCAACCCCCGACGCTGGGGCCGCGACCACCGCAAGATCCTCGTCGTCGACGACACGGTCGGGTTCGTGGGCGGGTACAACGTGGGCTCCCTGTACGCCACGCAGTGGCGCGACACGCACCTGCGGGTCGAGGGGTCGGCCGTCTGGGACCTCGACAACGCCTTCATCGACTTCTGGAACGACCTGCACCCGGTGCCCATCGAGCCGCTCGGGGAGGCCAGCTGGGAGCCGAGCGTGCGGGCCCACCGCAACGTGCCGCGCCAGCTCGTGTTCCCGATCCGCGGCATGTACCTCGAGGCCATCGACCGCGCCCGGCACCACATCCACATCACGGCCGCCTACTTCATCCCCGACCACGACATCCTGCAGGCCCTCAAGGACGCCCGGTCACGCGGCGTGGAGGTGACGATCATCGTCCCCGAGGTCAGCAACCACGTCGTCGCCGACTGGCTGTCCCGCGGCTTCTACGGCGAGCTGCTGCGCCACGGCGTGCGGATCCAGCTCTACCAGGACGCGATGGTGCACGCGAAGACCGCGACGATCGACGGCCAGTGGTCGACCGTCGGCACCGCCAACATCGACCGGCTCAGCCTGACCGGCAACTACGAGATCAACCTCGAGGTCGTCGACCCGGCCCTCGCCGAGCACCTCGAGACGGTGTTCGAGACCGACCTGGCGAACTGTCGCGAGCTGACCCTCGAGCACTGGCAGTCCCGACCGATCGTCGCCCGTGCCTGCGAGCTGCTGCTGACGCCGCTGCGCCCCCTGCTGTAGGCGCTCGACGTCGATGAGAGGCCTCTCATCGACGTCTCACGGAGGGCTCACCACGCACCGGGAGCCTGGGGTCATCGCATCGACCCCAGGAGGACCCATGAAGACCACCGCCCGTACCGCCATCGCCGCCGTCGCCGGCACCCTTGCGCTCGGCACCGCCGGCTTCGCGCTCTCCAGCGCCCACGCCGACGGCGACCGCGACCCCGTGCTCAAGCGCGACGACTCGACCTCGTCGTGGGTCGTCACCGCGGACGACGACGATGACGACGACCGTGACGACGACCTGAGCACCACCGTCACCCGGCAGACGGCGAACACCGCCCAGACCCGCGGCACCGCCCCGACCGCGAACACCGCGAAGACGGTCCAGTCGGCCCCGACGAGGAACACCGCTCCCACCAAGAACACCGCGCCGACGAAGAACACTGCGCCGACGAAGAACACCGCGCCGACGACCGGCACCGACCGCTGATGTCCGACGACGCGTGGGGCCTGGCCGGGGGCGACGAGATCGCCCCCGGCCTCACGGCCGTGAAGGACCTCGGCGGCGGCACCGTGTACGAGGCGTGGCTGGCCTTCGACGACCGGCTGCACGCCCCGGTCGTCGTGAAGGCGCTGCGGCCGGGGCACGTCGCCGACCCCGTCTCGCGCGCGGGACTCGAGCGCGAGGTCGAGCTGCTCGCACGTCTGGCGCACCCCGGCCTCACGCGCGTCTTCTCCTACGACGACGAGGGCGCCCGTCCCTACTTCGTCCTCGAGCACGTCGAGGGCCCGAACCTGTCGCGGCTGATCTCGCGGCACGGCGCGGTGCCGGAGCACCAGCTGCTGCCCCTCGCGCTCGAGCTCGCGTCGGTGCTGCACTACCTGCACGGCGAGGGCGTCGTGCACCTCGACGTGAAGCCCAGCAACGTGATCATGGGTGCGCCCGCGCAGCTCGTCGACCTCTCCGTCGCGCTCGACGTCGACGAGGCCGCGGCCCTCGACCATCCGGTCGGCAGCGACGAGTACATGGCGCCCGAGCAGTGCGCGCCGGGGGAGCGCGGCACCGTCGGACCCGCCGCCGACGTGTGGGGTCTCGGCGCCACCCTCTTCCGGGCCGCCGCGGGCTTTCGTGCCTTCGACCGTGGGCCCCGATGGGCGCAGCTGCACGACGAGCCGAAGCCGCTGCCCGGCTTCGTCCATCGGGGAGCCGCCGACCTCATCAGGCGCTGCCTCGACCCCGACCCCGCGCAGCGCCCGACGCCGCGCGACATCGCGGTCGAGCTCGAGCCCATGATCGCCGGTCTGCCGTCCGCGCGGCTGTCGGGCTTCACGCTGCGGCGCTGAGCCTCAGTCGACCCGGTAACCGAGCCCGCGCACCGTGGTCACGAGCCCGGCGCCGAGCTTCCTGCGCAGGTAGCCGACGTACACGTCGACCACGTTGGAGCCGGGGTCGAAGTCGTAGCCCCACACGTGGGAGAGCAGCTGCTCGCGCGAGAGCACCTGTCCGCGGTGCGACATCAGCACCTCGGCGAGCGACAGCTCGCGGGCCGACAGCTCGACCTCGCGCTCGCCGACGTACGCGCGACGTCGGCGCAGGTCGAGGCGGACGTCGCCGGCGACAAGCTCGTCGTCGGGGGCGGGGGTGGCGGGGGCGCGCAGCCGCAGGCGGACGCGGGCCAGTAGCTCGGCGAAGCGGAAGGGCTTGCTCATGTAGTCGGCCGCACCTCCCTCGAGCGCCTGGACCGTGTCGGTCACCGAGTCACGGGCCGTCAGCACGATGACGGGCAGCTCGGGTCGTTCCGCCTGCACGCGCTCGAGGATCGTGAAGCCGTCGAGCCCGGGCAGTCCGATGTCGAGCACCATGAGGTCGAACGGACCCGTCAGCGCGTAGTCGAGACCGCTCACGCCGTCGGTGACGACCGTCGGCGTGAACCCCTCGGCCTTCAGCCCCTTCGCGACGAACGAGGCGATCCGCTCCTCGTCCTCGACCACGAGAATCCGGTTCACCACAGTCCTCCTGTCGGGATGACGAGCCGGAACGTCGCACCTGACGTCGCCCCGGGCGGGTCGAGCACCACCCGACCCTCGTGCGCCTCCAAGATCGCGGCGACGATCGACAGGCCCAGACCGAAGCCGGCCTGCTCACCGTCGCCCTGGGTGAAGCGCTCGAAGATCGTCCCACGCAGCGCCGACGGGACCCCGGCGCCCGTGTCGCGCACCCACAGCTCGACGTGTCCGTCGTGCACCCGCGACCCGATGCCGACCTCGGCGCCCGGCCGGGTGTGCCGGACGGCGTTGTCGGCGAGCTGGAGCAGCGCCTGCGTCAGCCGCTGCGGGTCGACGTCGACGTGGGTGCGGGCCACCGCGTCGAGCACCCAGCTGCGGTCGGCGAGTCCCCGTGCGCGCTCGAGGGCCCCGAGCGTGAGGGCCTCCACGTCGGTGCGCTCGAGGCGGACGAAGTCTGGACGCTCCGCCTTCGCGAGCAGCAGGAGGTCGTGGACGAGGCGGGTCATCCGGTCGATCTCGTCGAGCAGCAGCGTGCGCGTGGTGCGGACGTCGTCGGGGTCGGTCGGGTCGAGCACCTCCAGGTGCCCCTGCAGCACGGTGAGTGGGGTGCGCAGCTCGTGGGCGGCGTCGTCGAGCAGGCGACGCTGGCTCGCGAACGCCTCCTCGAGCCGGTCGAGCATGTCGTTGAAGGTGCGCTGCAGCTCGGTGAGGTCGTCGTTGCCGGTCACCTCGAGACGCCCGCCGAGGTCGCCCTCGGTGATGCCCCGGGCGGTCTCGCGCAGTCGTCGCACGGGGGAGAGCAGCCGTCCGGCGAGCCACGACGCGACGGCGGAGATGAGGATGACGGAGAGCGCGCTGAGCAGCGCGTACGTGACCATCAGCTCGCGGAGCTGGGCGCGCGAGCCGTCGACGTCGTGGGTGACGACGAAGGCAGCCCGCTCGTCGCCCTGCTGCACGGGCTGCACCGCGACGCGGAAGGTCCGGCCGCCGACGTCGAGGTCGGCGACCCCACCGCGACGCGCGAGGCGCTCCACCAGGGCGGGGAACCTCGGCGACGTCCGCAGCACGCGCTGGCCCTCACCGACGAACGTCGGGGTGCCGGACACGGGGAAGTGCCACAGGTTCTCGTCCGCGTCGGGGACGTTGCGCGACAGGAAGAACGCGATCAGGCGGTCGGGGCTGGTGAACGGCCGGCCCGTCTCGGGGTCGACGCCCTCCGCCTGGAGGCGTCGCAGCTCGCCGACCTCCTGGCCGAGACTCGCGTCGATCACCCGGTCGATGCGCTGGGACTCCAGGACGAACAGCGTCGCCCCGACCGCGACGAGCGCCGCCGCCGTCAGCAGGGCGACGGCGGTGGTCAGACGCTGGCGGACGGAGAAGCGCGGTGGACCGTCTGCGCGCGGGTCAGTCGTCGTCATCGTCGTCCCGGTCGTCCTCCCGGTCGTCGTCACTGGCGTCGATGGGTCGCGGCGTCTGCGGGACGCGCTCGTAGTCGTCGTCATCGTCGTCCCGGTCATCGTCTTCGTCGTCGTCGCGGTCGTCCGACGGGGAGGGGGTCGGCGAGAGCGTGGGCCGGGGCGTCCCGGTCGACGTCGGCACGGTCACCGGGGAGTAGTCGACCTGCGGTGCGTCCTCCTGCGCCACCACCCGCGCCGCGACGACGCCGAGCAGCACGAGGCCGACGGCCACGACGATCGGCACGAGGGAGCGGGTTCGCGTCATGGCGACACTGTGCCGCACGCTCGCGCACGCCACGATGAGACGTCGATGAGAGAACTCTCATCCGTCGGGTCGTCGCACCGGCCGGTGCGGGCGGTGCACCCGGTCGCAGGGCAGTGCTGCCGGGGTGTGGCACAGTTCAGGGGTGGGCACCTGGACAGACCGCGGCGGCGCCTCGACGGCCCCGCTGGGCACCGCGACGGCGGTCACCATCGGCACCTTCGACGGGGTCCACCGAGGCCACCAGGCCCTGCTGCGACGCACCCGCGAGGTCGCGGGGGACCTGCCCGTCGTCGCCGTCACGTTCGACCCGCACCCGGTGGCGGTCTTCGCGCCCGATCGCGTCCCGCCGCGTCTGACGTCGCTGCAGCGCCGGATCGAGCTGCTGCACGAGCCCGCGCCCGGCGTGCGGGGCGCCGACCACGTGCGCGTGCTCGACTTCGACCGCACGATGGCGGGCTGGTCGCCCGAGGAGTTCGTGGAGCGCGTCGTCGTCGAGGAGCTGCAGGCGCGTCACGTCGTCGTCGGCGAGAACTTCACGTTCGGGTCGCGGGCGTCGGGCACGACCGAGACCCTCCGCGAGCTGTGCGCGCGACACGACTGCGACGCCAGCGCCTTCACGCTCGTCGGCGACGGCCACGGGGCCGACGGCCAGCCGTGGTCGTCCACGCGGGTCCGCGCCCTCGTGGCCGAGGCCCGGCTGGAGGAGGCCGCCGAGCTGCTCGGGCGTCCGCACGAGGTCGACGGTGTCGTCACCCCCGGCGACCAGCGCGGGCGCGACCTCGGGTTCCCCACCGCGAACGTCCCCGTGCAGGCCGACTACTGCGTGCCGCCCGACGGCGTCTACGCCGGACGGCTGCTCACCGGCGACGCCGACTACCCCGCGGCGATCTCCGTGGGCACGAATCCCACCTTCGCGGGGACGGAGCGTCGCGTGGAGTCCTACGTCATGGACCACGGCCACGACCTCGACCTCTACGGCCGGTCCGTGCGGGTGCAGCTCGTCTCGCACCTGCGCCCGATGGTCGCGTACCGAGGCGTCGACGCGCTCGTGGAGCAGATGCACGCCGACGTCGAGCAGGCGCGCGCGGCTCTCTCCTGACGTCGCCCGGTCCGCGACGGCGAGGCGATTCGTCGGAACGACCGGCGCGCTGATAACCTGGACGACGGCGTGTGAACGCCCACGGTCCGTAGAGCCCCGGTGGACATGCCCGGGAGCGCCGTGCAACGACCTCCCAGGAGAAGAATGTCGAAGAAGACCGCTGCCCCCACCGTCGCCGGTACCCCGCGTGACGAGATCATCAGCCAGTACGCCCGCAGCGAGGGCGACACCGGCTCCCCGGAGGTCCAGGTCGCGCTGCTCACGCAGCGCATCTCGCACCTGACGGACCACCTCAAGGAGCACAAGCACGACCACCACAGCCGTCGTGGCCTGCTGCTGCTCGTCGGTCGCCGTCGTCGTCTGCTGAACTACCTGCAGAACACCGACATCGAGCGCTACCGCTCGCTGATCGAGCGTCTCGGTCTGCGTCGCTGACCTCGTTCAGGCGGTCACCCTCCGGGTGGCCGCCTGAACTGCATCAGGGGCCCTGCGCCCCGACAACTGAACACGACACATCCACGGACGAGAGCCGCCACGTCGGGTCCGGTCCTCGGTAGTGGCCCTCGGGACGGCGTACGCCGGGCCGCGGGCCTCGATCGAAGACCGACCACCATCACGGCAGGTCCGGGTCTCGTCCCACCGCGCGACACGCGTCGCGAGAAGGGACTCCCATGTCCGACACCATCCACGCCATCGAGACCGTCATCGACAACGGTCGCTACGGCACCCGCACCATCCGCTTCGAGACGGGCCAGCTCGCCCGCCAGGCCGCCGGCTCCGTGTCCGCGTTCCTCGACGACGACACGATGCTGCTCTCGGCCACCACCGCCGGCAAGCAGCCCAAGGACCACTTCGACTTCTTCCCGCTCACGGTCGACGTCGAGGAGCGCATGTACGCCGCGGGCCGCATCCCCGGCTCGTTCTTCCGTCGCGAGGGCCGCCCGGGCGAGGACGCCATCCTCACCTGTCGCCTCATCGACCGTCCCCTGCGCCCGACGTTCAAGAAGGGCCTGCGCAACGAGGTCCAGGTCGTCATCACGGTCCTGGCCCTCAACCCCGACACCCCGTACGACGTCCTGGCCATCAACGCCGCCTCGGCGTCGACGCAGATCTCCGGCCTGCCGTTCTCCGGCCCCATCGGTGCCACGCGCGTCGCTCTCATCGACGGCCAGTGGGTCGCGTTCCCGACGCACAGCCAGCTCGAGGACGCCGTGTTCGACATGGTCGTCGCGGGCCGCATCGCCACGCAGGCCGACGGCTCGACCGACGTCGCGATCATGATGGTCGAGGCGGAGTCCACCGAGTCCACCTGGGACCTCGTGCAGTCCGGTGTCCAGGCGCCGACCGAGGAGGTCGTCGCCGGCGGCCTCGAGGCGTCGAAGAGCTTCATCCGCCAGCTCTGCGAGGCCCAGCAGCAGCTCGCCGAGGCCGCCGCGAAGCCCGTCCAGGACTTCCCGGTCTTCCTCGACTTCCAGGACGACGTCTACGACGCCGTCGCCGCGGTCGCGTCCGGCCCGCTGTCCGAGGCCCTCACGATCGTCTCCAAGGCCGACCGCGAGGAGCGCGAGAGCGCGATCAAGGCCGACGTGCTCGACCAGCTCGGCGAGCAGTTCGCGGGCCGCGAGAAGGAGGTCGGCGCCGCGCTGCGCGCCGTCACCAAGAGCCTCGTGCGCCAGCGCGTGCTGCGCGACAAGGTGCGCATCGACGGCCGTGGCCTCGCCGACATCCGCGAGCTGTCGGCCGAGGTCGGCGTCGTGCCGCGCGTGCACGGCTCGGCCCTGTTCCAGCGTGGCGAGACCCAGATCCTGGGCATCACGACGCTGAACATGCTCGACCTGGTCCAGAAGCTCGACACGCTGAGCCCCGAGACCACGCGTCGCTACATGCACAACTACAACTTCCCGCCGTTCTCGACGGGCGAGACGGGCCGCGTCGGCTCGCCGAAGCGTCGCGAGATCGGTCACGGCGCGCTCGCCGGCCGTGCTCTGCTGCCGGTGCTCCCGACCACCGAGGAGTTCCCGTACGCGATCCGCCAGGTCTCGGAGGCGCTGAGCTCCAACGGCTCGACGTCGATGGGCTCGGTCTGCGCCTCGACGCTCGGCCTGCTGAACGCCGGTGTGCCGCTGCGCGCCCCGGTCGCCGGCATCGCGATGGGCCTCATCTCCGGCGAGGTCGACGGCACCACGCAGTACGTCACCCTCACCGACATCCTCGGTGCGGAGGACGCCTACGGCGACATGGACTTCAAGGTCGCGGGCACGCCGGACTTCATCACGGCCCTGCAGCTGGACACCAAGCTCGACGGCATCCCCGCCGACGTGCTGGCCGGTGCCCTCACGCAGGCCAAGGGTGCGCGTCTGACGATCCTCGACGTCATGTCCGAGGCCATCGACACGCCCGACGAGATGAGCCAGTTCGCGCCGCGGATCATCACGGTGAAGGTCCCGGTCGACAAGATCGGCGAGGTCATCGGCCCCAAGGGCAAGATGATCAACCAGATCCAGGCCGACACCGGCGCCAAGATCTCGATCGAGGACGACGGCACGGTGTACATCGCGGGCGAGGGTGGCGGCTCGGCCGACGCTGCGCGCGACGCGATCAACGCGATCGCGAACCCGACGATGCCCGAGGTCGGCGAGCGCTACCTCGGCACCGTGGTCAAGACGGTCGACTTCGGCGCCTTCGTGGCCCTGTCGCCCGGCAAGGACGGCCTGCTGCACATCAGCAAGCTGCGCGACCTCAACGGCGGCCAGCGGGTCAGCAGCGTCGACGACGTGCTGACGGTCGGCCAGAAGGTCCAGGTCGAGATCGCCGAGCTCGGCGACCGCGGCAAGATCTCGCTGATCCCGGTCGTGGCCGACGCGGCCGCCGAGGAGGCCCCCGAGGCCGCCGAGGCCGGCGCCGACGCCTGATCCACGCACGGTCGACGAGGCCCTCGCCCCTCGGGGTGGGGGCCTCGTCGCGTCCGGGGCCCGGGCGCCCGTGAGACGATCCCGAAGGTGAGCGACTTCCGTGAACGTGCCGCGGCCCTCGACGCCGCCGACCCGCTTGCCGCCTGGCGGCAGCAGTTCCAGCTCGACGCCGACGTCGTCGCCTACCTCGACGGCAACTCGCTCGGGCGTCTGCCGCTGCGCACCCGCGAGCGGCTCGCGACGTTCGTGCGCGAGGAGTGGGGCGCCCGCCTGATCCGCGGCTGGTCGGAGGGGTGGGTCGAGCTCCCGGTCCTCGTCGGCGACGAGGTCGGCGCGCTGCTCGGCGCCGCTGCGGGCCAGACGGTGGTCGGCGACTCGACGTCGATCGGCATCGCCAAGGCGTTGCACGCCGCAGTCTCGCTGGCTCCCGGACGTACCCGGCTCGTCGTCGACGCGGGCGACTTCCCGACCGACCGATACCTCGCCGAGCAGGTCGCCCGCCAGCGCGGGCTCGAGCTCGTCGTCGTGCACCGGGACGCGGAGGGCGACGTCGCCGCGTCGCTGGCCGACGTGCTCGACGAGCGCACGGCCGTCGTGCTGCTGAGCCACGTCGACTACCGCACGGGCGTGCTGCTCGACCTCCCGTCGCTCACGGCGGAGGTGCACGCAGCGGGTGCGCTCGTGGCGTGGGACCTCTGCCACTCGGCCGGCGTCGTCCCGACGTCGCTCGACGCCGCCGAGGTCGACCTCGCCGTCGGTTGCACCTACAAGTACCTCAACGGTGGCCCCGGGGCGCCGGCGTTCCTGTACGCCGCCGCGCGACACCTGCCGCACCTCGAGCAGCCGCTGCCCGGCTGGTGGAGCGCCGACGACCTGTTCGCGATGGCCGAGGAGTACCGCCCGGCCACCGACGCGCGCCGGCTGCTCTCCGGGACCCCCAACGTGGCGGGGCTCGTCGCCGTCCGCGAAGGCGTGGCGATGGTCGCCGAGGCCGGGGTCGAGGCCGCCCGGACGAAGTCCGAGCTGCTCACCGCCTTCACGGTCGACGCCCTCGACGCGCTGGGCGAGCGCGGGATCGCGCTGGAGCTGGTCACGCCGCGCGAGCCCGACCGGCGGGGGAGCCACGTCACCGTCCGGGTGCCCGACGCACGCACGCTCACGGCGCGCCTCACCGAGCGTGGCGTCGTCCCCGACTTCCGCGAGCCCGACCTCCTGCGGCTGGGCCTCGCGCCGCTCACGACCTCCTTCGCCGAGCTGCACGCCGGGCTCTCGGTGCTGGCCGAGGAGCTCGCTCACTAGGGTGGACGCATGACGACTCGCGTAGCCGTGCTGGGCGCCCAGGGGCGCATGGGATCGACGTCGGTGGCGGCGCTGGAGGCCGCCGAGGGGCTCGAGGTGGTCGCCCAGGTCGACGTCGGCGATCCGCTGGAGCGGGTCACGGAGCACGAGGCCGACGTCGCGCTCGTCTTCACGACCCCCGACGTCGCGCTCGATCAGGTGCTGTGGTGCGTGGAGCAGGGCGTGCACGTCGTCGTCGGCACCTCCGGCTTCGACGGCGACCGGCTGCGCGCGGTCCGCGACGCGGTCGAGCAGCGCACCGACGTGAGCGTGCTCGTGGTGCCGAACTTCTCCATCGGCGCCGTGCTCCTCATGCGCTTCGCCGCGACGGCCGCCCCGTTCTTCGAGTCGGTCGAGATCATCGAGATGCACCACCCGGCGAAGGTCGACGCCCCGTCGGGGACGGCCGTGCGCACCGCCGAGCTCGTGGCCGCGGCCCGTGCCGAGGCCGGCTCGGACCCGGTGCCCGACGCGACGACCACCGACCCCGACGGCGCCCGCGGCGCGAAAGTCGACGGCATCACCGTGCACGCCGTGCGCTCGCGCGGCTTCGTCGCGTCGCAGGAGGTGCTCCTCGGCGGTGAGGGGGAGATCCTCTCCCTGAGGCACGACTCCTCGACCCGTGAGTCCTTCATGCCGGGCGTGGTCACGGCCGTGCGGCACGTGGCGGACCGGCCGGGCGTCACCGTGGGGCTCGACGTGGTGCTCGGGCTCGACGCGTGAGCTGGGAGTCGATCTTCAGCGCCGGGCTCACCGACGACGAGGCGACGGCCTGGGGAGAGATGGCGTCGGAGCTGCGTGCCTTCCAGGACGCCCTGGCGGCCGCGCGGTTCGACGCCGACGTGGCCTCGGGGCTGGCCGACGACCTGCGGGCGTGGCGTGAGCGGCTCGCCCCGCTCGGGGGCGAGGAGCTCGAGCAGGTCAACGGACGCGTCCCGCAGCTGCCCGTCCGCGGGCACGCGATGCTGCCCGAGATCCGGATGCACACACGCGACGCCTCGCGGGTGGCCGGGCACGTGACCTTCGGACGCTGGTCGATGGGCGGCGGCATGGCCGTGCACGGCGGTGTCGTCTCGCTGGTCTTCGACGAGGTGCTCGGCATGCTCGCCGCCGCGCAGGCCCAGGCCATCACGCGCACGGCGTTCCTGCGCACCGACTACCGCGCGCTCACCCCGATCGACGTCGAGCTCGAGGTCGAGGCCTGGATCGAGCGCGTCGAGGGTCGCAAGCTCACGGTCCGTGGGGAGGTCCGGCACGGCGACGTCGTCTGTGCCGAGGGCGACGCCCTCTTCCTGCGGCTGCGACCCGAGCAGGGGCTCGGTACGCGGACGACCTAGCCGACCGCACGGAGCAGTGCCGCCGTCAGGGCGGCCGCGACGACCATCGGCAGGAACGGCACCCGCAGCGCCAGCAGCACCGCGGCGACGCCCAGGCCCGCCAGACGCGCGTCGACGGTGAGCCGCTGCCCGTCGGCCAGGACCTGCACGGCGACCAGGGCGCCCAGCAGCGCCACCGGGATGAGACCGACCGCGCGCTGCGTCGTCGCGTGCTCGAGGACGCGCTCGGGCACGGACAGGCCCGCGAGCTTCAGCGCGTAGCAGCCGGCGCACGTCAGCACGATGCCGACCCAGAGGGCGCTCACGTCGGCGCACCCCC
>NZ_JAMXRU010000078.1 GCF_024124745.1 Aeromicrobium sp. CnD17-E
AGGACGTGCGCACCGGGCACGTGGTCGCCGAGCCGCACGGCGTCGGCGCCCGTCGCGACGACGACGTGGTGGGCGCGCCGCTCGGTGCCGTCGGCCAGCAGCACGCGGTGCGGCACACCCGCGGCACCCGGCTCGAGGCCGACCGCACCGACACCGCGCTCCCAGGCGACGTCGAGCGGCGCGTCGGGGTCGTCGAGGGCAAGGTCGGCCGCGCTGACGCTGCCGCCCAGGAAGGCCTTGGACAGCGGCGGTCGGTCGTAGGGGGCGTGCGCCTCGGCACCGAGCACCGTGATGGCGCCTCGGTGCCCGAGCCGGCGCAGCGCGGAGGCGGTGTGGAAGCCGGCCAGGCCGGCGCCGACCACGACGATGTCGCTCATGGGGTCGCTCACGGGGTCGCTCATGCGAAGGTCACCCCGGGCGGCAGGTTCGGCGCGGCGGTGCTCAGCTGGACCCACACGTCGCCGTCGCGCACCTCCGCCACGTGCACGCGCACGGGCTTCTTCGCCGGCTGCGTGTCGACGTCGCCGGTGAGCAGCGAGAAGGTGCTGGCGTGCAGCGGGCACTCGACCCGGCAGTCCTCGACCCAGCCGGCCGCGAGCGACGCGTCCTGGTGCGTGCAGGTGTCGTCGATCGCATGGACGGTGCCCTCCTCGGTGAGGAAGACGGCGATGGGCGGCACGACGGAGTCGATCCGCAGCCCCTCGCCGGGCACGAGGTCGGTCACGGCGCAGACCCGGTGCATCGCTCACCCCTCCCAGTCGTGTGATGGTGCAGTGGCATGATCGTGTATGTTGCTGACAGCGCAACACATGTTCTGTATGCACAACACGGTGCAGACGGGTCGGCCCCTGCGTCAAGCCCGGACGCGCCGATCGACGAACATTTCACCTGCGCGAAATACGCTCATCCGTCCGACCGGAAGGACCGCCGTGAACGACACCGAGCCCGGCCTCGTCCAGTCCGTGGACCGCGCCGCCGCGATCCTCGAGCTGCTCGCCGACGGCGGCACCGTGGGGGTGAGCGAGCTGTCCCGTGCGCTCGACGTCCACCGGTCCACGGCCTTCCGGCTGCTCGCGACCCTGGAGGCCCGTCACCTGGTGGAGCAGGTCGAGCACCGCGGCGCCTACCGGCTCGGACTGGGCGTCCTGCGCCTCGCGGGCGCCGTGAGCACACGCATCGACCTCGCCCGCGACGCCCAGCAGGCGTGCGAGGCGATGGCGCGCCGGCTCGACGAGACGACGAACGTGGCGATCCTCGACGACGTCTCGGCCGTCAACATCACGCAGGCCATGGGCACGCAGATGGTGGCGGTCACCCGGCAGTACGTCGGCCAGCGCACGCCGCTGCACGCGACCTCGACGGGCAAGGTCCTGCTGGCCCACGCGGGCGACGACCTGCTGCAGCAGGTGCTCGCCGCCGGCCTGGAGGGCTACACCGACCGCACCCTCACGCGTCCCGACGACCTCGTCGAGGAGCTCGACCGCGTCCGTCGCCGCGGCTGGGCCAGCGCCGACGCCGAGTGGGAGGCGGGCACGTGTGCCGTCGCCGTCCCCGTGCGCGGCGCGGACGGACGGGTCGTGGCGGCCCTGTCCGTCACCGCGCCGGACTTCCGCATGCCGGCGTCGGGCTTCGCCGACCTCGCTGCGGTCCTCGCCGACGGCGCCGAGGAGCTGGGGCTGCGCTGGGGGACGGTACGACCGGCCCACCGACCGGGCGCCCCCGTCGACTGACCCCTGTTACGGGCAGGTGAAACCTGCCGGACGGCGTTGCCCCCACGACCGACGCCGTCCTACGCTCGTTGCGTCCTGCAGATCAGTGTTGCGTTGAACGCAACAGAGGGGAGCTCGGGTGCCCTATCCCCAGCCGCGCGTCGTCGTGATCGGTCTCGGCGTGGTCGGCGCCGCCCTGGCCGACGAGCTGACCCTGCGCGGTCTGCGTCGGGTCACGGTCGTGGACCAGGGGCCGCTGTACGAGACGGGCGGCTCGAGCTCGCACGCCCCCGGCTTCGTGTTCCAGACCAACGGCAGCCGGGTGATGAGCCTGCTGGCCCAGCGGACGCTCGACAAGCTCGACGGGCTCGACGTCGACGGCGCGTGGGTGAGCAAGCGGGTCGGCGGCCTGGAGATCGCCCGCACCCCTGAGCGGCTGCGCGAGCTGCGTCGCCGGCTGGGGTTCGCGACGTCGTGGGGCGTGGAGGCCTCGCTCGTCGGACCCGACGAGTGCGCCGCCCTCTGGCCCGGCCTCGACCCCGACACCGTCCTCGGCGGGCTGCACACGCCCACCGACGCCGTCGTGAAGGGTGTGCGCGCCGTGCAGTGGCAGGCCCGCCGCGCCGAGGCCGCGGGCGCCACCATCCGGCCGCTCACCCGCGTGGTCGGGCTGCGGACGCAGGGCGGCCGCGTCACCGGGGTCGAGGTCCTGCCCGTCCCCGCCGCTCCCGACGCGCAGCCGGACGTCATCGGCGCCGACGTCGTCGTCAGCGCCGCCGGGCTCTGGGGCCCCGGGCTGGCGCGCGACCTGCTCGGCTTCGAGCTGCCCATGATGCCGATGGCCCACGGGTTCGGGTGGAGCGAGCCGCTGGCCGCCCGCGCGTCGGTCGACGAGGCGACGGAGGTCGTCCGTCCGATGCTGCGCCACCAGGACGCCGGGATGTACCTGCGCGAGTGGGGCTCCACGATCGCCATCGGCGCCTACGACCACCGGCCGCTCCCCGTCGAGGACCCGCAGATCGCCAGCGCCGACGAGTTCGCCGCGACCGGCGTGCACCCGGCGATGCACCCGTTCACCCCCGAGGACTACGAGCCGACCTGGAAGGAGGCGCAGACGATCGTGCCCGAGCTGCGCGACGCCAGGCTCGACGTCGGACGCAGCTTCAACGGCATCTTCTCCTTCACGCCCGACGGGGGCCCGATGCTCGGGCCGGTGCCCGGCGTCGAGGGACTCTGGCTGGCCCAGGCGGTGTGGGTGACGCAGTCGGCGGGCATGGCCCAGGTGGTCGCGGACTGGCTGACGACGGGCGACCCGGGCATCGACACCCACGGCCTCGACTTTCGCCGCTTCGACCCCGCCGTCGTCAGCCACGCGCACACGGTCGAGCGCGCCAGCGAGGCCTACGACGAGGTGTACGACGTCGTGCACCCGCGCGCGTCGACGGCGCGGATGCGCGGTCTGCGGACGCCTCCGTTCCACGACCGGCAGCGTGCCCTGGGCGCCGTGCTCGGCGAGGCCTCCGGCTGGGAGCGGCCGCTGTGGTTCGAGGCCAACGCCGACCTGCCGCTCCCCGACGAGCCCGCGCTCCGGCTGGACGACCGCGACGCGTGGGCGGCGCGGCACTGGTCGCCGATCGCCGCGGCCGAGGCCCGCGCCACCCGCGAGCGGGGGGCGCTCCACGACATGTCGCCGCTCCCCCGAGCGCGGGTGAGCGGCCCCGGCGCCACCGCCTTCCTGCGCCGCATGCTCACCAGCGACGTCGACCGAGCCGTCGGCCAGGTCGTGTACGGGCTGCTGCTCGACGAGTCCGGCGGCGTGCTGTCCGACGTGACCGCCGCCCGGCTCGGTCCCGAGGAGTACCAGCTGGGCCTCAACGGTCCGCTCGACCTCGACTGGCTGCGGGCCCACCGGCCCGAGGGCAGCGGCGTGCAGGTGCACGACGTGACCACCGGGCACTGCGGTCTCGGGCTGTGGGGCCCGCGCTCGCGCGACGTGCTGGCCGCGCTCGCCGACACCGACGTCAGCGACGCGGCGTTCCGCTACTACACCGCCCAGCGGTTGCGCGTGGCCGGCGTCCCCGTCCTCGCGATGCGGCTCAGCTACGTCGGCGAGCTCGGGTGGGAGCTGTACACGCCGGCGGAGTTCGGCGGCCGGCTCTGGGACGTCCTGTGGGAGGCCGGCGCCGAGCACGGGATCGTCGCGGCGGGTCGCCGCGCGTTCGAGAGCCTGCGGCTGGAGAAGGGCTACCGGCTGTGGGGGCACGACGTCACGCGCGAGCACGGGCCCGACGAGGCCGGGCTCGGGTTCGCCGTGCGGATCGGCGCACGCGACGTGGTGGGAGCCGCCGCGCTCGCCGCCCGCACGAGCACGCAGCGACTCGTGTGCCTCACCCTCGACGACCCCGGCACGGTGCTGCTCGGTCACGAGCCGGTGCGGTCCGGCGACGCCGTCGTCGGGTACGTGACGAGCGCCGACCAGGGCTACACGTCGGGCACGTCGATCGCCTACGCCTGGGTGCCGAGCGCCCTCGCGACGGTGGGCACCGCGCTGGACGTCGAGTACCTCGGCGTGCGGCACGCGGCGACGGTCACGGCCGAGCCGATCGTCGACCCGCAGATGACCCGGCTGCGCGGCTGAGCCGCCGCACCCCTCCTGGAAGGATCCCGCCATGGACCACTACGACGTGATCGTGCTCGGGGTCGGGTCGATGGGCGCCGCGGCCTGCAACGCCCTGGCCGACCGCGGCGTGTCCGTGCTCGGCCTGGACACCTACACCCCCGGCCACGCGCACGGCGCGCACCACGGCGGTACCCGGATCATCCGGCAGTCGTACTTCGAGGACGCCGCCTACGTGCCGCTCCTGCGGTCGTCGTACGCCGGCTTCCGTCGGCTCGAGGAGGAGTCGGGCCGCGACCTCATGACGCTGTGCGGCGGGATCTACGTCGGCGATCCCGGGAGCACGACGTTCGCCGGCAGCCTCGCCGCGGCACAGGAGCACGGCCTCGACCACGAGGTGCTCACGGCCGAGCAGGTGCACGAGCGCTTCCCGTCGATGACCCCCGCCCCCGACGCCCTCGCGCTCTACGAGGCCGCGGCCGGCTACGTGCGGCCGGAGGAGACCGTCGTCGCGAACGCCGAGGTGGCGGCGCGCAAGGGGGCGACGCTGCGCTTCGGCGAGCCGGTCACCTGGTGGGGCGCGACGCCGGGCGGTGGCGTCGAGGTCGTGACGCCGCAGGGTCGCTACGGGGCCGACCGGCTCGTCGTCTCCCCGGGACCGTGGGCGCCCGAGGTCCTGGCCGACCTGCAGCTGCCGCTGTCGATCGAGCGCATGGTGTTCCACTGGTTCACGCCCGACACGAGCACCGTGCCCTACGAGCGGTGGAGCGACGCCCACCACCCCGTCTACATCGAGCAGACGCACGGCAACCACCAGATCTACGGCTTCCCCATGACCGACGGGCCGGACGGCGGCTTCAAGCTCGGCTTCTTCCGCGTCGGCTCACCCACCACGGCCGCGACGATCGACCGGGTGGTCCGCGAGGAGGAGAACGACCGGATGCTCGAGCGCGCCCGCGAGCTGTTCCCCCTGCTCGGCCGACCCGTCGTGGAGGCCAAGACCTGCCTGTACTCGGTGACGCCGGACGAGCACTTCGTCGTCGGGCAGCACCCCGGCCACCCGCAGGTGAGCGTGGCGTGCGGGTTCAGCGGCCACGGGTTCAAGTTCGTGCCCGTGATCGGCGAGATCCTCGCCGATCTCGCGACCACGGGCACGACCGACCACCCCGTCGAGCTGTTCGACCCCCGACGACCGGTGCTCGCGGGCTGAGCGGTCGCGTCAGGCCAGCCGACCGCGCCAGTGCTCGCGTGCGTCGGGGTCCTCGGCGAGCAGCTGCCCGCGCGTGCGGCGGCGGTAGCGCCAGATCTGGGTGAGGCCGACGGCCCACAGGACGTACTGCACGGACATCGCCCACCGGAACGCCCCGGGCGCGTAGTCGGTGCTGGCCCCGGGCGTGCGCCAGTCGAGCACGAGCCCGATGGCGACGACGAGCAGCAGCGACGCCACGAAGCCGCCCTGGTTGATGATCCCGGTGGCGGCACCGAGGCGGTCGGGCGGGTTGAAGGAGCGGCCGAGGTCGAACCCGACCATCGACGCCGGGCCGCCGACGCCGACCACCACGACCAGCAGCACGAGCAGCCAGCTCGGGGCGGTGCCGGGCCACACGAGCACCACCGTCCAGACGGTGACGATGGAGCAGACGATGCCCAGCACGATCGTCGAGCGGTGCCACGGGTCGCGGGTGATCGCCCACGCCAGCACCGGTCCGGCGACCATGACGGCGAGCACGAGGATGGTCAGCAGGGCACCCGCCTGCGCCGAGGTGCGACCCTCGCCGCGCACGAAGAACGGGTACCCCCACAGCAGGCCGAGCGTCGTCGCGCTGAACTGGGTGGTGAAGTGGACCCAGAAGCCGAGCCGCGTGCCGGGGTGGCGCCACGACGCGGCCAGGCTGCTGCGGACGGTCGTCCACGACAGCGGCGCGCCGAGCACGTGGGGCGAGCCGGGCTCGTCGTGGACGACGACGAGCAGGACCACCATGAGGACCAGCCCGAGCGAGGCGGCCGCGAGGTAGGTGGGCGTCCAGCCGAGCTCGCGCAGCGCCCAAGTCATCGGCACGGCGGCCACGAGCGCGCCGAGCTGCCCCAGGACGCCGGTGAGCTGCGTGACGAGCGGGATGCGTCGCGACGGGAACCAGGTGGTGACGAGCCGCAGGACGCAGACGAAGGTCATCGCGTCGCCGAGGCCGACGAAGACGCGCGCCACCAGCGCCACGGCGAACGTGTCGGCGAGCGCGAACGCCGCCTGGGCGAGGGTCAGCACGACCACGCCGATGGTGAGGATGCGGCGCGGCCCGAACCGGTCGAGCAGGAGCCCGACGGGGATCTGCATGCCGGCGTAGACGACGAGCTGCAGCATGACGAAGGTCGACAGCTGGGCGGCGGAGATGCCGAACCGCTCCGTCGCGGCGAGCCCGGCGACCGCCAGCGACGAGCGGTGGAAGACGGCGAGGAAGTACAGCGACAGCCCGGTGAGCCAGACGGCGACCGGCCCTCGTCTCGTCGTCGCGCTCACTCGCCCCAGTATGCGCCTGGCCGACGGGCGTCCCGGCGGGGGTGCCGGGCCGTGGGCGGCGGAGAGCCTGGCGGGGGTGCCGGGCCGTGGGCGGCGGAGAGCCTGGCGGGGGTGCCGGGCCGTGGGCGGCGGAGGACGTTGACGTGGGGCCCCACCCAAACCGGCTCCGCCCACCGCAACCACCCGCCCGAACCGCACGCTTGGGTGGGGCCCCACCCAAACCGGCTCCGCCCACCGCAACCACCCGCCCGAACCGCACGGTTGCGTGGGGCCCCACGCAAACGTGCGGGCGGGTGGGGTGGGGTCAGGCGCGGCCGGCGTTGCGGCCGTAGCGGGCGAGCACGAAGGTCTCGGCCAGCTGCGCCAAGGCGTAGCCGATCACGGAGACGAGCGTGACCACGACGACGAGCGACCAGAGCTTGTCGTACTGGTACAGCGCGAGTGCCTGGTTGACCGCCTTGCCGACGCTGTCGGTCGTCGTGAAGTACTCGGCGATGAGCGCGCCGGTGATGGCGCCCGGCACCGAGATCCGGATGGCGGCGAAGATCGACGGCAGGGCCGTCGGGAACGCGACCCGACGCATGACGTCCCACGACGACCCGCCGTAGACGGTCACCACGTCGTGCATCTGGGGCGTCACCGACCGCAGCCCGTACGCGATGTTCACGAGGGCCGGGAACAGCACGACGATGCCGCTCATCACCGCGACGCACCAGAACCCGTTGCCGAACAGCAGGGTGATGATCGGAGCGAGGGCCACGAGCGGGACGGTGCGCACGATCATGACGACCGGCATGGTGGCGGCCTCGACGCCCGACCAGAGCACCATGACCGTCGCGAGCACGAACGCGGCGGTCAGCCCGGCGACGAAGCCGATGCCGGCGTCGATGACGGTCTGGCCGAGCGCGCCGAGCACCTCCGCGCGGTTCGCGGCGGCGTCGTCCTCGGTGAACAGGTAGGCGACGACGTCCTGCGGCAGCCGGGTGGTGAGGTCGCTGACGCCGGTGAGGGTGACGAGCGCATACCAGGCGCCGATCGTCGCGGCGAGCACGACGAGGACCGTGAGCAGCGGCCGGGCGACCGCGAGGACCTTCACGAGGCCGCTCCCCGCGACCACGGCGCCACGACGCGACCGAGCAGCCCGAGCAGGGCGTACGCCAGGCCCGAGACGAGGGCGCAGCCGATGCCGAGCGACCACGCGAGCGCGGTCTCCCGGTTGTTCTGGCTGAGGATGAGCGACGGCCCGACGCCGATCTCGAGGTGCCGGTCGAAGTACTCGCCGAGCAGCGCCCCGAGGAAGGCGGCCGGTGCCGCGATCTGCAGCGTCGTGAAGAGCGCCGGCAGCGCGGCGACGGCCCGCACGCGCAGCAGCTGCTGCAGGCGGCTGCCGCCGTAGACCTCGACGACGTCGAGCGTCGCCTGGTCGGCCGCGCGGAACCCGAGCACGGCACCGACGACGGTCGTGAAGAACACCGACACGGCCGCGAGGTCGATGGCGGTCGCGGACAGCCCGCCCTTCTCGGGGATCTCGTGCACCGTGATGAGGATCGGCGCGAGCACCACGATCGGCAGGCAGTAGGTGATGACGGCGAGCTGCATGACGATGGGCTCGATGAACGGCACGAGCAGCACGAGCACGGCGACGGTCAGCGCGAGGGCGACACCGACGAGGTAGCCGTACAGCGACTCCTCGAGCGTGATCGAGAAGACGGTGCGGTAGTAGTCGAAGCCGCGGTCGGCGAAGGTCGACAGCACCTCGCCCGGCGTCGGCACCTGGAAGCGCGCGAGCACGGTCGCCGCGACGAGCCACCAGAGCGCGACGGTGCCCACGAGGCCCGCCGCACCGATCCCGAGCGTCCTGGTGCGCTCGGGCGAGAGCGACAGGGAGGTGCTCATCACTCGACCGCCGCCCCGCCGGCACCGAACAGCAGCTCCGAGGCCTGGTCGTGCAGGGCGTGGAACTCCGGCGTGCGCATCATCTCCGGCACGCGCGGACGCGGCAGGTCGACGTCGATGACCTCCTTGATGCGGCCCGGTCGCGGGCTCATGACCGCCACCTGGTCCGACAGGAAGATCGCCTCGGAGATGCCGTGCGTGACCATGAGCGTGGTCGCGGGCTTCTCGGTCCAGATCCGCAGCAGCTCGACGTTCAGCCGCTGGCGGGTCATGTCGTCGAGCGCGCCGAACGGCTCGTCGAGCAGCAGGACCGAGGGCTTGACCACGAGCGAGCGCGCGATGGACACCCGCTGGCGCATGCCGCCCGAGAGCTGCGCGGGCTTGGCCTTCTCGAAGCCCTGCAGGCCGACGAGCGCGATGAGCTCCTTGACCAGGGCGTCGTCGGGCTGCTCGCCGGAGACCTGGAAGGGCAGGCGGATGTTGGACTCCACCGACCGCCACGGCAGCAGGGCCGAGTCCTGGAAGGCGATGCCGAGCTCGTGGTCGCGCCGCAGCTCGGTGGGCGACTTGCCGTCGACGGTCGCGCGGCCGCTCGTCGGCTTCTCGAGGCCGGCCAGGATGCGCAGGATCGTCGACTTGCCGCAGCCCGACGGGCCGAGCAGGGACAGGAAGCTGCCCTTGTCGGTGTGCAGGGTGGCGTCCGTGAGGGCGACCACCTCCTTGCGCCCGACGGAGAACGTCTTCGACAGGTCCTGGATGTGCAGGCCGGTGCCGGCGGTGGGGACCGTCAGGGCCCCACCGCCGGCCGGCGTCGTCAGGTTGCTCACGCGGTCCTCACTTGGCGAGCTCGGGCTTCTCCTTGAGCAGCTCGGTCAGCGGCTCGAGGTCGAACAGGTCGTCGGCGGAGATGTCGATCCCCGCCGCCTTGAGCGACGTCAGGTTGGCCTGCACCAGGTCGTCGCTGATCGTGAAGATGCCGTTCTTGGCGGTCTCGTCGGTGTTGACGAGCAGCTCGCACTGCTGCTTGGCCTGCGCGATCTCCTTGTCGAGCTCGAGCGGCGGGTCGATGTCCTTGCCGTAGGTGTCGACGGCGAGCTTCGCGCCCTTCTCGTACCCGGCCTCGCCGTCGCAGGCGTCCTTCCAGCCCTTGATCTCGGCCTCGAGGAACGCCTTGACGTAGTCGGGCTTGTTCTTCAGGGTCTCGTCGGTCGTGATGATGCTCTCGGCGACGAACGGCAGGTTGTTGTCGGCGAAGGACAGGTCGACGGTGTCGAAGCCGTGGCTCTTGACCAGCAGCGACTCGTTGGTGACGTAGGCGACGAGCCCGTCTATCTGCTTGTCCTCCAGCGGGGCGACGTCGAAGCCGTTCGGGACGATCTCGACGTCCTTCTCGTCGATGTCGTTCGCGGCGAGGAAGGCCTTGAACAGGCTGAGGTTCGGGTCCTGGACACCGATCTTCTTGCCGATGAGGTCCTGCGGCGTCTTGATGTTGCCCTTGTCGGCCAGCGACAGGATCGAGAACGGGTTCTTCTGGTACGTCGCGCCGATGATCTTCAGCGGGAAGTCGGAGTTGGTGATCGCCGAGGCGGTCGAGACGGCGTTGCTGAGGCCGAAGTCGGCCTTGCCGGTGGCGACGATCTCCTCCTGGGCGACGGGCCCGGCGAGGAAGGTGGTCTTCCCGAGACCGGCGTCCTTGTAGTAGCCGGCGCTGTCGGCGATGAACTCGCCCGCGAACTCGGCGTTCTTGATCCAGGAGAACTGGACGGTCACGTCTCCGAGGCCGTCGCCCGACGACTCGTCCGCGGAGTCAGAGCTCGAGCCGCACGCGGACAGGGCGAGGGCGGCGGCCGAGAGCACCGCGGCGACACGCACGCTGGTTCCTCGGCGGATGGACTGGTTCATGACTGTGGCACTCCCTGGCTCGAGCAGCGTGCGCTGCTGACGATGAAACCCCCGTTACAGACCGAGACGTTAGGAGCGTCGCGTTCCGCTCCTGACGCAGCAGGATTACGCCTGCGTAAATCTCAGTAGGCCGTGCGCGCGGCGTGGCTCAGCCACGCGTCGAAGGGCGACGACGCGTCGGCCGTGCGGGTCGCCTCGACCGTCGTGCCCCACGTCGCGCGGTCGCGCGAGAAGAGCTCGTAGAACTCGCGGTCGTCGAACCCGCCGCGGGCCGCGTCGTCGCGGTCGGCGGCGAACACGACCCGGTCGACTCGCGACCACAGCGACGTCGCGAGGCACATCGGGCAGGGCTCGCAGGAGGAGTACAACGTCAGTCCTGCCAGGGAGAAGTCGCCGATCGCCCGGCACGCGGCCCGGATGGCGACGACCTCCGCGTGGGCGCTCGGGTCGAGGTCGCGGGTGACCCGGTTCTGCCCGGTGGCGACCAGCTCGTCACCCTTGACCAGCACCGCGCCGAAGGGTCCGCCGCCCTCGGCCACGTTCTGCGTGGCGAGGTCCACGGCCAGTGCCAGCCACGTCGCGTCCTGCTCGTCGGTCATCGTCGACTCCCTCTCTCGTGCTCCTGCCGGGGATCGTCGCAAGAGGGTGTTTCGTGGGCGTTTCTCCACCGTCCCCGCGATGAAACACTTGTCCCGCAGGCTGGGTTCGTGCTCGACATCGCCCCCACCCTCCGCACCTGGACGACCGAGGGTCGTCGCGTCGCCGTCGCCACCTTGGTCGCCGTGCACGGCAGCGCGCCGCGCGCGGTGGGCGCGGCCCTTGCGGTCGACGACACCGGCCGCGTGGTCGGCAGCATCTCCGGCGGGTGCGTCGAGGGCGCCCTCGTCGCCGAGTGCGAGGAGGTCCTCGCAGGCGGGCCGACGCGGCGACGCACCTACGCCGCCGGCGACTGGCTGGAGCCCGGCCTGATGTGCGGCGGGACGATCGAGGTGCTCGTGTGCGACCTCGCGTCGCTCGACGAGGAGCAGTGGCACCAGGTGGAGCGCGCCGCCGGCGGGCGGTCCGCGACCCTGACGCTCGCGGGGACCAGCCTCTCGGCCCACCGACCGCCGGAGCTCGTCGTCGTCGGGGCCGTGGAGTTCGCCGTGGCCCTGTGCGCGCTGGCCGCACGCGCCGGCTTCGCGGTCACCGTGCTCGACCACCGCGCGACGTTCGCGACCAAGGAGCGCTTCCCGGACGCGACGGCGGTCGTGGTGTCCGACCTCGCGGACTGGTGCGCGGAGCGCACGTGGTCGCCCGACGACGCCGTGTGCGTGCTCGGGCACGACCTCGAGCGCGACACGGCCGTGCTGGCGTCGGCACTGGAGGGCGGCGCCGGCTACGTCGGCGCCATGGGCTCGCGCGCCACGCACGAGCAGCGCGTGCGCGCGCTCGAGGGCGTCGACGTCGCCCGGCTGCGCTCCCCCATCGGTCTCGACCTCGGCGGCTCGAGCCCCGAGCACACCGCCGTGGCGATCCTCGCCGAGGTGCTGGCCGTCCGTCACGGCGGCTCGGCGCAGCCGCTCTCCGCCACGACCGGCCCCATCCACCAGGCCCCCGCAGGACGCGGCCGGTCCTGACGATCGATCGACCTACCCCTGGCGCGCCGGGCCCGGCGGCGCGTCGGACCCCGTCTGCGCGAGCCGCCAGACCCGGTCGCGACTCATCGGCAGCGTGCGCGGGCGGGCACCGAGGGCGTCGGTGATCGCGTTGGCGAGGGCGGGGGCCACCGGGTTGTACGGCGCCTCGCTCATGGACTTCGCGCCGCGCGGACCGAGCTCGTCGTGGGTGTCGGCGAAGAGCACCTCGGTCGTGGGCACGTCAGCCATCTGCGGCACCCGGTAGGACCGGAAGGTGCGCGTGACGACGTGCCCGTCCTCGACGAGCACCTCTTCCTGCAGCGCCGACCCGATCGCCTGCGCGACACCGCCCTCGACCTGGCCGCGCAGCTGCTCGGGGTTGATGACGACGCCGGCGTCGGCCGCGTGCACCGACTGCAGCACCCGCACCTCGCCCGACGCGGGGTCGACCGCGACCCGGAAGCCGTGGACGTTGAAGGCCACCGAGCGCGGAGTCCCGTCGTGGGTGCCCTCCGCCGACAGCCCGTCGGGCACGACCTCGCGGAACGTCAGGAGCGACCCGTCGAGCAGGCGCACGCCGTCGCGCTCGAGCGTGCAGTGCCCGCGGGCGACCCCGGCCGAGCGGGCCGCGAGCGTGAGCAGCTCGGCGTGCAGCCGCTCGGCCGCCACGTGGACCGCCTTGCCCGCCACGACCGAGCCGGCCGACCCGTAGGCGCCGGTGTCGTAGCCCGACGTGGCCGTGTCGCTCTGGCGCACGCGCACCCGGTCGGGCGTCGTGGCCAGCTCGGTGGCCGCAAGCTGGACGTGGACCGTGGTCGTGCCGTTGCCGAACTCGGCCGTCCCGACGGAGACGGTGTAGCGACCGTCGGCGTCGACCGCGACGGCGACGTCGGTGAAGTGCCCGCGCGGCGGGATGGTGGCGATCATGGCCATCGCGACGCCGCGCCCCGTCGGCCAGCCCTCGGGCGCCACCTCGCCGCGACCCGACGCGAGCGCCTCGTCGACGAGGTCGAGGCACTGGTCGAGCCCGTACGAGCCGTACTCCAGGTCGTCCTCCTCCAGCGCCGTCACCACGAACGGGTCGCCGGGCACGACGGCGTTGCGACGCCGGAGCTCGACGGGGTCCATCCCCAGCTCGGCCGCGAGGTCGTCCATGGCCGACTCGATGCCGAACATGACCTGCCCGAGGCCGTAGCCGCGGAAGGCGCCCGACGGGAGCTGGTGGGTGTAGACCGCCTCGGCGTCGACCCGCTTGTTGGGGCAGCGGTACTGCGCGACCGACTCGTGGCAGCCGTGGAACATGACGCCGACGGCGTGGTTGCCGTACGCGCCGGTGTCGGACAGCACGTCGAGCTTGAGCGCCGTCAGGTGCCCGTCGGCGTCGGCGCCGAGGGTGACGCCGACCCGCATGGGGTGGCGGCACGGCACGATCGTGAACTGGTCCTCGCGGCTCAGCTCGTACTGCACGGGGCGTCCGGTGCGCAGGACGGCGAGCCCGATGACGTCCTCGACGAGCATCTCCTGCTTGCCGCCGAACCCACCGCCGACCCGGGCGGCGAGCACCCGCACCCGCTCGCGCGGCAGCGAGAGCACGTGGGCGAGCTCGTCGCGCACCAGGAACGGCACCTGCGTGCTCGTGCGCACCACGAGGGTGCCGTCGTCGGCCAGCCAGCCACGCCCGCCGTGCGTCTCGAGCTGGGCGTGCGAGACCCGCGACGTCTGCCACGTGCCCGACACGACGGCGTGGGCCGAGGCCAGGGCCGCCTCGACGTCGCCGTGCTCGTCGTGCAGCTGGGCGACCACGTTGCGGGTGGGCTCGGCGATGCGCGAGACGACCGGGTCCTTGTCGCCGTGCACGAGCGGCGCCCCGGGCCGTCGCGCCGCGTCGGGGTCGAGGACCGCGGGCAGCACCTCGTACTCCACGTCGACGAGCCGGCAGGCCTCCTGCGCGGTGGCGACCGTCTCGGCCACGACCACCGCGACGCGCTGGCCGGCGAACCGCAGGACCGGGTCGAGCAGGCGCGTGTCGTCGGGGTCGTCGAGCCGGCTCTGGTGGCGGCCGGTCGAGTAGAGGACGTCGGGCGCGTCGTGGTGGGTGAGCACCAGGTGCACCCCGGGCAGCGCCTCCGCACGCGACGTGTCGATCGAGGTGATGCGCGCGTGAGGGTGCGGGCTGCCGAGCACCGCGACGTGGAGCAGGTCCGCCGGCGCCTCCAGGTCGAGCGTGAACGGCTCCTGCCCGGCCACCACGCGGCACGCCGCCGGCGCGGCGACCGAGGCGCCGAACGCCTCCCCCGCCGCGGCCTCGCCGACGTTGGCCCGGCCCGCGAGGGCGTCGCGCACCGAGCGGTAGCCGGTGCAGCGGCACAGGTTGCCCTTCATCGAGCGGCACAGGTCGTCGTGCGCGAGCCCCTCGGGCAGCGTCGAGGCGGTGACGACCATGCCCGCCGTGCAGAACCCGCACTGGAACCCGGCCGCGTCGACGAAGCGCTGCTGCACGGGGTGCAGGTCGTCGGGCGTGCCCAGGCCGGACGCCGTCGTGACCTCGCGACCGGCGGCCCTCACGGCCGGGAACACGCACGCGTGGGTCGGGTCGCCGTCGACCAGGACGGTGCAGGCACCGCAGTCGCCGGCGTCGCAGCCCTTCTTGACGTCGAGGCGGTCGTGGTCGCGCAGGTAGGTGCGCAGGCACTGGCCCGGCGTGGGGGCCGTGGTGACGCTCGCGCCGTTGACCCGCACCTCGAACGCCCCTCCCTCGACCGGCCTGCTCTCGATCGCCCTGCTCATGCCAGCTCCTCCACGACCTCGAGCGCGCAGCGCAGGGTCTGCGCGGCGCGCCAGTCGGGCGCGCCGTGCGGGTCGTCGTACCAGTGGTCGATCGCGGCGACCGCGGTCGCGACGTCGGACTCCGTGGGAGCCACGCCGAGGTCGAGCACGTGGGGGCGGTGGGTCGAGGCGGTCACGCTGACGTGCACGCCGCCGTCCGGCTCGCGCCGGCCGACCAGCACCGCGCCCGAGCGGCCCATGGGGGTG
>NZ_JAMXRU010000079.1 GCF_024124745.1 Aeromicrobium sp. CnD17-E
GGGTGTCGAGCACGGCGTCGCCGTCGGCCAGGCGCCACGCGTCGGGGATCGCCCGCTCGACGAGCCGCGGCGCGAACCCGTGGAACGTCGCCACGACGACGGGCGCCGCGGGTGTGCCCAGCGCCGCGGACCTCGACGCGGCGTAGCCCATCCACCACCCCTTCAGCCCTACGGCCTCGTAGCGCTCGCGCGCGTCGGGGGCGAAGTAGACGACCGAGTGCAGCGCCTCGACGGAGCGCCAGAAGTCGATGAGGGGGTGCATGGACGCCAGTGTGCCGGGTGGGCGAGGAGGTGCCACAGAGGGCGGTCGTCCGGCCACGACGGTCGATCGAGGAGCGGGTGTGTGAGGGGTGTCACCTGAGGTTGCCCGGCCGGTCCTCACGATGATTAGGTAAGGCTTGCCTTCAGGGGGCACCTCACCACATCTCGGGGAAGGAGCACGGTGGACAGCCACGTGTTCAGCCCGGCCAACGCCGAGCACTATGCCACGACCATGCGACGCGGTATCGACGTCCTGACCGACCACCTCGCCTCGGTCGAGCAGCCCTTCAGCGGACGCAGCGTCGCCGACGTCGCCCGCACCGTCGACGCCGTCGACCTCGACCAGCCGGTCGACGTCGAGAGCGCGCTCGCCGAGCTGCGCGACGTCTACCTCGACGACGCCGTCTGGTTCCACGACGCCGGGTACGCGGCGCACCTCAACTGCCCCGTCGTCGTGCCGGCCCTGCTCGCCGAGCTGTTCGTCTCGGCGGTCAACTCCTCGCTCGACACCTGGGACCAGAGCGCCGGCGGCACGCTCATCGAGCGCCGCCTCGTCGACTGGACCACCGGCCGCATCGGCTTCGAGGAGGGCGCCGACGGCGTGTTCACGTCCGGCGGCACGCAGTCGAACCTGCAGGCGCTGCTCATGGCGCGCGGCGAGACGTTCCTGCGAGGCCACGTCGACCCGGGCCTCGCCTACAACGAGAGCCTGTCGCGCTTCCGCGTGTTCTGCTCCCGCGACGCCCACTTCAGCGTCCAGAAGTCGGCCACGATCCTGGGCCTCGACGCCGCCGCGGTCGTGCCCGTCGACGTCGACGCACGGCACCGGATGGACCCCGTCGCCCTCGAGCGTGCGCTGCACGACTGCCTCGCGCACGGGCTCGTGCCGATGGCCGTCGTCGCGACCGCCGGCACCACGGACCTCGGCGCGATCGACCCGCTCGGGCCGGTGGCCGACCTCTGCGCCGAGCACGGCGTGTGGATGCACGTCGACGCCGCCTACGGGGGCGGCCTGCTCGCGTCGCGACGTCGCCGCCACCGGCTCGACGGCATCGAGCGCGCCGACTCCGTCACCGTCGACTTCCACAAGACCTTCTTCCAGCCGGTCAGCGCGAGCGCGGTGCTCGTGCGCGACGCCGGGGCGTTGCGGCACGTGACCTACCACGCCGAGTACCTCAACCCCCGCACGGCGAACCTGCCCAACCAGGTCGACAAGAGCATGCAGACGACCCGTCGCTTCGACGCCCTCAAGCTCTGGATGACGCTGCGCACCATGGGCGCCGACGCCGTCGGCGACGGCTTCGACAGCGTCATCGACCTCGCGCACGCGGCCGCCGACTGGGTCCGTGAGCAGGACGACCTCCTGCTGCGCGCCGAGCCCGAGCTGAGCACCGTCGTGCTGCGCTACCAGCCCGACGGTGTCGACGACGACCACGCCGACGAGCTCAACCCGCGGATCCGCCAGGCCCTCTGGCGCGACGGGCGGTCGATCGTGGCGGGCACCAAGGTCGAGGGCCGGTCGTGGCTCAAGCTCACGTTGCTCAACCCGGCGACGACGCTCGACGACGTCGTGCGGGTCCTCGAGCGCGTGCGGGCCGCCGGCGACGACCTGCTCGAGCACGACCGCCAGGGGGTGGCCTCGTGACGGCGCTCGGCCGCAGCGCGGCGGGGGACGTGCTGGACTTCGTCGCCGTCGGTGCCGGACCGTTCAACCTCGGCCTGGCCGCGCTCGCCGAGCCCGCGGGCCTGCAGGGCGTGGTGCTCGAGTCGCGCGAGGAGACCACCTGGCACGGCGGCATGATGCTGCCCGAGGCGACCCTCCAGGTGCCGTTCATGGCCGACCTCGTCACCATGGCCGACCCGACCTCGCCGTACTCGTTCCTGGCCTTCCTCAAGGAGACCGGCCGGCTCTACCCGTTCTACATCCGCGAGAGCTTCTACCCCCTGCGTCGCGAGTACGACCGCTACCTGCGCTGGGCGGCCGACCGGCTCCCGGTGCGGCTCGGCCACCACGTGCAGTCGGTGCGCCGCGACGGCGACCTCTTCGCCGTCACCGCCCTCACCGCCGACGGCCCGACGACGCTGCTGGCCCGGCACGTCGTGCTGGGCGTGGGCACGACGCCGCACGTGCCCGACGCGGCGCGCGCGGCCTGCGACGCCGACGGAGGTCTCGCGATCCACTCCGCCGAGTACCTCCAGCGCAAGGAGCAGCTGCAGGCGAGCGGGTCGATCACCGTCGTCGGCAGTGGCCAGAGCGCCGCCGAGGTCTACCGCGACCTGCTGGACGACGCGCGGGACCGCGACTACCGGCTGACGTGGGTGACGCGGTCGCCGCGGTTCTTCCCGATGGAGTACACGAAGCTCACGCTGGAGATGACGTCGCCGGAGTACACCGCGTACTTCCAGTCGTTGCCCACCACCACCCGCGACCGGCTCGTCGTCGAGCACAAGCCGCTCTACAAGGGGATCAGCGGCGACCTCGTGGACGACATCTACGACACGCTCTACCGCCTGGGCCTCGACGGTCCGGTGCCCACCGACCTGCTGGCCGGCACGACCCTGACGGCCTCCCGCTGGGACGAGGGTGCGGGGCGCTTCGCGCTGGAGCTGCGCCACGACGAGACGGACCAGGCGTTCGCCCTCGACACCGCGTCGCTCGTGCTCGCCACGGGCTACCGGGCCCAGCTTCCCGACCTCGTCGAGCCTTTGCGCGAGGGGCTGCACTGGGACGAGCGGGGCCGCTACGCCGTCGCGGCCGACTACACGATCGACGCCGAGCACCGCGTGTTCGTGCAGAACGCCGAGGAGCACACCCACGGCTTCGTCGCCCCCGACCTCGGCATGGGTGCGTTCCGGTCGTCGATCATCGTCAACGCCATGGCGGGACGGGAGGTGTACGCCGTCGAGGAGCGGATCGCCTTCCAGACGTTCGGCGCGCCGAGGCCCGACCGGGACGGGGGAGCCCGCGCCGACGGTGCCCGCAGCCTGACGGGGGTGGACCGATGAGGATCGAGCTCGCGCCGCTGGACGTCGAGCGCGACGTCGACCTGCTGCACGCCTGGGTCACGCACCCGCGGTCGCGGTTCTGGATGATGCAGGGCGCGAGCGTCGACGACGTGCGCCGCGAGTACGCCGACATCGTCGCCAGCCCGCACCACGACGCGTGGCTGGGTCGGGTCGGCGGGGGTGCCGGGCCGTGGGCGGCGAACAATGCAGCGCTCCTGGCGGAGACCTACGACCCCGCCCACTCCGCGCTGAGCGCGGTGCTGGACGTGCGACCCGGCGACCTTGGGATGCACGTGCTGGTGGCGCCCACGGACACGCCGGTGCACGGCTTCACGACCGAGGTCTTCGCCGCGGTCATGCGGCACTGCTTCGCCCTGCTCGGTCACGGCGACGAGCCGACCGCGCGGGTCGTGGTCGAGCCCGACGCCGCCAACACGGCCATCCACGCGCTGAACGCGCGGGCCGGGTTCGTCGTCGAGGGGGAGGTGCAGCTGCCCGACAAGCGGGCGCTGCTGAGCACCTGCACGCGCGAGCAGTGGGAGCGCAGCGAGCTCGGTGCGGCGGTGGTGGCCCGATGAGCACCGTCGTCGACCTGCACGCGACGTCGCAGCAGGCGTTCGACGCAGCCGACCACCTGGAGCCGGCGACGCTGGAGCGCGCGCAGCGTCGGCTCGCGGCCAAGGCCCTCGGCGAGCTGACGCACGAGCGTCTGCTGTCGCCCACGCCCGTCCCCGACGCCGCCGGCTGGTGGGAGGTGCGGACGGTCGCGTCCGTCTGGCGCTTCCACGCGCACGTGCACGAGCCGGAGCACTGGTCGGTCGACCCGGCGTCGCTGCTGCGCGCCGACGTCGAGCAGGACGTGACGCGTCCTGTCGACGTGCTCGAGCTGGTGGCCGAGCTGCACGACGAGCTCGGCATCCCCGAGCACCTGGTCGCCGTGTACCTGGAGGAGCTCAGCGCGACCCTCGCCGCGGCGTGCTGGTCCGACGTGCACCACGACCACAGCGTCGAGGACCTCCTCGACGCCGACCTGGCCACGACCGAGGCGGCCATGCACGAGGGCCACCCGGCGTTCATCGCCACGAACGGCCGCATCGGCTACGGACTCGACGACTACCGCGCCTACGCACCGGAGACCGGCAGCGAGGTGCACCTCGTGTGGCTCGCCGTCCGCCGCGAGCACACGGTGCTGGCCGTCGGCGACGGGCTCGACGAGGAGACCCTCTACGCCGGCGAGCTCGACGCGGACGAGCGCGCGGGGTTCGAGCTGCGGCTGCGGTCGCTGGGGCTCGAGCCCCGCGACTACCTGCTCGTGCCGGCCCACCCGTGGCAGTGGACCAACAAGCTGGCCATCACGTTCGCCGCCGATGTGGCACGCCGTGACGTCGTGCCGCTCGGCCCGGGGCGCGACGCCTACCGGGCGCAGCAGTCGGTGCGCACGTTCCTCAACGTCTCCGACCCGTCGCGGTTCTACGTCAAGACGGCGCTGTCGGTGCAGAACATGGGCTTCATGCGGGGGCTGTCGCCGCACTACATGCGCGGCACGCCGGCCATCAACGACTGGGTGCACCGGCTCGTCGCCGACGACGCCGAGCTGCGTCGCTGCGGCTTCGAGGTGCTGCGCGAGCGCGCCGCCGTGGGCTACACCGGCGGCGTCTACCAGCAGGTCGCCGGCGTGCGGCGGGGTCCGTACCAGAAGATGTTCGCCGCCCTGTGGCGTGAGACGCCCACCCTCGCGGCGGGCGAGCGCGCCGCGACGATGGCGTCGCTGCTGCACCGCGACCGCGACGGTCGCAGCCTGGTCGCGGCGACGGTGCGCGCGTCGGGTCTCGACCCGGCCGACTGGGTGCGGCGCTACCTCGACGTCTACCTGCGTCCGGTCGCGCACTGCCTGTGGGCGCACGACCTCGCCTTCATGCCGCACGGGGAGAACCTGATCCTGGTGCTGCGCGGCCACGTGCCCGTGCGCGCCTACATGAAGGACGTCGGCGAGGAGGTCGCGCTGCTCGTCGGCGACGGCCCCGAGGCGCACCCCGAGCACGAGCTCCCCGAGGCGGTGCGCCGCATCCGGGCCACGGTGCCGGAAGGTCAGCAGTCGCTGGCGGTGCTCACCGACGTGCTCGACGGGTTCCTGCGGTTCCTCGCGGCGATCCTCGCCGACGACGGGGTGCTCCCGGGCTCCGACTTCTGGGCGGTGGCCGCGGAGTGCCTGCGCGACCTGCAGGCCGACCACCCGGAGCTGGCCGACCAGCACGCGCGGTACGACCTGCTCGCGCCGGACTTCGAGCACTCCTGCCTGAACCGGCTGCAGCTGCGCAACACGCTGGAGATGGTCGACCTCGCCGACCAGGCCACGTCGCTGCAGCTGGTCGGCCGGCTCACCAACCCCCTGCACGGCCGATGACGGCTGTCCCGCACCCGGGTGGGCTCCCGGCGCATCTCTCGGGCGGGACACGCCGGGGGCCCTCCCGGGCGCGGGACGTGAGGGGGCGGCCATGAGCGTGCTCACCGTGCGCGCCGCCTCGCTCGAGGCGCTCGCCTTCGAGCAGGGTCGCAGGACCGTCGAGGTCGCCGAGGACCGTCTGCTGGAGGACCTCGCCCACGTCCAGGCCGTCACGGGCACCGTCTGGGACGAGTTCTGGAGCCGTTCGCTGCTCGTGCGCACCGCGCGCCGCGCTCACGAGCGGCTCGACGACGAGACCCGCGGCTTCGTCGACGCCTACGCGGCAGGGGTGCGGGCCGCCGGGATCGAGGACTGGCAGGACTGGACCTCGCTCGGCGTCTTCGCCGTCCACCACGCGCTCTTCGGATCCCTCGGCCACCACCTCTGGCGGCGTCACGCCGCGCGCGTGCTCGGCCCGGACGCGGCGCGCGCGCTCGCGCAGGAGGTGCCGGCCCTCTCGGGCAGCAACGCCTGGGTCGTGGGAGGCCGCAGGTCGGCCGACGGCGCGCCGCTGATCGGCGCCGACCCGCACCGCATCGTCACCGTGCCCAGCGTCTACCAGCGGGTCCACCTCGTGGCCGGCGACGCCGACGTCGACGTCGTCGGGCTGACGTTCCCGGGCGTGCCGGGGGTGCAGCACTTCGGGCACACCGGCACGGTCGCGTGGGCCATCACCAACGCGATGGCCGACACCCAGCGGCTCGTCGACGTCGAGGCCGACACGCCGCGCGACGTCGTCGAGGGCGTGTCGGTGACGGCCGACGGCCCGGTCGTCCTCGAGCGTCCGGACGGCTCCGGCGTGGCGGTGCGCAGCGTGCCGTGGCTGCTGGACGACCTCGGGTTCGCCGCGCTGCTGCCGCTGCTGCGGGCCCGCACCACCGCCGACGTCGACGCCGCCCTCGACCACTGGGTCGAGCCCGTCAACGACGTGCTCGTGGCCGACGTCGACGGTGCCGTGCTGCACCGGGTGGCCGGCCGCGTGCCATGGCGCGAGTCGTCGGGCGAGTGGTCGGGGTGGGTGGTGCCGCACCGCCGACGGGTGGGGCCGTCCGAGCACGCCGTGGTCGCCAACCACCGGCAGGGTGGGCACAGCGCGGCGCTGGCGGACGAGCTCGCGCCGCCGCACCGCGGTCGTCGGCTGCACCAGCTGCTCGCGTCGTCGCCGACCCTCGACGCCGAGACCGGCGCGGCGCTGCACGCCGACACGCTGCTGCTGCCAGCCGCGCACTGGCAGCGCAGGCTGGGGGAGCTGGCGATGTCGTCGGAGCCGGCCGAGGTCCGCCAGGTGCGCGACCGGCTGCTCGCCTGGGACGGCCACATGGACGCCGCGTCGACGGATGCGGCCCTGTTCGCGCTGGTGCGGTCCGCCGTCGTCCGGCGTCTGGTCGCGCACCCCGCGCTCGCCCCGCTGCACGAGCCGTCCGACGACCCGTGGACGGGCCCCGAGGAGCTGTTCGCGCCCTGGCTGCGCCCCGAGCCGCGCGTGGCGCTCGCGCTCGACCGCTGGCTCGAGGACCCGACGGCGGCGTCACCGCTGCTCACGTCGTTCGACCTCGACTGCACGCTCCTCGCCGCGCTGCGCGAGGTCGCGCCGTCGGTGGGCGACGTGGGGCCCTGGGGCGACGTGCACACCTTCACGACCCCCGACGGCGAGGTGCTGCGGCTCGGCGGCGACGACGGCTGCGTGCTGTCGACGTCGTCGCTGCCCGGCCTGGACGACCGGGTGTGGCGCGGCCCGGTCGCGCGACTGGTGTGGAGCCTCGGGGACCGGTCGCGCAGCCGCTGGACCGTGCCCGACGAGACGGACGTGTGGGCGGCGGGCTCGACCTCGCCCCTGGAGGAGGACCTGGCATGACGTTCACGCACCGCCCGCTCGACCCGGTGACCGACCTCGACCTGGTCCACGGCTGGGTGACGCAGGAGCGCGCCGAGTTCTGGGGGATGACCGACCACACGCGCGAGGAGGTCGGGGAGGTGTACGCCTACCTCGACTCCCTGTCGACGCACCACGCGTACCTCGTCCACGAGGTGGCCGCGGCGCCTCACGATGCGGTGCCGGTCGCGATCTTCCAGACCTACGAGCCGCAGCACGACCCGGTGGGGGAGGCGTACGCGGTGCAGGAGGGCGACCTCGGCGTGCACCTCTTCGTCGGCCCCGGTGAGCCGCGGTCGGGGTTCACGGGCTCGCTGGTCGCCTACGTGCGGCGCGTCCTGCTGGCCGACCCCGCCGTCCGTCGGCTCGTGGTCGAGCCCGACGTCCGCAACGACCGCTCCGTGTCGCGCTTCCTGCGCGAGGGCTTCGAGCGCGGCCCCGTCGTCGACCTGGGCCACAAGACCGCCCAGCTCGCCTTCCTCCCCCGCCCCTCCTGACCCCCGCCTCGACGCACGTTTGCGTGGGGCCCCACCTAAACGTGCGTCGGGGACGTGTTTTTGCGTTGGGGGGAGCGTGTTTGCGTGGGGTCCCACGCAAACGGTCAGGGGGTGACGGGGTGGCCGGTGGCCGCGTCGTACAGCTCCACGTCGGCGAGGGGGACGGTGCGGCGGGAGACGCCGACCTTGGTCCACGTGAACCCCTCGGGCGGGTCCTCGCCGGCGGCGGTCACCGCGACGAGGTGCACACCGTCGACGCCCTCCTCGAACGCGGCGACGTAGTCTGCGGCACCCCCGCCGGGCGACACGTACCGGGCGCGGAGGCCGACGTGGGGCGCCGGGCGCACCGGGCCGCGACCGTTGCGCCAGCCGTAGGCAGGGGTGTCGTAGTAGGAGATGACGCGACGCCGACCGTCGGCCTCGAGCCGCCAGAGCTCCGCGCCGGACGGTGCCCGCGTCTCGCGCAGCACGCCGTCGACGACCTCGACGCCCGGGAGCTCAGGGAGCACGAGAAAGTCGACAAAGCGACCCGCCGACGGGGCAGGGTCCGGATGCCCGAACGCCGCGCGCGCCGCGTCGGCGTCCGCGTACGTCGCCTGCTCGAGCGGCACGACCGGACCGCCGACGACGTCGAGCCCCTCGAGCACGACTCCCGTGGTCTGCGCCGGGGTGAGCAGCGCGAACCAGCGCCGCCGCACGGTGGGGGTCACGGGACGAGCAGGACCTTGCCGGTCGCGCGACGCTCGTCGATCTCGGCGAGCGCCTGCGCGGCGTCGTCGAGGCCGAACGTGGCGCCGATCGGCGGCGTCAGCGCACCTGAGGCGAGGTGCGGGGCGATCGCGGCCCACTCCTGCGCCACGTGCCCAGGGCGGGCGAGCGCGTAGGCACCCCAGCCGACGCCGACGACGCTCAGGTTGTTGAGCAGCAGCCGGTTCACCTTGACCTCGGGGATGTCGCCCGCGGTGAAGCCGACGACCAGCAGGCGGCCGTCCTCGCGCAGGCTGCGCAGCGAGTCGGTGAACCGGTCGCCGCCGACGGGGTCGACGACGAGGTCGACCTTGCCCGACGCCTTGACCGCGTCGAGGAAGCCGTCGGCGAGCACGAACTCGTCGGCGCCCGCGTCGATCGCGACGGCACCCTTCTCGGCGGTCGACGTGACGGCGACGACGTGACCCGCACCGAAGGCCTTGGCGACCTGTATCGACGCGGTGCCGACGCCGCCGGCCGCGCCGTGGACGAGCACCCGCTCGCCCTCCGCGAGCCGGCCGCGCTCGACGAGCGCGAAGTAGGCGGTGAGGTAGTTCAGCGGCACCGAGGCGCCTTGCTCGAAGGAGACGGAGTCCGGCAGCGGGAACGTCATGTCGGGCTGGGTGACGGCGTACTCGGCGAACCCGCCGAGCATGCAGAACCCGGCGACGCGGTCGCCCGGCGCGAAGCCCGAGCCCTCCGGCGCCGACACGACCTCGCCCGCGACCTCCGAGCCGGGGACGAACGGCAGCTCCGGCTTGAGCTGGTACAGCCCGCGGGTCTGCAGCACCTCCGGGAAGGAGACGCCGGCGGCCCGGACCCGCACGAGCACCTGGCCCTCCGCGGGCGTCGGGTCGGGGAGCTCGGTGACCTCGACGGCCGAGGGCCCGTCGAGCGTCGTGATCTGCACGGCACGCATGGCCCGACCCTAGGGCCGCCGACGGGTCCTAAGCAAGCGCTTAGTGACGACGAGGGCGCGACCCTGCCTGCGTCGGGCACCCACCATGGACGTCCCCCGCTCACCCTGGGAAGCATCCGCAGGTGGGTGCGCGAGAACCGTGGTGGGCTGCTGATTCCCAGGTCGTCCTGGGAATCAGCGGGCGCGCAGGATCACCGGGGCCTTGTCGTCGGGGACGTTGGTGATGTTGCGCAGCCGCGGGCCGGTGGGCTGCTCGGTGTGCACCGCGAAGCGCTGCAGGACCTCACGGAGGACGACTGTGCCCTCCATCAGCGAGAAGGCCGCGCCGATGCAGCGCCGCACGCCCCCGCCGAAGGGGATCCACGTGCCCGCCGACACCTCGCCGTCGAGGAACCGGTCGGGCCGGAACAGGTGCGCGTCGGCGAACGACGACTCCCGGCTGTGCGACAGCATGATCGACGGTGCGACCGTGGTGCCCCGCGGCAGACGACGCCCCGCGACCACCTGGTCGCTCTGCAGGCTGCGCGCGACGAAGTCGATGATCGGGTGCAGCCGCATGGCCTCCTTGAGGCAGGCCTCCAGGAATGCCTCGCCTGTCACCTCTGCCGCCCCCGGCCCGGCACCCCCGCCGGTGCCGTCCGCGGCCCGGAGCGCCCGCTCCAACAGAGCCGGGTCCTTGCCCAGCTCGTGCAGCGTCCACGACAGCGCCGACGCCGTCGTCTCGTGGCCCGCGAGCAGCAGCGTGACCAGCTGGTCGCGCAGCTCCTGGTCCGACAACGGCTCCTCGCCGTCGCCGCCCCCCGCGCGCAGCAGCCGCGACAGCACGTCGTCGCGACCCTCCAGCCCGTCGCGCGCGTGCTCGGCCCGACGCTCGGCGATCTCCGCGTACAGCAGCGCGTCGACCTCGCGCAGGTTCGTGAAGAACCCGCGCCACGGCGGCACCTTCCGCAGCCGCGGGAAGATCCACGACAGCAGGATGCCGGCGTCGATGTCGACGATGCGCGTGACCTTCGGGCGCAGCACCGCCAGCCGCTCCTCGTCGGTGACGCCGAAGACCACCTGCAGGATCACCTCGAGCGTCAGCGCGTTCATCGCGTCGAGCGTCACGAGCCGCTGGCCGTCGTGCCAGCCCTGGACGGCCTCCTTCGCCAGGCCCTCCACGAGCGGCCGGTAGCTGCGCATCGCCGGACCCGTGAACGCCGGCATCAGCAGCTTGCGTCCGCGCTGGTGCTCCGCGTCGTCCGTGAGCAGCAGCGAGTGGTCGCCCATGACCGGACGCAGGATCGCGTTGCCCTCGCCCGCGTGGAACTGCGACGGGTCGGCCGCGAAGATCTCCTTCACGTCGGCCGGGTCGGCGTGGACGACGATCGTCCGCGGCCCCGGCAGGATCTGCACGGAGAACGTGTCCCCGTACCGGGCGTGCGCGTCGCGGACGAGCGGACCCCGCTTCCGCATGAAGCGCATGGTCATGAGCAGCGGGTTCCCTCGCGGGCCCGGCGGCACGTCGTAGCCGTGCTCGTCGCCGACGCCGCCGACCTGGCCCGGGCCCGTCACGTCAGGCCGCCTTCTCCCACGCGAAGTCCTGCGCCTCGACCTTGCGCGTCGCCCACCAGTAGCGGAACGTGAAGCCGGGCCAGATCGTGCGGTTCTTGCCCTGGCTGTCGAGGTACCAGCTCGTGCAGCCACCCTGGCTCCACACGCCCTTGCTGACCTTCTCCTGCAGCGCGTCGTTGAACTCGCGCTGCGCCTGCGACGTCGGCTCGACGGCCTGCGCACCACGCTCGTCCATCTCGTCGAGCATCGCGATGATCCACTTCGTCTGCTGCTCGATCATGAACACGACGGAGTTGTGCCCCAGTGCCGTGTTCGGGCCCAGCAGGAAGAAGAAGTTCGGGAAGTCGGCGACCGAGATGCCCAGGTAGGTCTCGATGCCCTTCTCCTTGAACGTCTTCGACAGGTCGCGGCCACCCTTGCCGGTCACGTGCACCCACTCGAACGCGTCGGTCACGTGGAAGCCGGTGCCGTAGATGATGACGTCGGCCTCGCGGAACGTGCCGTCCTTGGCCCGGATGCCGTCGGCCGTGATCTCCTCGATCCCGTCGGTGACGAGCTCGACGTTGTCGCGGTTGTACACCGGGACGTAGTTGTCGGTCTTGAGGATGCGCTTGCAGCCGAGGCGGTAGTCGGGGATCAGCTTCTCCGCGACCTCGGGGTCCTTCACGGTGCGGCGGATGTAGTCGGAGACCTTGTTCTCCATGACCTTCGAGACGTTCTGCAGCGGACCGGTGAAGGCCAGCTGCTGCGCCTCGTTGAGCCAGTACATGGCGTTGCGGTAGGCGCGGGTGCCGCCGGGCAGCCGCTTGATGAACGCGCTCTTGCGGCCCTCGATGTCGTGGTTGTGCTTCGGCACGACCCACGGCGCGGTGCGCTGGTAGACGTCGAGCTGCGCGACGTCGCCGACGATCTGCGGGATGAACTGGATGGCGCTCGCGCCGGTGCCGACCACGGCGACCTTCTTGCCGGTGAGGTCGACGTCGTGCTGCCACTGCGCGGAGTGGAAGCGCGGGCCGCTGAAGCTCTCGGCCCCGGGCAGGTCGGGGATGTTCGGGATGTGCAGGCCGCCGATGCCGGACACGACCACGCGGGCGTCGTAGGTCTCCTTGCTCGTGCTGACCGTCCACCGCAGCCGGTCCTCGTCCCACACGGCGCCGGTGACCTCGGTGCCGAAGTGGATGACGTCGTAGAGGTCGTGCTTGCGCGCCACCGAGCGCATGTACTCCCAGATCTCCTGCTGGCCGGAGTACTCGCGGCTCCAGTCCTTGTTCAGCTCGTAGGAGAAGGAGTACATGTGGGACTGGATGTCGCACTCGGCGCCGGGGTAGGTGTTGTCGCGCCAGGTGCCGCCGACGTCGTCGGCCTTCTCGATGACGACGAAGTCGGTGCGGCCCGCCTCGCGCAGCTTCATCGCCATGCCCATGCCGCTGAAACCGGTACCGATGACCAGGGTGTCGGTGGTGATCATGTTTCGGATACTATCGGTATCCGAGTTCCGTGACCAGTGTCGCGGACCACGTCACAGGGAGGCAGCGGTGAGCGTCGACAGCGAGCGCAGCACCACGCGCGCGGAACGCCAGGCCCAGACCCGTGAACGGCTCGTCGAGGTCGCGCGGGAGCTCTTCCTCGCCGACGGCTACGCCGGCACCTCGCTCGACAAGGTCGCCGTCGCGGCCGGCTTCTCCAAGGGCGCCGTGTACTCCAACTTCTCCGGCAAGGAGGAGCTCTGCATGGCCGTGCTCGACACCATCCACGAGGAGCAGATCGAGGGCGTCGTCGCCGCGTTCACGGCCGACACCGACCTCGACGGACGGATCGACGCCTTCGCCGCCTGGGTGCGCGAGAAGCTCGGCAAGCCGCGCTGGACGGCGCTCGAGGTCGAGTTCGCGGCCGTCGCGCGGCAGAGCCCCTGGGTCGCCGGCGAGCTCGTCAAGCGCCACCGGATGCTCGTCGCGTCGAGCGCCGACCTGATCGACCGCGTCGTCGCCGACGCCGGCCTGCGGCTCGACATCAGTGCGCACAAGGCCGCCGTCGCGCTCCTCAGCCTCGGCATCGGCCTGGGCGCCATGCGCTCGCTCGACGCCGAGCTCGACGTCGACGTCTTCGCCGAGACCATGCGCGCGCTGCTGCGCAGCTCGACGTCGGCCTGAGGTCAGGCTGGGTCTGGACGCGCGCCCGGCTTCCGCTGGTCGAGTCGTCAGGACGGCGAGCGCCAGCGAGCTCGTCCTGGCGTATCGAGACCACCCGGCAACGGCTCAGCGTGGCTGCCTCGACGTGCTCGGGACTGAATTCTCACCAGGTCTCGATCTCCACCGCGGCTACGCCCCTTGTGCGGCGGCTCCAGAGAGACGCCTTCGGCGTGCACCACTCGTCCGTCGCGGCTACGCCCCTGCTGCGACGGCTCCACATCCCCGAACCGCTCGGGCGCTGAGCGCCGTCGGGTTCGGTGATCAGTAACCCCCGTTGTCCTTGAAGCGCTGGAAGCTGCGCTCGATCTCGGCCTCGGCCTCGACGCGGCCGGTCCAGTTGGAGCCCTCGACGGACTTGCCGGGCTCGAGGTCCTTGTAGACCGTGAAGAAGTGCTGGATCTCCAGGCGGTCGAACTCGGCCACGTGGTGGATGTCGCGCAGGTGCTCCTGGCGCGGGTCGGTCGCGGGGACGCACAGGACCTTGTCGTCGCCACCGGCCTCGTCGGTCATGCGGAACATGCCGATCGCGCGGCACGTGATCACGCAGCCGGGGAAGGTGGGCGACGGCAGCAGCACGAGCGCGTCGAGCGGGTCGCCGTCGAGGCCCAGTGTGTCGTCGATGAAGCCGTAGTCGGCCGGGTACTGCGTGGCGGTGAAGAGCGTGCGGTCGAGGCGGATCCGGTGGTCCTTGTGGTCGACCTCGTACTTGTTGCGCTCCCCCTTGGGGATTTCCACGGTCACATCGAAGATCACGGGCCGGGCCTCTCGTGGGTTGCTGATAATCCGAGCGAGGTGTCGCCGGGGCCGGACGGACCACCGGGCCTGCGCTCTGGGTGCATAGTCTGGCCCATGTGACGCGACGTGACCGAGGCAGGGTCGGGCTGCCGTGGCTGCTGGGCACCCTGGTGCTCGTCGGCGCGCTCGTCGCCGCGGTCGCGTTCGGATGGACCACCGGGCGGCTGAACGCGCTCGTCTGCGGGGGCGCGTGCGGGCCCGAGGCCGTCGCGACCCCCGCCGGGCTCACCCTCGACACGGTGCCCGAGCGCACCGCCCCCGACCCCGTCGTCACCCGACGTCCCGACCCCGACGCCGTCCGCGCCGCCGTCGCCGACCTGCTCGACGACCCCGACCTCGGCGGGCGCGTCGGCGTCAGCGTCTCGGCGCTCGACGGCACGTCGCTGCTCGACCGCGAGGCGTCGGCGACGTTCGTGCCCGCGTCGACGACGAAGCTGCTGACGGCGTACGCCGCGCTGTCCAGGCTCGACCCGACCGCGCGGTTCTCGACGTCGACCGTGCTGGACGGCGAGCGGGTGGTGCTGGTCGGCGGGGGCGACCCGTACCTCGCCTCGACCCGGCCCAGCCGACCCACGCGCGTCGACCGCGCCGACCTGCGCACCCTCGCGGGGCGCACCGCCGAGGCGCTGCGGGCCGAGGGCCGCACGAGCGTGCGGATCGGCTACGACGCCGGCCTGTTCACGGGGCCCGCCGTCAACCCGACGTGGGAGTCCTCCTACGTCGCCGACCAGGTGGTCACGCCCGTCAGCGCCCTGTGGGCCGACCAGGGGGAGCGCGACGGCGTCCGCAGCACCACGCCCGCGCAGGACGCCACGGAGCGCTTCGTCGGCTACCTGCGCGACGCCGGCATCCGCGTGCGCGGTGACGCGACCCGCGCCGACCCCGGCGCGAGCGCCCAGCCCCTGGCCGTCGTGCGCAGCGCCACGGTCGCGCAGGTCGTCGACGCGATGCTAGTGCGCAGCGACAAC
>NZ_JAMXRU010000007.1 GCF_024124745.1 Aeromicrobium sp. CnD17-E
TGCGGGCCGTGCCGGCCTGGGCGCTGCGGGCGGTCGGCGTCGTCGACGCCGACGTCCGGGCGATGGCCGAGATGTCCTACCTCTTCACCGAGCCGCTGCTCGTCGACGAGGGCGCGACGATCCTGCCCGCCACCCCCCTCGACGTCGCTGCGGCTGCGGTCGTCGACCTGACGCGTCGGGACGTCGTCGCCGGTCGCTGAGACCCGCGCGGACGACGTCCCGCGACCGGGCGGTCAGACCAGCTTGCGCACGACACCGCGCGGCGCGTACTTCATGACCTGCCCGAGCGGGACCCAGGGCCACGCCGGGGTCGCCGCGGTGTCGACCTCCTTCTGGATGGCCTTCACCATCGAGCGGACGCCGGTGGCGGTGTCGACCATGAGTCGCTGCTCCTGCTCGACCTGCTCGTTCATCTCCGAGGCGATGTACCCGGGGAAGAGCGTGGTGACCGCGATGTCGAGGCCCCGGCGACCGACGAGGTCCATCCGGATGCCCTCGGCCAGGTGCGCGATGCCGGCCTTGGTGGCGGCGTACGACGTCATCGAGCCGGGCATCCCGCGCATCGCCGACAGCGAGGAGATGACGACGAGGTGGCCGGCCTTGCGCTCGTAGAAGTGCGCCATGGCGGCCTCGCACTGCGCCATCGCGGCGATGAAGTTGGTCTGGGCCGTCTCCTTGTTGGCCTCGAACTTCCCGGTGCCGATGCGTCCGCCCTTGCCCAGCCCGGCGTTGACGATGACGCGGTCGAGCCCGCCGAGGTCCTGGATGGCCTGGGCGAAGACGTCGAAGACCTGGTCGTGGTCGTTCACGTCGAGCGCGTGCACGACTACCTGGACGTCGGGGTGCGCCGCGGTGATCTCCGCGGCCAGGGCCTCGAGCCGGTCGACGCGTCGTGCGGTCAGCGCCAGGGAGTGGCCCTGGGCCGCGAGCTGGCGGGCCATCTCGGCGCCGAGCCCCGAGCTGGCACCGGTGATGAGCACGTTCGTGCGCACGTCAGTCCCTCCGCCCCATGCGCACGGCCGCCTTCGCCATCTCGCGGTAGTACAGCGGCCGCAGGAACCGCTTGGCGGCGTAGGCCAGCTTGCCCTCGCGGTCGGTCAGGACGATGTGCCGGCCCTTCTCGACCTCCGCGATGACGATGGCGGCGATGTCGGCCGCGGTGCGCTTGGAGCCGTCGATGAGCTTGGCCGCCGACTTCTGCGCCGACTCGTCCTTGCCGCGCAGCGAGGCGGTCAGGTTGGTCTTGAAGAAGGTGGGGCAGACGACGCTGACCTGGATGCCCGAGGGCTTGAGCTCGTGGAACAGGGTCTCGCTGAGGGCCACGACGCCGGCCTTGACCGCGTTGTACTCGCTCATCCGCGGCGGGTGGATCAGCCCGGCCGCCGACGCGGTGTTGACGATCGTGCCAGCGCCCTGCTGCTTCAGGAGGGGGACGAAGGTCCGGCAGCCGCGCACGACGCCGAGCAGGTTGATGTCGACGATCCACTGCCACTGGTCCATCTCCGACAGCTCGATCCGACCACCGGCCGCGACGCCCGCGTTGTTGAAGAGCACGTCGAGCCCGTCCCACGTCTCGACGACGTGGTCGCGCACGGTGCTCCAGTCGACGTCGGACGTGACGTCGAGCGTCCGGTAGGACACCTCGGGGTGGGCGGCCGAGAGCGCCTGCAGCACCTCGGGGACCTCGGCGTGGACGTCGGTGGCGAGCACGCGGCACCCCTGCTCGGCCAGCTGGGTGACGAGGGCGAGGCCCAGCCCGGAGGCCGCGCCGGTGACGAGCACGCGCGTGCCCGGGACGAAGATCGACATGCTCAGATACTAACGGTATCCGAAACCTGTCGTCCACGAGGCGGCCCGTCGCGCGACGCGTGTGCACAGGTGTGGACGGTGCTGTGCACGAGTTACACCGGTGTTGTTCACAGGTGTGGACATGCCTGTGAGCGAGTTACACGCGTGTTGTTCACAGCTGTGGGCAACGCTGGGGAGAACGACAGAGATGTGATTCAGCGCACTCAGCCCAGCAGCTGCTGGGAGCGCACCACGACCGCGAGCACCACGACCGCCCACAGGAGGGCGAAGGCCGCCACCTGCACGAGCGTGCGACGGGTCCGCGGACCGTACGCGAACACCGCGCCGAGGAGCACGCCGGCCACGAACCCGCCCAGGTGGCCCTGCCAGCTGACCGGGCCGAGGAAGCCGATGGCCACGTTCACGGCCAGCAGTGCGAGCAGGCCGCGCACGTCCTCACGCGCCCGGAGCATGAACAGCAGCGCCATGCCGAACAGGCCGAACACCGCGCCCGACGCGCCCGCCGTGCCGCTCAGCGGCGCCGACAGCCACAGCACGAAGACGCCGGAGACGACGGCGGTGGTCACGTACGCCGCGATGAAGCGCACCGTGCCGAGCTTCCGCTCGACGAGCGGGCCGAACAGGTAGAGCGCGTACATGTTGAAGAGGATGTGCAGGGTCCCGAGGTGCAGGAACGCCGACGTCAGCAACCTCCACCACTGCCCGTCGGCCACGCCGACCGGGTACATCGCACCCTGCTGGTACAGCGGGCTGCGCAGGTCACCGGTGAGCAGCTGCACGACGTAGACGACGACGTTGATCCCGATGATCACCAGCGAGACGGCGCCCTCACGCGTCTGCAGCGCACCGCCGGCGACCGTGCGCGGCAGCCGCACCGACCTCGCACCGCGCTGGACGCACTCCGGGCACTGGAAGCCGACGGACGCGTCGTCCATGTCCTGCGTGCAGATGGGCCGCTCGCACCGCTGGCAGGTGATCAGCGCCTCGCGGTCCGGGTGGCGGTAGCACCGGGGCGCGCCGTCGGGGCGCGACCCCGGTGCCGTTCCGGTCATGTCAGCCGCGGTCGATGGTGACCTTCTCGATCACCACGGGCTCGACGGGACGGTCGAAGCCGTCCGTCGGCACCGCGGCGATCGCGTCGATCACCTTCTGGCCGGCCTCGTCGGCGACCTCGCCGAAGATGGTGTGCTTGCGGTTCAGCCAGTCCGTGGGGACGACCGTGATGAAGAACTGCGAGCCGTTCGTGCCCGGCCCGGCGTTGGCCATCGCCAGCAGGTAGGGCTTGTCGAAGCGCAGGTCGGGGTGGAACTCGTCCTCGAAGGTGTAGCCGGGGCCACCGGTGCCGGTGCCGAGCGGGTCGCCGCCCTGGATCATGAAGTTGCTGATGATGCGGTGGAACGTGATGCCGTCGAAGAACGGACGGGTGGCGACCTGGCCGGTGGCGGGGTCGAGCCACTCCTTCGTGCCCTCGGCGAGGCCGACGAAGTTCTCGACCGTCTTGGGGGCGTGGTCGGGGAAGAGCCGCACCACGACGTCGCCGTGGTTGGTGTGCAGGGTGGCGCTCAGCGGGGAAGACACGTCAGTCCTTCGGGGGGATCGTGCGGGACGGGACCTTGACATCTTCCCACGACCCGACAACTGGGGCCGGTCGACGCACCGCGACGCGAGACGGCCTGCCGCCCGCTAGCGTGGGCCCATGCGAGAGCACCCCGTCCGTCTGGTCCTGGCCCTGCTCGCCGTCGTCGTCGGCATCGTCGTCGCGCGGAACCTCACCGCCGACCGCGGTGGCGTCTACGACCCGGCCGAGGCGGGCCGGTGAGCGCGCCCCGCGTCGACGTCACGCGCGTCGACGACGTCGCCGTCGTGACGTTCAGCGCGCCCCCGGTGAACCTGTACTCCCTCGAGCTGCACGACGCGTTCGACACCGCGCTCGACGCGGTCGAGGCCGACCTGCCCCGAGCGCTCCTGGTCCGCGCCGAGGGCACGTTGGTCTCCGGCGGTGTCGACGTCGCCCAGTTCCACGACCGGAAGACGCAGGAGGACACCAAGGACCTCTACGACCGGATGATCGAGCTGCCCGACCGCATCGCGGCGCTCGACGTCCCGACCTTCTTCGCCGCCCACGCGCTGACGCTCACCTGGGCGCTGGAGGTCGCGCTCGCCTGCGACGTCGTGCTCGCCAGCGAGAAGGCGAAGTTCGGCCTGGTGGAGCGGGTCATCGGCCTGACCCCGACGATGGGCGGCACGCAGCGCCTCGCGCAGCGCGCCGGCGTCGGCCGCGCCAAGGAGGTCGTGCTCACGGGCGAGCTGTTCGACGCCGCGACCTTCGAGCGCTGGAACGTGGTCAACCGGGTGCTCCCGGTCGACGGGTTCGACGACGCGGTGCTCGACGTCGTGCGGCAGGTCGCGGTCGGTCCGACGCAGGCGTTCGGCGCGGCCAAGCGGATCCTGCGTGCCTACGAGACCGGCGGCGTGCCCGGCGCGAACGAGGTGACGACGCAGATCGCGTCGGCGCTGTTCGCGACCGAGGACCTGCAGCACGGCATGGAGTCGTTCCTGCAGGACGGCCCCGGTCGGGCCAGCTTCACCGGCCGCTGAGGCTCAGCGAGACGCGGCGAGGCCGTCGTGCTCGGCGCGCAGCACCCGCGTCGTGCGGCGCTCGGCCCAGAAGCTGACGAACGGGATCGTGGCGAGCAGCATCGTCGTGATCGTGAACGTCGGCGACCAGCGGTGCCGGCTGGCGAGGATCGCGATCAGCACGAGCAGCGCCATGAAGAGGAAGCCGTGCACCTGGTCGATGACCAGGAAGACGTCCTGGTGGCGGTTCCACCAGGAGCCCTCGTCGGTGAAGATCTTGCCGAAGAACCCGGCGAACACGACGAGCAGGTTCACGCCCACGACCCAGGCGAGCACCCGGTAGGCGACAGCGATGCGACTCACGGGGCCAGGCTATCGACGGGGTGGTCGTCGGGCCGACGCGCCGTCGTGTGTCGCGCCCGCGCCTCCTCGACCTGGTCGCGACACATCCGCCACCACAGCGCGACGGCGAACACCGCGAAGACCCACCACTGCAGCGCGTAGGCGAGGTTCTTGAGCCCGACCGTCCACGACACGTCGGGGTCGGGCGGGTCGACGGGCGTGCCGAAGCCGGGGGTCGGGTCGCCCGACCCGGCGAACGCGGTCCACTCCCGCACGAGCCCGTAGCCCGACCACAGGCGGTAGGGCAGCTCGTTGACCAGCGACGGCGTCGTGATCGAGGTCGTGACGCGGTCGGCGTCGAGCGGCAGGCCACCGCCCTGGCTCGGCTGCAGCACCACGGCGAGGTTCACGTCGCCGGACGGCACGGGCGGCAGCTCACCGGGGGCGTCGCTCGAGCCGCGCACGACGAGGAGGGCGCCGTCGGAACCGTCGACCAGGAAGGGCGCCACGAGCCAGGTGCGACCGCCGCTGATCTCGCCGCGGACCCACACCTGTTGGTCGGCGGGGGCGAACCGTCCCTGCACCGTGACCCGGCGGTCCTGCAGGTCGGCCGCGAACGGACGTCCGAGACCCCAGACCTGCTCGATCGGCGCCGGCGCGGCGGCCGCCGACTCGCGCACGGCGTCGCCCTGGCGCGACTCGTACGCGCCGAGCTGCCAGAAGCCACCGGCCACGCACAGCGCGACGGCGACGACCGCGAACAGGTGCAGCGGCGTGAGCCGCAGCCACAGCCGCGCCGTCGACGGCGGGCTGGTGGCTGCGGCAGGCTCGGGCACGGTCAGGAGGTGAACGGCGTGAGGTGCGGGTACAGCGGGAACCGCTCGGCGAGGGCGGTGGTGCGCTTGCGCAGGCCCTCGACGTCGAGGTCGCCGGGCGTGAGCGCCTCGGCGATGACGTCGGCGACCTCGCGGAACTCCTCGGCGCCGAAGCCGCGGGTGGCCAGCGCGGGCGTGCCGATGCGCAGGCCCGACGTGACCATCGGCGGACGCGGGTCGTTCGGCACCGCGTTGCGGTTGACGGTGATGCCGACCTCGTGGAGGCGGTCCTCGGCCTGCTGGCCATCGAGCTCGCTGTCGCGCAGGTCGACGAGGACGAGGTGCACGTCGGTACCCCCGGACAGCACCTGGATGCCGGCCTTGCGGGCGTCGTCGGCGAGCAAACGCTCGGCGAGGATCTGCGCGCCCTCGATGGTGCGCTGCTGACGGTCCTTGAACTCCGGCTCGAGCGCCATCTTGAACGCGACGGCCTTGGCGGCGATGACGTGCTCGAGCGGACCGCCCTGCTGGCCCGGGAAGACCGCGGACTGCAGCTTCTTGACCATCTCGGGGTCGTTGGACAGGATCACGCCGCCGCGGGGACCGCCGAGCGTCTTGTGCGTGGTGCTGGACACGACGTGCGCGTGCGGCAGCGGCGACGGGTGCAGGCCTGCGGCCACGAGACCGGCGAAGTGCGCCATGTCGACCCACAGGTAGGCGCCGACCTCGTCGGCGATCGCGCGGAAGGCGGCGAAGTCGAGCTGGCGCGGGTAGGCGGACCAGCCGGCGATGATGACCTTGGGGCTGTGCTCACGGGCGAGCGTGCGCACCTCCTCCATGTCGACCAGGCCGGAGTCGTCGACGTGGTACGGGACCACGTTGTACAGACGCCCGGAGAAGTTGATCTTCATGCCGTGCGTCAGGTGCCCGCCGTTGGCGAGGTCCAGACCCATGATGGTGTCGTCCTTGCGCGCGATGGCGTGCAGGACCGCGGCGTTGGCGCTGGCGCCCGAGTGCGGCTGGACGTTCGCGTACTCGGCGCCGAACAGCTGCTTCAACCGGTCGATCGCGATCTGCTCGACCTCGTCGACGACCTCGCACCCGCCGTAGTAGCGCTTGCCCGGGTAGCCCTCGGCGTACTTGTTGGTGAGGACGCTGCCCTGCGCCTCCAGCGCGGCGACCGGCGCGAAGTTCTCCGACGCGATCATCTCGAGCGTCGTCTGCTGACGGGCGAGCTCGGCGTCGAGGAGACGCGCGACGTCGGGGTCGAACGAGGCGAGCGACTGGTTGTGGTCCATGGGTACCAGGGTAGTCGGCCGTCCCCTCCCCGCGTTCTGTTGGGTTGATGACGGTTTCTGGGCGAGAAACCGTCGCCAACTCCACGAAACGCGGGGACCGCGGGTGGGGGTCAGGCGTCGCCGGCGAGCCCGTGCTTCTCGGCGAGCACGGCGGCCTGGGTGCGGCGCTGCAGGCCGAGCTTGGAGAGCAGCTGGGAGACGTAGTTCTTGACCGTCTTCTCGGCGAGGTACATCTCGGCGGCGATCTGGCGGTTGGTCATGCCCTGGCCGATGAGCGAGAGGATCTTGCGCTCCTGCGGGGTCAGCTCGGCGAGCGGGTCCTTCGGCGCGGGCGCGTTGCGGATGCGCTCCAGCACCTGGGCCGTGACCGCCGGGTCGAGCAGCGACCCGCCGGCCGCGACCTGGCGCACGGCCTGGACGAGGTCGTTGCCGCGGATCTGCTTGAGCGCGTAGCCGGCGGCACCGGCCATGATCGCCGAGAACAGGGCCTCGTCGTCGTCGAAGGAGGTCAGGATGATGACGTTGACCTCGGGGTGCGCGGCCCGCACGTCGCGGCAGACCTCGATGCCCGAGCCGTCGGGCAGGCGGGCGTCGAGGACGGCGACGTCGGGGAGCAGGCGCGGGATCGACGCGAGCGCGTCGGCGGCCGTGCCGGCCTCGCCGACGACCGTCAGACCCTCCTGCGCCTCCAGGAGGTCGCGGATGCCGCGGCGCACGATCTCGTGGTCGTCGAGCAGGAAGATCCGGATCGGCTCGGACATGACAGGTTCACTACCTTCCGTCGCGGACGTCACGACATCTCCTGGGGGACGCTCCAGCGTATCTGCAGACCGCCGTGCGAGGGCTCGGAGAACTCGCAGGTGCCTCCGAGGTTCTGCGCCCGGTGGCGCATGTTGCGCAGGCCGTTGCCGAAGGGCTGCTCGGGGTCGAGGCCCAGCCCGTCGTCGGTCACGGTGAGCACGATGCCGTCGGTGACGTCGAGGTCGATGGTCACCTCGCCTGCGTGGGAGTGCCGCACGATGTTCGAGAGCATCTCCTTCAGCACGGCCGTGAGCTGCTCGGCGACGATGTCGGGCACGACGCTCTCGACGGGGCCGTGCGTGTCGACGACCGGACGGTAGCCGAGCATCCGCTCCGCCTCGCCGACGATCGCGTCGATCTCGAGACGCAGGTTGGCGGGCACGGACGGCGAGCTGAGGTCGAAGATCGTGCGCCGGATCTCCTTGATGGTCTGGTCGAGGCCGTCGACGGCGTCGGACAGCCGCTCGCCGACCTGCGGGGTCACCGAGGCGGAGATGCTGTCGAGGGACAGGCCGATCGCGAACAGCCGCTGGATGACGAGGTCGTGCAGGTCGCGACCGATCCGCTCGCGGTCCTCGAGGATGGCGAGCTTGGCCTGCGACTCGCGCGCCCGGACGACCTGCATGACGAGCGCTGCCTGCTGGGTGAAGCCGTACGGCAGCTCGGGGTCCAGGCTCCACGACGACGGCGGCTGCCCGGCGAACCAGCCCATGACGATCACCGCGGTGCCGTCGTCGAAGTGCAGCGGGTGCGCCTGCACGGCCTGCAGGCCGGGGAACGCCGCCAACGTCTCGTCGTCGATGCGGGTGTCGTCGAGGACGTCGTCGAGCACGACCGGTGCGTGGGTGCGGACGACCTCGCGCAGGAAGGGGATGTCGACGTGGTGCCCGCTCGGGTCGGGCTCGATGCCGGTGGAGGCGGCCACGACGAACAGGTGCTCCTCGGTCGGCACGACGAGAGCCGCGGCTCCGGCCTCGGACACCTCGCAGATCCGGTCGACGATGAGCTGACTGGCCGCCTGGCGCGAGATCGGCCGCAGGAGCGCGTTCGCCACCTCCGTGGTGGCCCTCAGCCAGCGGCGCTGCCGCTCGCTCTCCTCGTAGAGGCGCACGTTCTCGACGACGACGCCGGCGGCCGCCGCGATGGTGACCGCGACCTCCTGGTCCTCCGCGGTGAAGCCGCCGCCGCCGATCTTGTCGGTGAGGTAGAGGTTGCCGAAGACGGTGTCGTGCACCCGGATGGGCACGCCGAGGAACGACGTCATCGCCGGGTGGAGGTTCGGGAAGCCGACGCTCTCCGGGTGGTCGCCGAGGTGCTCGAGCCGCACGGGCCCCGGGTGGTCGATCACGAGACCCAGCAGTCCCTTGCCCTCCGGCAGGCGGCCGATGAGGTCCTGGTGCTCCTGGTCCAGGCCGTGCACGGCGAACGTGCCCATGCGGTGCGACGACGGCGAGTCGAGCACGCCGAGGAAGCCGTATGTGGCGCCGACCAGCTCGCTCGCGGAGTCGACGATGCGCTGCAGCACGTTGTCGAAGGACAGGTCCTGGGACAGCCCGACCACCGCGTCGAGCAGGTGGCTCTGACGCTCGGCCCCGACTCCTGGCTCACGCATGGACGACTCCCTCCGCAGCGAGGATAGGGGCGGCACCGGCTTCGTGGGGCGAGTTGGCGAGAACCGGATGGACACGAGGGACACGAGTCACGACGACGCGGACCATGACGCCCGACGCCGCGGTCGTCACCGAAACGCAACCTGTGCAGGGGTTCTCGTCACCGTCGGACGCGACTAGCGTGCCAGCACACGACGCCCGGGCCCTTCGACGGCCCGGTCACACCTGCTCAGGAAGGCAGCGCATGCACATCCATCGGGGGGCGGCCGCCGTGGCTGCCACGACTCTCGCCGGCCTGGCGCTCGCGGCGTGCGGCGCCGGGAACACCGGCGACACGGACGCCGGCATCCTCGTCGGCACCACCGACAAGGTCGTCTCGATCGACCCGGCCGGCTCGTACGACAACGGCTCCACGCAGGTCCAGACGCAGGCGTACCAGTACCTGATGAACTTCCCTGCGGGAAGCACGGACCTGACGCCCGACGCCGCGGAGTCCTGCGACTTCGAGACGCCGACGGAGTACGTCTGCACCGTGAAGGACGGCCTGACGTTCGCGAACGGCAACGAGCTGACCGCGTCCGACGTCGCCTTCTCCTTCCAGCGCATCGTCGACATCAACGACCCCAACGGTCCCGCCTCGCTGCTCGGCGCCATGAAGAAGGTCGAGGCGCGCGACGACTCGACGGTCGTGTTCACGCTCGCCGCGCCGAACGACGTCACGTTCCCGCAGGTGCTCGCGACGTCGGCGGGACCGATCGTCGACGAGGAGACCTACCCGGCCGACAAGGTGCTCGACGACGCCGCGGCCGTGAAGGCGCAGGGCTTCTCCGGTCCGTACACGATCGGCAGCTACAAGAAGAACGAGCTGGCCGAGTTCACGCGCAACAAGGACTACGACGGTGCGTTCGGCACGCCGAAGAACGACGCCGTGACGCTGACCTACTACGCCGACGCCAACAACCTCAAGCTCGACGTGCAGAACGGCAAGATCGACGTCGCCTGGCGCTCGCTGACGCCCACCGACATCGCCAGCCTCGAGAAGGCCGACGGCGTCACCGTCCACAAGGGCGACGGCGGCGAGCTGCGCTACATCGTCTTCAACCTCAAGACCATGCCCGGCGACGACGACGCCCAGAAGACGGCCATCCGCCAGGCCGTCGCGAGCTCGATCGACCGCGACGAGCTGTCCGAGCAGGTCTACAAGGGCACCTACACGCCGGCGTACTCGGCCGTGCCGGAGGGCCAGACGGCCGCGACCGAGGCGTTCAAGGAGCTCTACGGCGAGAAGCCCGACGTCGACAAGGCGAAGGCGTTCCTCGACGAGGCCGGCGTGGCCACCCCGGTCGAGCTGAACCTGCAGTACAACCCCGACCACTACGGCTCGAACTCCGACCAGGAGTACGCGATGGTCAAGCGCCAGCTCGAGGCGACGAAGCTGTTCACGGTCAACCTGCAGTCGACGGAGTGGACGACCTACTCCGAGGAGCGGGTCAAGGACGCCTACCCGATGTACCAGCTGGGCTGGTTCCCGGACTTCCCGGACCCGGACAACTACCTGACGCCGTTCTTCGCGCCGAACAACTTCCTCCAGTCGCACTACGAGGACAAGACGACGACGAAGCTGCTCGACACCGAGCGCACCGAGTCCGACGCCTCGGCCCGGGCGAAGACGCTCGGCGAGGTCCAGGAGCGAGTGGCTCAGCAGGTGCCGATCCTGCCGCTGCTGACCGGCTCGCAGGTGGCGGTCTCCGGGGACGACGTCGAGGGCGTGGACGACACGCTCGACGCGTCGTTCAAGTTCCGCTTCGCGTCCCTGTCGAAGGGCTGACGCAGGAGGAGGGGGTGGGTCCGTCGGACCCACCCCCTCTCGCGTGCCCGCCCGTCCGACCTCCCTCCACTCCTGAGGAGCCGCATGTCTTCCGCCGAGGTGCTCGCCGCCGGCGAGCCGCCCACCCCCGTCCCGGCCGCACCGTCGGGCTCGCGTCGGGGCCTGCCACCGCTCGCGCGCTACCTGCTCGTCCGGCTGGCGCTCGTCGTGCCGATGATCTGGGTGCTCGTCACCCTCGTGTTCGTGCTGCTGCGCGTGATCGGCGACCCGATCACGGCGGCGCAGGGCGGGCGCCTGACGCCCGAGCAGATCGCCGAGCGCAAGGCCGAGGCCGGCCTCGACCGCCCGCTCCTCGTGCAGTACTGGGAGTACCTGTCGGGCCTGCTGCACGGTGACTTCGGTCGGTCGCTGACCGACAACCAGCCGATCTCGGAGGTGCTGCGCGTCAACGGCGCGGCGACCCTCGAGCTGTCGTTCTACGCGCTCGTCGTCGCGTTCGCCGTCGGTGTGCCGCTCGGCCGACTGGCGGCGCGCTACCGCGACCGGCTGCCCGACGTGGCCCTGCGGCTGTTCGCGATCGTCGCGTACGCCGCGCCGGTGTTCTTCGTCGGTCTGCTCCTGAAGCTGGCGTTCACGCCGTTCGGCTGGCCGTCGTCGGGACGGGCGTCGACCTCGACGCTCCTGACCCTCGAGCAGGTCCACCCGCGCACCAACATCCTGCTCGTCGACGCGATCCTGTGGGGCGACCCGAGCTACGTGCTGGAGGTGCTGCAGTACGCGCTGCTGCCCGCGCTGGCGCTGGGCCTGCTCACCGGCGGTGTGTTCCTGCGCCTGGTGCGCATCAACCTGCTGCAGACGATGCGCGCCGAGTACGTGACGTCGGCTCGGGCGCGCGGCATGGCCGAGGGTCGCGTGATCCGCAAGGTCGCGTTCCGCAACGCCCTCGTGCCCGTGGTGACCGTGATGGGCATGCAGGTCGCGATGCTGCTGGCCGGTGCGGTGCTGACGGAGACCACCTTCGAGTGGAAGGGCATCGGCTACGCGCTCGCGGAGTACCTGAAGGCCCGCGACTTCCTCGCCGTCCAGGGCATCGTCACGGTGATCGCGCTCGTGGTGTGCGTGGCGAGCTTCCTGATCGACGTGATCGTCGCGCTCGTCGACCCGAGGGTGCGGTTCTGATGGCGCGCGCAGGAGTGCAGCGCCTCGTCCCGGGTGTCGTGCGGCAGAGCCACGGCCTGCAGCGGTTCATGCTGCTGCTGGGCTTCGGCCTGGTGCTGCTGTTCGTCGTCGTCGCGGTGTTCGCACCGTGGATCGCCCCCTACGGCTTCGACGCCGACCGCACCAGCGACGGCGTCGTGTTCGGCGCGCAGCAGGCACCGTCGTCGTCGCACTGGTTCGGGACGACCGTCGGCGGCACCGACGTGTTCTCGCGGGTCGTGTACGGCACGCGGACGGCGATGATCGTCATCGCGCTGGCCGTGGTGCTCTCGAGCGTCGTGGGCGTGCCCCTGGGGCTCGTGTCGGGCTACGTCGGCGGTGCGCTGGACCGTGTGCTGGTGCTGGTGATGGACGCGCTGTACGCGTTCCCGTCGCTGCTGCTGGCGATCGTCGTCTCGATCGTGCTGTCGGGAGGGTCGAGCGGGGCCTTCGGCGGCATCATGTCGGCGGCGTTGTCGATCACCGTGATCTTCGTGCCGCAGTACTTCCGGGTCATCCGCAACGCGACGTTGTCGGTGAAGACCGAGCCGTACGTCGACGCGGCGCGCGTCGTGGGGGTGCGGACCCCGCGCATCATGTTCCGGCACGTGTTCAGCAACGTGGCCCAGAACCTGCCGATCATCGGCACGCTCAACGCGTCGGAGGCGATCCTGACGCTGGCGGGCCTGGGCTTCCTGGGCTTCGGCATCGAGCCGTCGGCGGCGGCCGAGTGGGGCTACGACCTGAACAAGGCGCTGCCGGACGCGACCAACGGGATCTGGTGGACGGGCGTCTTCCCGGGCCTGGCGATCGTGCTGGTCGTGCTGGGCGTGACGCTGGTGGGCGAGAGCCTCAACGACGTGCTGAACCCGTTGCTGCGCACCCGTGCGGGCGACGGCTCCGAGAGCGAGATCCAGCTCGACGACGACGCGGCCGCTACCGTCGCCGAGGACGTGCCGACGGACGTGCGCCGTGCGGCGGTGCTGTCGTTGTCGGACCTGTCGGTCTCGTTCAGCACCGACGCGGGGCGGGTGCGCGCCGTGCGCGACCTGTCGTTCGACGTGGCACCCGGCGAGGTGCTGGCCGTGGTGGGCGAGTCGGGCTCGGGCAAGTCGGTGACGGCTCGCGCCGTCCTCGGGCTGCTGCCCTCGACCGCGTCGGTCGAGGGGTCGGCGGTGCTGCGCTCGGGCGACGGTCCGGGCGACGGGCGGCGGACCGGCCCGGCGGGGGTGCCGGGCGACGGGCGGCGAAGCAGCACAGAACGTGAGCTCGTGGGCCGGAGCCAGCGGGAGCTGCGCTCGGTCCGTGGCGACGAGGTGTCGATGGTCTTCCAGGAGCCGTCGACGGCTCTCGACCCGGTGCGCACGGTCGGCTGGCAGATCGTGCAGGGCATCCGCGCGCACCGGTCGGTGAGCGCCAAGGAGGCGCGGGCGCGGGCGGTGGAGCTCCTGGAGCTGGTCGGGCTGCCCGACCCGGAGCAGCGGGTCGACTACTACCCCCACCAGCTGTCGGGCGGGCAGAAGCAGCGGGTGGTGATCGCGATGGCGATCGCGTGCGACCCGGACGTGATCGTGGCCGACGAGCCGACGACGGCGCTCGACGTGACGGTGCAGGCGCAGATCCTCGACCTGCTGCTGAGCCTGCGCGACCGGCTGGGGACGGCGATCGTGCTGATCACCCACAACATGGGCGTCGTGGCCGACGTGGCCGACCGCGTGGTGGTCATGTACCGCGGCCGTCTGGTGGAGACGGCGCCGGTGGACCGGCTGTTCGCCGAGCCGCGGCACCCGTACACGCGGGCCCTGCTCGACGCGGTGCCACACCTCGGCCGCGAGGACGGCCCGGAGCCGGTCGACCCGTCGAACGAGGTGGTGCTCGACGTCGACGACCTCGTCGTCGAGTTCGCCGGACGGCTCGGCCAGCCGGCGTTCACGGCGGTCGACCACGTGTCGCTGCAGGTGCGGCGCGGCGAGGTGCTCGGCCTGGTCGGGGAGTCGGGGTCGGGCAAGTCGACGATCGGTCGCACGGCGGTCGGGCTGCAGCAGCCGACGAGCGGCACGGTCTCGGTGTCGGGGACGGTCGTGTCGGGGCTGTCGGACGCCCGACTGCGGCCGCTGCGCTCGCGGTTCGGGTTCGTGTTCCAGGACCCGGCATCGTCGTTGAACCCGCGGATGAGCATCGGCGACTGCATCGCCGAGCCGCTGCGGGTGCAGACGGACCTGTCGTCGGCGCAGGTGGACGCGAAGGTGGCGTCGTTGCTGGAGTCGGTGCAGCTGCCGGCGTCGTACGCGGCGCGGTTCGGTCACGAGCTGTCCGGTGGTCAGCGTCAGCGGATCAGCCTGGCGCGCGCGATCGCGCTCGACCCGGACCTGCTCATCGCGGACGAGCCGACGTCAGCGCTCGACGTGTCGGTGCAGGCGACGGTGCTCGAGCTATTCGCCGAGCTGCAGCAGCGGGTCGGGTTCGCGTGCCTGTTCATCAGCCACGACCTGGCCGTCGTCGACTCGCTCGCGAACCGGGTGGCGGTGCTGCAGCACGGTCGGCTGGTGGAGCAGGGGTCGCGCGAGGACGTCCTGCGGCGTCCGCAGGAGGCGTACACGCAGCGCCTCATCGCCGCCGTCCCCGTCCCCGACCCGGCCGAGCAGCGTCGCCGGCGCCCCACCCCGATGCCCTGACGTCGTGGGAGATTCCCAGGTCGACCTGGGAATCTCCCACCAGGCACGGTTTCCCGCGGTTTGCCCGGAAAGCTTTCCGGGCCTATCGAAGATTCCCGTGCCTGGCTGACGTGCAGGAAGATTCCCAGGTCGACCTGGGAATCTCGCGCCGCGCACGGTTTTCTGCGGTCCGCCCGGAGAGCTTTCCGGGCGGACCGCAGATTCCCGTGCGAAGTTCGTCAGCTCGGCGAGACTGGAGGGCATGGACCTCGACGTGCGGGACCGGCTGGGGCGGATGATCTTTGCCCGGGTCGCGGGTGACGAGGGACCGCAGCGGCGTGAGCGGATCATGTTCGCGCCGGGGCCACGGCGCTTCGGGCCCGACTCGGCGATCGCGACGGTGCACGGCGACGCGTCGATGTTCGTCGGTGGCATCCGGGCGCTGCTGCTGCAGTCGCTGCACCCGCTGGCGATGGCCGCGGTCGACCAGAACTCGGGCTTCCGCGGCGATCCGTGGGGTCGGCTGCAGCGCACGAGCGGGTTCCTCGCCGTGACCACGTTCGGGACCGACGCCGACGCGACGCGCGCCATCCGGGGTGTGCGTGCCGTGCACGAGACGATCACCGGGGTGGCGCCGGACGGCCGGCCCTACCGCGCGTCGGACCCGCACCTGCTGCGCTGGGTGCACGTCGCCGAGATCGACAGCTTCCTGCGGGCGCACGACCGGTACGGCCGGCGTCCGCTCGACGACGCCGGACGCGACGCGTACGTGGCCGAGGCGGCCGTGGTGGCCCGCGAGCTCGGGGCGAGCGACGTGCCCACGACGGTCGCGGAGCTCGACGCGGCACTCGCCGCGTTCCGTCCGGAGCTCGCGAGCACGACGGCGGCACGGCGCACGGCCCGCTACCTGCTGGTGCACCCGCCCGTGCCGCTCGCCGTCCGCGTGCCGTACGGCGTGCTCGCGGCGGCGGCGGTCGGGCTCATGCCGCGCTGGACGCGCTGGCCGTTGCGTCTGCCGTACCTGCCCGTCGCCGAGGCGAGCGCCGTACGCATCGGGGGCGAGGTCGTCACGCGCTCGATCCGATGGGCCATGACACCGCCGGAGCGCCCGCCGACCCCGTGATGCCTCCCTGCGGTTGCGGGACGCGGCCAGTCCCGGGATGCTGTGGACCTCTGTGTGTTCCACCATGGGGGAGTCGTCTGCGAAGGGGAACCTGACGTGAACAAGCTGTTCATCGCGGCTGCCGGCGTCGCCGGCTACGTGCTCGGCACGCGCGCCGGTCGCGAGCGCTACGACCAGATCCGCACCCAGACCCAGAAGGTCTGGAACTCACCGACCGTCCAGAGCGGTGTCGACCACGCGGCCGACGCCGCCAAGAGTGCCGCCAGCGCAGCCGGCTCGGCCGCCGCCGACGCGGCCTCGTCGGCCGCGAGCGCCGCGGGCTCCAAGGTCGCCGACGTCGTCAAGGGCCACGGCTCGGACGACGCTCGCGTCTCGACCGACCCGGCCGACGCCTCCTACGACGTCGACGCCGCCCTCGCGGAGGCTGACACCGAGGTCACGTCGGAGCGGCCCGCCAACAACCCGCCGACCGCCGCCGACCTGGCCGAGCCGCGGACGAGGCGCCTGTGACCTCCCCGTCGGACGAGTCGACCGGACGGCTGATCGCGCAGGCCACCGAGGACATCTCGACGCTCATCCGCGCGGAGATGCAGCTCGCCAAGGACGACCTCGCCCAGGCGGGCAAGCGCGTCGGCGTCGGCGCGGGGCTCTTCGGCGCCGCGGGCGTCATCGCCCTGTACGGGCTGGGCGTGCTGATCAGCGCCGCGGTCCTCGGCCTGGCGAACGTCACCGATCCGTGGCTCGCCGCCCTGGTCGTGGCCGTCGTGCTGTTCGCGGTCGCCGGTGTGGCCGCCCTCCTGGGCAAGCGGAACGTCACGAAGGTGACCCAGGCGCCCGCCGCCCGGGTGGAGAGCGTGCAGGCCGACGTGGCCGCCGCGAAGGGAGATCACCCATGAGCGACCGCGCCCGCCTCGAGGCCGAGATCGACGCGACCCGCGAGCACCTCGCCGAGACCGTCGACGCGCTCGGCGACAAGCTCGACGTGAAGGGACGCGCCCAGGAGGCCGTCGCCGAGGCCGACAAGGGCCGTATCGCGATCCTCGCCGGCGCCGCCGTGGCGGCCGTCGTCGGCATCGTGCTCCTGCGTCGCGGCTGAGCTCAGTCCGCCCGCACCCGGTCGACGAACTCCAGCACCCGCAGACGCAGGTCGTCGACGCGCAGGTCGGGCGCGCCGGTGACCGACTTCTCGTGCGCCTTGAGAGGTCGGCGCACCCGCGTCCAGCAGGCGAGGTCGCCGCAGACGTACTGGCCGACCGTGTCGCCGGCGCGTCCGCGCGGCCCGGCACGGCGCGCCACCACCAGCCGTGCGGTCGACGTGCCGTCGTCGGTGCGGCACCAGTCGCAGAGCGTGGTGCGGGCCGGACCGATCGAGTCGGCCAACCTCAGCTCCACGCCGACGGGCTCGTCGACGATCTCCTCGCCGAGCACGACGTAGGCCCGCAGCGGTGCCTTCGGGTCGATCCAGCCGAGGTAGTCACGCTCGTCGAGACGCTCCGGCGGCCACGGCGCCGGGAGCGTCATCGTCGCGATCCGGCTCTTGGTGCTGTTGACGATGCTGGCGCGCACCTGGCGCGGGTCGAGCGGCTGCATGGTCCCTCCTCGCGACGTCACTGTGCCTAATATTGTTAGGCATCAACCTAACATACCCAGGCGCGCTGGTAGGGTCGTGACGTGCCCCGAGCCGGACTCTCCACCACCGCCGTCCTGACGGCGGCCGCCGACCTCGCCGATCGCGAAGGCCTCGACGCGGTGACCCCCTCCGCCGTCGCCCGGTCGGTCGGCGTGCGGACACCCAGCCTCTACGCCCACGTCGCCGGGGCCCAGGCGTTGCTCGACGGGGTGACCACCCTGGCCCTGGAGGAGCTGGCCGATCGCGGGACCGAGGCCCTCGCCGGCCGTTCCGGTCGCGATGCCCTCGTCGCGCTCGCCGACGCGTACCGGCTGTACGCGTCACAGCACCCCGGCCGGTACGCCGCGAGTCGACGCGGGACCGACGCCAGCGCGCGCTCCGTCACCGCGGGCCGCCGACACGGCGACCTGCTCGCCGCCGTGCTCCGCGGCTACCCGGTGCCGGAAGGGGAGATCGTGCACGCGACGCGGCTCGTCGGCGCGGCCGTGCACGGCTTCGTCACCTTGCAGGCCTCGGGCGCCTTCGACCACAGCGATCCGTCGGCCGACGTCAGCTGGCACCGGGTGCTCGACGCCGTCGACGTCGCCCTGCGCGGCTGGCCGGGAGCGCGCAGCACCGACCACTGAGCGCCGAGCAGGGAGGGCCTAGTGGCCCCGGTCGATCCACTCCTGCAGGTGCGGCGCCTCGTCGCCGATGCGCGTGTCGTCGCCGTGACCGGTGTGCACGACGGTCTCCGCGGGCAGCGTCAGCAGGTGGTCGCGGATGGAGTCGACGATGGTCTCGAAGCTGGAGTAGCTCCGCCCGGTCGCGCCCGGGCCTCCCTGGAACAGGGTGTCGCCGCTGAACAGGACGCCGAGGTCCTCGGCGTAGAGGCACGTGCTGCCGGGCGAGTGGCCCGGCGTCGCGATGGCGCGCAGCGTGCTGCCGGCGACCGAGAAGGTGGTGCCGTCGACGAGGTCGTGGTCGGGCTTGGCCTCCTGGCCGTGCTCGGCCTCCCAGAGCATCGTGTCCGCGGGCGGGAACCAGATGGGTGCGCCGGTGAGCTCGCGCAGCCGCACCGAGGCGTTGAGGTGGTCGTTGTGCCCGTGCGTGAGCACGATGGCCAGGACGGAGCGCCCGTCGACCGCCGCGGCGATGGCGTCGGCGTCGTGCGGGGCGTCGACGACGACGACCTCGCTGTCGTCGCCGACCAGCCAGACGTTGTTGTCGACGTCCCAGCTGCCGCCGTCGAGCTCGAACTGGCCCGACGTGACGACCTTCTGCACCTGTGCTGCCGGGGACATCAGATCATCACCACAGAGCGGAGGACGTCGCCGTGGTGCATCTTGTCGAACGCCGCCTCGACGTCGTCGATCCCGATGCGCTCGGTGACGAAGGCGTCGAGGTCGAGCCGACCCTGGCGGTAGAGGTCGACCAGCATCGGGAAGTCGCGGCTCGGCAGGCAGTCGCCGTACCAGCTCGACTTGAGCGAGCCCCCGCGTCCGAAGACGTCGATGAGCGGCACCTCGGGGATCTTCATGTCGGGGGTGGGCACGCCGACCAGGACGACGGTGCCGGCGAGGTCGCGGGCGTAGAACGCCTGCTCCCACGTCTCGGGGCGCCCGACGGCCTCGATGACGACGTCGGCGCCGAAGGTGTCGGTGAGCTCCTGGATGGTCTCGACCACGTCGTCCTTCGACGCGTCGACGACGTGCGTCGCGCCGAGCGCCTTCGCCTGCTCGAGCTTGCGCGGGTCGAGGTCGACGGCGATGATCTTGGCCGCGCCGGCGAGCCGGGCGCCGGCCACCGCGGCGATGCCGACGCCGCCGCAGCCGATGACCGCGACCGAGTCGCCGCGACCCACGCCGCCGGTGTTGATGGCGGCACCGATGCCGGCCATCACGCCGCAGCCAAGCAGGCCGACGGCAGCCGGGTCGGCCTCGGGGTCGACCTTGGTGCACTGCCCGGCGGCGACCAGGGTCTTCTCGGCGAAGGCACCGATGCCGAGCGCGGGGGAGAGCTCCGTGCCGTCGACGAGCGTCATCTTCTGCTCGGCGTTGAACGTGGCGAAGCAGTACTGCGGGCGTCCGCGTCGGCACGCGCGACAGTCGCCGCACACGGCGCGCCAGTTCAGGACGACGAAGTCGCCCGGCGCCACCTCGGTGACGCCCTCGCCGACCGACTCGACGACGCCGGCGGCCTCGTGGCCGAGCAGGAACGGGAACTCGTCGTTGATGCCGCCCTCGCGGTAGTGCAGGTCGGTGTGGCAGACGCCGCAGGCCTGGACCGCGACCACCGCCTCGCCGGGACCCGGGTCGGGGACGACGATGTCCTCGACGGTGACGGGCGCGCCCTTGCTGCGGGCGACGACGGCCTTGACGGTCTGCGGCATGCGGTCCTCCTGGTGCTGACGTGCGGACACCACGACGCTATCGGGTCGCGAGGACACCTGCTCGGGGTGCGGCCGGGGTCCGGTGGACCTACCGTTCAGGCACCGACGCGACCCGCGCGTCCGGCGAAGGGGCCCACCATGCGCATCCTCCTGATCATCCTCGTCATCCTGGCGATCATCTACGTCGCACAGCTGGTCCTGAAGAAGCGTTGACCGCTGTTTCCCCTCGCTCGGTAGGCTCTGGCGACCGACGACGAGAGGACGACATGGGCGTCATCCACCACGGCAAGACCATCGCGCTGGAGATCCTCGGCTGGCTCATGGTCCTGCTGGGCATCGCCGCCATCTTCCTGCCCGGGCCGGGCCTGCTCCTGCTGTTCGGCGGGCTCGCCCTGCTGTCGCAGCGCTACGAGTGGGCGCGGCGTCGCGTCGAGCCGGTCAAGGACGCAGCCCTGCGCACGGCCGCCCAGGGCGTGCAGACGTGGCCGCGCATCCTCGCCTCGCTGGCCGGCGTGGTGTGGCTCGTCGGCCTCGGCATCGTGTGGGGCCTGCGACCGCCCGCGCCCGACTGGTGGCCGCTGCGCGACTCGTGGTGGCTGCTGGGCGGCTGGGGCACGGGAGCCACGCTCATCGTGTCGGGCCTGATCGCCCTGGCGACCATCGTCTACAGCTTCCGCCGCTTCCGCGGCCGCTCGATGGACGACGTCCGCCGCGAGATCGCCGAGACCTGAGCCTGCCGGGAGGTCCCGGTCAGGCGGGCCAGTCGACGAGGTCGTCGAACCGACCCGCGTGCTTGCGGAGCCAGCTCGCGACGTACGGGCAGTGCGGGACGATCCGCAGGCCCGACGCGCGGACGTCGTCGAGCGCGTAGGCGACGAGCACGGACGCGAGGCCGCGTCCGCCGTAGGCCTCGTCGACCTCCGTGTGCAGGAAGTCGCGCTGCACGCCCGCGCCGTTCCCCTCCAGGTCGCGGTAGTCGGCGTGGCCGATGACGGTGCCGTCGTCCAGGAGCTCGTAGCGCTGCTGGACGGGGGCGTGGCGCACGACGACCACGCGTCCCTCGTCATCCTGGTGCTCGGTGGGGGGCAGGCTCATCGAAGGTCCTCTCGTCGGGTGCGCGGTCAGCCGCGCGGTCGGATGCGGGCGTTCGGGAGGGCGGGTGCCGGCAGGGGAGCCTCCGGGTCGCCCTCGGGCAGCCCGAACGGTCCGTCGGAGCCCTCCCCGGCCTGCTTGCCGTCGATCTCGGCCTGCCACGCGGCGCGGTACTCGACGACGTCGTCGTGGCTGCGGCCGACGAAGTTCCACCACATGACGATCTGCTCGCCGAAGGGGGGCCCGCCGATGAGCAGCACCCGGCTGTCCTCGGTCGCCCGCAGGGTGATGCGGTCGCGACCCGGCGCCAGGTAGCCGAGCTCGTCCTTCGCGACGGGGTCGGTGTCGGCCAGCACGGCGCCGGTGTCGACGAGCACGCCGTGCTCGAACGTCGGGTCGACGTCGAGCTCGAGGACGGTGCCCCGCTCGAGGCGCAGCTCCGCGCCGAGCAGCGGCGTGTGCGTGACGACGGGGGAGGTGGATCCGAGCAGGCTGCCGAGGAAGACCTGCGCCGACCACGCGCCCTCCGCAGTGCGGCCGTCGACGGTCGGCGGGGCGTAGTGCTCGAAGGTCTTCTCGACGAAGCGGGCGTGCTGCGGCAGCGCCACCCAGAGCTGGGCGCCGTGCAGCACGGTGGTGTCGGCAGTGGACCGCTCGGAGTGGCTGATGCCGCGCCCGGACGTCATGAGGTTCAGCTCGCCGGGCCGCACGTCGGCGTGGAAGCCGGCGCTGTCGCGGTGCTCGACGGTGCCCGAGAACAACCAGCTGACGGTCTGCAGCCCGGTGTGCGGGTGCGGCGGGACGTCCATGCCGCCGGTCTCGGACACGTCGTCGGGACCGTAGTGGTCGAGGAAGCACCAGGCGCCCACGAGCGACCGCTCGCGCTGGGGGAGCGTGCGCCGGACGGTCATCGCACGGGGTCCGCCGAGCGGCACGTCGCGCGGCGTGAGGACCTGCAGACCGGCCGGCGCGTCCGCGCCGCAGACCATCTCGTCGGGCGAGGTCTCGGTGTTGCTCATGGTCGTCCGGCCCTCCTGCTGCGGTGGCTGGCCACCCTGCGGCAGCCGACGCGGCCAGCGTATCCCCGCGTAGGCTGGTCGGGTGACGCAGCGTGATCCCGGACCCCCGCGTCGCCCCGACCCCGACGCGGTCGGGCGGCACCGGGTCCCGCGCGCCCGCACCGTGCGCCGCGGACGCGTGGCCGCACTCGCCGCGTCGCTGCTGGTGACGCTCGTCGTGGTCGTGCTCTCGGCGGTCCGGCCGTCGCCCGAGGAGCGGGTGGCGACCGAGGACACCGCGTCGACCTGGGGCACCGAGGCCACGCTGCCGACCGTCACGCCGTCCCCCTCGCCGTCGCCGTCGGGAACGTCGTCGACAGCCCGTCGCTCGGCCGAGGTGGAGCCCACGACGTTCCCGCAGTCTGGCGCCGGCACGTTCCGCACGGCAGCCGTCGTCGACGTGGCCGGCTCGGGCGGCGGCCGCGACCGCACCTACACGGTCGAGGTCGAGAAGGGACTCCTGCAGGACCGGGCGACGTTCGCGCGCGACGTGGCGCGCGTGCTGGGGCACGAGCGCGGCTGGCGCACCGACGGCTGGTCGTTCACGCAGGTGGCGCGCAACCCCGACGTGCGCGTCATGCTCGCGAGCCCCGACACGGTCGACCGGCTGTGCGCGCCGCTGCTCACCCGCGGCGAGGTGTCGTGCCGCAGCGGTGACCGCGTGGTGCTCAACGTCAAGCGCTGGGTGCGCGGCGTGACGTACTACGGCGACGACCTGACCGGCTACCGCACCTACCTCGTCAACCACGAGGTCGGGCACGCGCTCGGCAAGTACCACGTCGGGTGCCCCGCGCCGGGCGCCAAGGCGCCCGTGATGCTGCAGCAGAGCAAGGGACTCCAGGGCTGCGTCAAGAACCCCTGGCCCTGATCCGACCGCTCCAGCGTTCTCGACCGGCGCCGGGCCCGCATGACACCGGGCCCGGCGGAAGGCGCCGGGCCCGGTGGGCGTCGGACGGTGCAGTTGGGAGTCTCGTCCACGATCCCGAGTGCGAGACCGCACCGTCCGACGTCTCGACCGTCGCACGGCGTGCCGCGGCCACCCGACAGCCCGGCGGGCACCTCCGTACTCCTGCGCCTCGTTTCCGTAGACCTCGACGCGGGGTCTGCGGTCACCAGTCGACGCTGTGGCACTCCGGTGCGCGACATCCCTCGACCTGGAGGGTGGCGTGCTCCACGTGGTGCCGCTCGCGGAGCACCGTGCGCGCGTCGGCGAGCACCCGGTCGAGCGCGGCCGGGCCGGTGCTCGCGCCGGCGGCCACCAGGTGGGCCGTCGCGACGTTCATGCCCGACGTGAGGACCCAGACGTGGAGGTCGTGCACGTCGTCGACCCCCTCGACGGCGCGCAGGTCGGCGACGACGGCGTCGACGTCCATGCCGTCGGGCACGTGCTGGCCGAGGACGGCGAGCACCTGGCGCGCGAGCACCACCGCGCGGACGGCGACGAACACACCGATCGCCAGCGCCACCACGGTGTCCCACCACGTGGAGCCGGTGGTCGCGACCAGCACGCCGGCGACGACGACCCCGACCGATCCGGCCGCGTCGGCCACGACCTCGAGGTACGCGCCGCGCACGACGAGCGACTCACCTGCGCCCGCGTTCAGCAGCACGAGCGAGACGACGTTGACGAGGAGGCCGAGGACGCCGACGACGATCATCGGGCCGGTCTGCACGTCGACCTGGGAGCCGATCCGCGAGACCGCCTCGACGGCGACGTAGACCGAGACGCCGAGCATCACGAGCACGGCGAACCCGGACGCGAAGACCTCGGCCCGGTAGGAGCCGAAGGTGCGGCGTCCGGTGCGGTCGGTGCGGGTGGCGATGCGCGTGGCGGCCAGCGCGGCACCGAGCGTGACGACGTCGGCGGCCATGTGGCCGGCGTCGGAGAGCAGCGCGAGCGACGACGCGAGCAGCCCGTACACGAGCTCGACGACGAAGAACGCGGCGACGAGCGCGAACACCACCGCGAGCCGTCCGCGGTGCCGCTGGCTGGCGGGTCCGCCGTGACCGTGACCGTGGCCCATCAGCCGACCTCCTCCGGTGCGGCGAGCCCGACCAGGCGGGCTCCGGTGGCGAGCAGCTCGTCCGTGGCCTCGGGGTGGGCCAGCCGGTAGTAGGAGGAGCGGCCCTCGTGACGGACGTCGAGGAGCCCACAGTCGCGCAGGCAGGCGACGTGCGCCGAGACGGTCGACTGCGCCAGTCCGAGGTGGGCGGTCAGCTCGACCACCCGGTGCTCACCGAGCTGCAGGTGGCGCAGGATGCGCAGCCGGCCGGGGTCGGCCAGGCCGTGGAACAGCCGAGCGGCGACGACCGAGCCGTCGGCCCCCGTGAGCTCGGCGTGCCGGTGACCCTCGTGCTCCCGCGGTGCGTCGTGCCCGCGGGCGCGGTAGCCGTCGCCGCTGTGGTGATTGATCGCCATTCGTCGATGATAACGCCGCTGGGCGCTGCTGGCGAGACCGCGGTGACCCGTGGGACCCCGGTCGGCTCGTCCGTCGTCGGGGCCGGCTGGCCGCCGGACCCGCCGCGCGCACCGGCACTCAGGCCGCGGCTACTACGATGCGTCGTAGCCGTCGACCGCATCCTGCGGTCGCCCCAGGAGGTCTCTCGTGCGCTCGTTCGTCCTCGGTCTCGTCGCGACCGTCGCCCTGCTCGCCGCTCCGTCGTCCGCGCTGGCCCACGCGTCGGTCGAGTCGTCGGACCCGCAGGACGGCGCTGCGCTGACGGCGCTGCCGGAGACGGTGTCGATCACGCTGAGCGAGGACGTGGGCAGCGGCGCCGTGCTGCGCGTGCTGACCTCGTCGGGCACCCGCCTGGACGACGGAGACGTGACCGTCGCCGGACGTCGCGTCCTCGTGGGGGTCCGCCCGGGCGAGGCGGCCGCCGGCTCCTACCGGATCGTCTACCGCGTCGTGTCGGCCGACGGGCACCCCGTCAGCGGCGAGATCCCCTTCACCGTCAAGCCGTCGACCGACGGTGCGGGCACGTCCGGCACCAGCTCGACGCCGGGCTCCCAGGACGACGTGACCGTGACCGACGTCGAGGACGACCCGTCCCAGAAGTGGGCGCCGCTGTGGGTGATGGGCTTCCTCGTCATCTCCTCCGGTCTGCTCATCTACATCGTCAAGGCCGGGCTCACGTCGTCGGCCAAGGAGGACGAGGACTGACGCGCGCCGCGTCGGTCCCGGTCAGAGCCAGCCGTTGGCCTCGGCCACCCGCACCGCGGCGGCCCGGTTCTCGCCCCCGGTCTTGCCGATCGCGGCCGAGAGGTGGTTGCGGACCGTGCCCTGCGACAGGTGGAGGCGTTGCGCGACGACCGCCACGCTCGCACCGTCGCGGGCGGCGCGCAGCACGTCGGTCTCCCGCTCGGTGAGGGGCGAGTCGCCGCTGACGAGGCTGTCCGCGGCCAGGGTGGGGTCGACGACGCGCAGGCCCGCGTGCACCCGGCGCACGGCGTCGGCGAGCTGTGTGGCGGGCACGTCCTTCACGACGAACCCCGACGCACCGGCCTGCAGCGCCCGCCGCAGGTAGCCCGGCCGACCGAAGGTGGTCACGACCAGCACCCGCGTCCCGAAGCCGGCCGCGACCACGGCGCGGGTGGCCTCGATGCCGTCCAGGCCCGGCATCTCGATGTCGAGCAGCGCGACGTCGGGGCGGTGCTCCCGGACGGCGTCGAGCACGTCGGCGCCGGAGCCGACCTCCGCGACGACGTCGAGGTCGTGCTCCAGCGACAGCAGCGCGGCGAGCGCACCGCGGACCAGGGCCTGGTCGTCGGCGAGCAGCAGACGGATGGTCACGACGCGTCCCTCCCCACGCGCAGGCTGAGCCCGGGCTCGAGCGAGCGCACCACGACGGTCGCACCGACCGCTGCGGCCCGTTCCCGCAACCCGGCCAGGCCGTGGCCACCGGCGGAGCCCTCGTCCAACCCGCGCCCGTCGTCGCGCACCTCGACCGCCCGGGCGTCCACCGTGACGGTGCACCGACGTGCGGCGGCGTGGCGCACGACGTTCGTGACGCCCTCGCGGACCGTCCATGCGAAGAGGTCGCGCAGGTCGCTGGGGACGTCGTCGACCGTGCCCGGCAGCGACGCCTCGACGTCAGCCGCGGCCAGTGCCGTGCGGGCCCGGGCGATCTCGCCGGGCAGGGTGATCTCGCGGTAGCCCTCCACGGCGCGACGGACGTCGGCGAGCGCGTCGCGGCCGAGCCGCTCCAGGTCGCCCACCTCGGCCTGGGCCCGCAGGCGGTCAGCAGGGTCGCCCGACTCGAGCAGACGTCGGGCCAGCTCCGCCTTGACGGTGATCACCGTGAGGGAGTGGCCGAGGATGTCGTGCAGGTCGCGGGCGAAGCGCGTCCGCTCGTTCTCCACGGCCAGCTCGGCGTTCTCGGCCTCGGCGATCAGGAGCTGGGCGTTGCGGCTGATCAGGGCACGGACACCGAAGATCGCGACCGACCCGGCGAGGACGGCGAAGGCGAGCCCGGCCTGGCTGCCCCAGTCCTCGAGCGCCCCGAGACCGAGGGAGCCGACGACCGCGCCCACGACGAGCACGGCGGCCACGACGGGTCGGAAGAGCAGGACGCCGGAGATCGCGACGTAGACCACGCACGCCATGCCGACCTCGCCGAGGAGGGCCACGTCGGCGGCGCACAGCGCGACCAGCCCGACGAACAGACCGAGTGCCTGCGCCGGCGGCGGCGTCCGGTCGGCCATCCAGCGCTCGCGGCGCGCCTGCCACCAGATGAGCATGTAGAGCGAGGCGAACAGGACGGTCACGACCAGACCGCCGACCCCGGCCGCCCCGTCGCGGCGCGCCCAGGCCGCGAGCAGCGGGTCGCCGAGGAAGAACAGCCAGATCAGCGCGAACCACGGACCGTAGCGCCCCGTGGGGACGGCGACGGTCCGTGGCGTGCTCATGTCGGGCAGCGTACGGCTCACCCGCGGGCCGTGTCCCTGCTCATCCGCCAGGCCGCACCGCCCACGAAGACGACCAGCCACGCGACGGCGTTGACGACCGCGTACCAGGGCAGCTCGCCCGTGAGCGGTGCGCGGCTGATCTCCGCCACGCCGAACATCGGGGTGAGCGACGCGACGTGCCACAGCGCGCTGCCCTCGGTGATGGGGATGAACAGGTTGCCGAGGAAGGCGAACAGCGCGAGCCCCGGCCCGAGCAGCTGCATGGCGTTCTCGCCGGGCACGACGTAGCCGACGAACAGGCCGAGGGCGGCGAACACGAAGGAGCAGAGCAGGGCCAGCAGCGCACACGCCAGCCACCGCCCGGTCGGCATCTCCGCCCGACCCTGCGCCACTGCGGCGACGTTGACGACGCCGACCGCCAGCGCGCCGAGCACCAGGGCGCAGGCAGCCTTCGTGGCGATGTACGCGAGCGGGTGCAGCGGTGTCAGGCGCAGCTGCCGCGACCAGCCGACCGACCGCTCGAGCGCGACCGACGAGCCCGCCGACGCGGTGGTCAGCGCGGCGCCGTAGAGCGCCATCGAGACCATCACGTAGGCCGACACGTTGCCGTGCCCGACGCGCTCGTCGCCGCCGCTGCTGCCCGCGAAGGCGAAGAAGAGTGCTGCGGGGAACAGGAGCGAGAAGAAGACGGTGCGCCGGTTGCGCAGCATCCGCCGCAGCTCGAGCGTCAGCAGGACCCGGTTGAAGCCCCCGAGTCGAGGGGCCGGGCGGGTGGCGTCGGTGGCGGTGCTCATGCGGGGGTCCTCTCGTCGGCGCCGGTGAGGCTCAGGAACGCGTCCTCGAGGCCCCGCCCGACGATCTCCAGGTCGCGTGCGGTGGTGCGGGTGAGCAGGTGGCGGGCCACGGCGTCGGAGTCGGTGCCGTGCACGACGACGCTGCTGCCCCGCACGTCGACGCCCTCCACGCCGGGCAGGGCGGCGATCTCGGCGACCATCGCGTCGTCGACGTCGGGGCAGGTCGCCCGCACGGTGCGGCCGACGGCACGGGCCTTGATCTCGGCCGCCGTCCCGTCGGCGACGATGCGACCGCCGCTGACGAGCACGATCCGGTCGGCGTAGGCGTCGGCCTCCTCGAGGTAGTGGGTCGCGAACATGACGGTGCGGCCGTGCCGCGCGTCGTCGCGGATGGCGCTCCAGAACGTGCGGCGTCCCTCGACGTCCATGCCGGTCGTGGGCTCGTCGAGCAGCAGCAGGTCGGGGTCGCTGAGCAGGGCGAGCGCGAACCGCAGGCGCTGCTGCTCACCACCGGAGCACAGCCCGACCCGGCGGTCCGCGAGCGCCGTCAGCCCGGCGCGCTCGAGCACGTCGTCGACGTCGCGCACGTGGGTGAAGAGGCTGCGCACGTAGCGGACCGTCTCGGCGACCGTGAGGTCCTTCAGCAGCCCGCCGCTCTGCATGACCGCGGCGACCCGGCCCTGGCCGACGGCCTCGCGCGGGTCGAGGCCGAGCACGTGGACCGTGCCGGACGTGGGTCGAGCGAGGCCGAGGACCATGTCGAGGGTCGTGGTCTTCCCGGCGCCGTTGGGGCCGAGGAAGGCCACCACCTCGCCGGGGCGGACGACGAGGTCGATGCCGCGCACGGCCTCGACGTCGCCGAAGGAGCGACGCACCTGCTGCAGGCGCACCGCGTCAGATCGGGTCGTCGCGGACCGCGGCGACAGGGTGCTGGTCTGGTTCATGCCTCGAGCATGGTCCGCGCGGCGGGTCCGGTCCCGGATCGCGCGTCACGACCTCACCGTGACGGATGTCAGGGGTCCGCCCCGCCGGGTCAGCGGCGCAGGAACCGCTCGAGCAGCGGGCCCGCGGTGGCCGAGCCGGAGTCGCCGTCCGCGACGAACACGGCGACGGCGAGGTCGCCCTGCGTCGCGATCATCCAGGCGTGCGTGCGTGGTGGCTGGTCGTCGCCGTACTCGGCGGTGCCGGTCTTCGCCCGGACCGGGCCGCCCGGCACGTCGCGCAGGAACGCGCCACTGCCGTCCGTGACGACGGCGCGCATCAGTCCGGCGAGGCTCCTGGCCTGCGCGCGGGTCACGGGCTCGTCGGGTCCCGGCGCCTGCTCCAGCCGCCGGTCGGGCAGGAGCACCGGCGTCACCGTGCCACCGTGCGCGACGGAGGCGGCCACCACGGCCATGGCCAGTGGGGAGGCCTCCACCCGGCCCTGGCCGATGACCGACGCCGCGCGCTCGGTCCCGTCGGCCCGCGTCGGGACCTGCCCGAGGAACGCAGGGATCCCGAGGTCGACGTCCCGGCCGAGTCCGAGCCCGGCCGCCGCGGCCGCGAGCTCGTCCTGCGGTGCTCGCTCCCGCTCGGCGATCATGGCGGTGTTGCAGGACTGGGCGAAGGCGGTGCGCAGTGGGACGTCGCCGAGCGCCGACGCGGGGTAGTCGGAGTAGTTCGTGAACCGTCGGCCGTCCACGGTCAGGGTCGGGGTGCACGGCACCCGGCTGTCCGGGGTGAGGCCGGAGCGCAGGAGGGCCAGGGCCGTCGCGACCTTGAAGGTCGAGCCCGGCGCGTACCGGCCCGTCAACGCCGTGTCGGCACCGTCGCCGCCGGGGCCGCTGGAGACCGCCAGCAGCGCACCCGTCGACGGTCGGATCGCGACGATCGCGCTGGCCGGACCGACGTCGGCGAGGATCCGGTCGGCCGCACCCTGCAGGTCGGGGTCAAGCGTGGTGCGAAGCGGCTTCCCGGCCTTCGGGGCGCTGGAGAAGAGTCGCCGGGACTCAGTCTCGGGGTCGTCGTCGACGGCGAGGACCTCGAGGCCCGGGGTGCCGCGCAGCTGCTCGTCGTAGCGCGCCTGCAGCCCGGACAGTCCCACCTGGTCGCCGGGCCGGACCGCACCGTCGGACTTCTCGACGACCTCCGCGGTGGCCTCGCCGACGGTGCCGAGCAACGGCTGCCCGAACGCACGCGTCGGGGCCAACGGCAGGGTGCCCTCGACGGCCAGCGACCCGGGGATCGCGGCGAGCTCCTGCCGGGTCGGCACGTCGCCGTCGGCGCGCAGGACGAGCCCCTCGACGAACGCCCGGTCGCCGGCCGCCTCGACGCGCGCACGGTAGGCGCCGGGGTCGATGTCGAGCAGCTGCGCCATGCGCTGCGCCGACGTCCCGGCCGCGTCGGACCCGACGGCCGTCTTGTCGATCCCGACCCGCACGACCGGTCGAGCCGTCACGAGAGGCGCGTCGTCGACGCCGAGCACGTCGCCCCGCTCGGCCGGCGTCGTCCGCGCCGCGAGCGTCTCGCCCTCCCTGACCGGTGCGACGACGGACGGCTCCCACCGCACGCGCCAGGTGCCGTCCTGCTGCACGAGGGTCGCGGTGGTCTCGTACGACCAGGTGGACCCGCCGATCGTCCACCGGTGCTGGAGCTCGGCCGTGGCAGAACCGTCGTCCTCCTCGACGGAGGTCACCTCGACCTGGCGCCTCCCACCGACGTCGGCGACGACCCGTTCGAGGTCGGCCTGGTGGCGCGCGCCGTCTCCCGTGGTCGGCACCGACGTGACGTCACCCTTCGACAGCCCCTCGGCGAGCGCCCGGGCCGGATCCTCGGGGTCGGGCCCGCCCAGGCTGCACCCGACCAGGACCCCGGCAGCCACCAGCGGGCCGGCAGTCGCGGCGACGATGCGGAGACGGGCTGGACGACGCTGACGCATGACGGCAGTAGACCAGCCTGGACCAGCAGGGTCGAGGACGACGCGCGGCAGGCTGCACTGGGCCCTGTTCAGGTTGTCCGCAGGTTCGCGTCCCTACGGTCCGACCCATGACGACGCGCACCTTTGCCGCCACCAAGGTCCCCTCCGTCCTGGCGACGTTCTGGGTGGTGAAGCTGCTCACCACCGGCATCGGCGAGACCGGGTCGGACTACCTGGGCACGGTGAGCATCCCGCTCGCCGCAGCCATCGGCGTCGGCGGCTTCGCCGTGGCGCTGTGGACGCAGCTGCGGGCCGACCGCTACCACCCGGTCCGCTACTGGACCACGGTGCTCGCGGTCGCGGTGTTCGGCACGATGATCGCCGACGGTCCGCACGTCGTCCTCGGCACGCCCTACTGGGTCGACTCGCTGGTCTACCTGGTGCTGCTCGGTGCGGTGCTCGCGTGGTGGCGGCGCAACGAGGGCACGATCTCGGTGCACTCGATCACGACCGCACGGCGCGAGCGCTTCTACTGGGGCGTCGTGCTGCTGACGTTCGGGCTCGGCACCGCGCTCGGCGACGCAGCCGCGGTCGACGCCGGCCTCGGCTTCGTCTGGTCGATCCTCGTCTTCGGGGTCGCCATCCTCGTGCCGTGGGGTCTGCGGCGCGCGGGCCTGAACCCGACCGTCGCCTTCTGGTCGGCGTACGTGATGACCCGCCCGCTCGGTGCGTCGGTGGCCGACTGGCTCGGCAGGGGGACGAGGGACGGCGGGGTCGGCTGGGGCACCGGGCCCGTGACGCTCGCCGGTCTCGCGCTGTTCGCCGGGCTCGTCACGTTCCTGGCCCTCACCCACCGCGACGTCGACAGCGCCGTCGACAGGGCCGTCGACCGGGAGACGGGCGATGCCGGCGCCAGCGGTACCCCTGTCGACGACACCCCGCGCGACGCCGTCCCGCAGCGGTGACCTCCAGGGTCGCGCACGGCTCGTAGCATCGCGGTGTGTCCCCCTCCGTGCGCCTGGTCCCGATGACCGCCGAGCAGTTCCCCGCCTATCGCGAGCTGGCCGAGCGGGAGTACGCGGAGAACATCGAGGCGGCGGGGATGATGCCCGAGGAGGAGGCCCGCCGGAAGGCCGCCGACGACTTCGCGAGCTCCCTGCCCGACGGGGTCGACACCGCGGACCACGAGCTCTGGACCGCGTGGGACGACGACCACGAGGTCGGCATGCTGTGGCTCGGGTTCACCGAGCGGTCCGACGGGCTGGTCGCCTTCGGGTACGACTTCATGGTCACCGCGGAGCAGCGCCGTCGGGGCTACGGCCGGGCGATCATGGAGGCGGCCGAGCAGGTGTGTCGCGACCGCGAGGTGGTCGAGGTCGGGCTGTCGGTGTTCGGCTTCAACTCCGGCGCCAGGGCGTTGTACGAGCAGATGGGGTTCGAGGTCACCATCCTCCAGATGCGCAAGCGCCTCTGAGCCGGCCGGCCGCGCCCCACCAGGAAGGCCTCCTGCTACGGAGGCGCCCCGACCCCGCTACTGGTCCTGCGCCGGCGACCACGGCGACGTGCTGAGGCCTCGAGAGCCGCCGACGCCAGGGAACGCCGGAGACGTGTCTGCCGGCACAGGTCGAGGACGTCGACCTCCAAGACGCCGGAGTCCTACAGTTTCTCCAGCGGTGCCGGGACGAGCTCGGCACCCACAGTTCGGGGGAACTCATGACACGAAAGATGATGGGCTGCGTCGCGGCCATCGTGACCGCGACGACAGCCGCCGGCATCGTCGGGCTCGGCACCACGAGCGCGTCGGCACGCGACGGGGCACCGACGGTCGCCGCCGCCGACTCCTACGCCCGGCACCACGGCGCACCGCGCGCGGACCTGCGGCTCGACCGCACCGTCCAGGTGCCCGGCGGAAGCGTCGCGCACTTCCAGCAGTACCTCGCCGGCAAGCCGGTGATCGGTGCCGAGGTCGTCGTCCAGCTCGACGCCCGCGGGAAGATCCACGGCACCACCGGCGCCGTCACGTCGGCGCCGCGCAGCGTCACGGCGGCACCCGCACGGACGGAGGCGAGCGCCGAGCGGACGGCCAAGGCGTCGCTGCGCAAGGCCGGAGCGGCGGAGGTCGACGCGACCGCAGCCGCCGCGACCGACCTCGCCTGGTACGACGCGGGCCTGTTCAAGGGGGCGCCGTCGAGCGGGGCCGTGACGCTCGTGCACGACGTCGAGGTGACGCCGACCGCGGTCGACGCCGTCGGCGGTCGGGTGCTCGTCGACGCGAACGACGGCACGCCGGTCTACACCGAGACCACGCAGCGTGAGGCGACCAACCGTCGGGTGTGCGACGCCCGCAACCAGTACGTCACCAACCTCGACTGCCCGAGCCCGGTGCGGACCGAGGGGTCCGCGGCCAGCAGCGTCTCGGAGGTCAACGTGGCCTACGACCAGCTCGGTGCGACGTCGTCGTTCTACAGCAGCCGGTTCGGGTACGACCTGACGACGCAGATCGGCGGCGGAACACTGCGGGCGACGGTACGCGCCTGCTACCGCGACTCCGGTGGCGACTACGGCTGCCCGATGGAGAACGCGTTCTGGACGGGACGCAGCATGGTCTTCGGCCAGGGCTTCGCCTCCGCCGACGACGTCGTCTCCCACGAGCTGACGCACGGCGTCATCCAGAACACCGCGGACCTGGTGTACTCCTACGAGCCCGGCGCCATCAACGAGTCGATGGCCGACGTGTTCGGCGAGTTCGAGGACCTCGACAACGGCACCGGCACCGACACGTCGTCCGTCCGGTGGCTGCTCGGTGAGGACCTGCCCATCGGCGCGATCCGCGACATGCGCACGCCCGAGCGCGGGAACCAGCCCTCGTCCTACCGCGGCCAGTACTGGCAGAGCGGCTCGAGCGACAACGGCGGTGTCCACACCAACTCGGGCGTCGGCAACAAGGCGGCGTTCCTGATCACCGACGGCGGGACGTTCAACGGCCAGACCATCACGGGTCTCGGTCAGGCCAAGGCCGAGCAGCTGTACTGGCGGACGCTCAACGCGCTGACGAGCTCGGCCAACTACGCCCAGCTGGGCCAGACGCTGAGCTCCTCGTGCTCGGCCCTCGCCTCGAGCGGGACCGCCGGGTTCACGTCGAGCGACTGCCAGCAGGTCGGCAAGGTCGTGACCGCTACGCGGATGTAGCGGGACGGCTGAGGGGATCGCCCGTACCGCCTGCGCGGTGCGGGCGATCCTTTCGTCCACGGTCCTGCCCTGAGGTGTCCACGTACGTGCTGACCGCGAACCTCGGCGCGAGGGCGTCGAACATCTCCTGCTCGGCACGCACCCGCGCCAGGACCTCCGGCGCGGCAGTGGCGCCGTGACCGACGAACTCGCGCCCCGCCGTGACGCCGGCGTACGCCGCGTCGGCGAAGACGTCGACGGGGGCGCCGTGCGGGGCGTCGAGGCCGGACAGGCCCGTGGCCACCGCGGGCGGAGCGAGCTCGGTGACCCGGACGGCGGTCCCGGCGAGCGCGTGGCGCAGGGTGAGCGTGTAGCTGTGCAGGGCCGCCTTCAGCGCGGAGTAGAGCGGCGCGAAGGGCTGGGGGACGAAGGCGCCTCCGGAGGTGACGTTGACGACCTGTGCGGGCGTGCCGCGACGGACCAGGTGCGGGACCAGCAGGTGGTTGAGGTGGACGGGGCCGCTGAGCAGCACGTGCAGCTCCTCCTCCCGCACCGACCACGGGTCGTGGTCGTCCGCGAGGGCGACCCGGCGCTGGATCCCCGCGTTGTTCACCACGACGTCGACGTCGGGCAGGACGTCGAGCACGTGGTCGTTCCTGGTCACCCGACGAGGCTGACGCGCCGATCTCCGGCCAACAGGCGACCCTCCATGCTGCAGGCGCTACCGGTCGTGTACTCGAGCGTACGACGAGTCTGCAGGCTAAAGATGTGCTGAATCGGTGGGCCGACCTCCCAACGCCTGGCGGCAGTCAGCACGACGAACTGCTCAAGAAGTCCGGCGATGACCGTCGCGCTGAACGCGGCAACGTTCGGAGCGCCGTCTTGGCTCTGGCGTCCGGCCTGCTCCAGGTACCCAGGGTTGTCCAGGAGGCCCTGCCGTTCGAGGGTCACCTCCGACATGTTGATCTGTCGGGAGCAAGCGAGGCAGGGATTTCCGGGCACAACCGTCTGGAATCGTGCGCTGGCACGCAGGATTCCACCCTGTGGATGGGGAGCGAGGTCGAGGCCGCCGTCGATGACCGGGATGAGATCGGCATACGCGATGGAACTGAGCACGGCACGGGGCCAGGGCCTGTCGACACAAGAAAAGATGACGTCGTAGTCGAGGGCAGCCGCTACCCCCTGCTGTGTGCACAGGCTGAAGGCGTGCTGTTCGACCGTGAACTCGTCGGCCGTGGCGGCACGTCGGGCGAGGCGGGCGGCGACAGCGACCTTCCTGCGACGCAGTCGAGCGTCCCATCGGGTCGCGCCAACGAGCCGGTCAAGGTTGCGGCGCTCCACGACGTCGGCGTCCATGACCCCGACATGCTGAACGCCGGATGCCGCGAGGCGCAGCGCGACGTCGAGCCCGACACTGCCGACTCCAACGACGAGGACCTTGAGACGAGCCATGTCAGCCTGCGCAGCTTCGCCCCAGGCCGAGACAGTGCGAGCCTGTGCGGCTTGCGCGGCGGGCTTCGGGACGAGCGCGTCGTTCCACGACACCTCGAGGCGGCCGCCCACCACCCGCACCGACTCGCTCCACGTCGGCTCGGTCGTGTCCCACGACCGTGCCGACCAAGCTCCGTCGCCACCAGCCAGCGTGAGCCCGATGAGCGGAAGGCCTGTCACCTCGCGGACCAAGGTGGCGTAGGAGCGCTCAGCGTCGTGGTCGTACCGACTGAGTTGCTGCCAACCGCGTCCTCGCGGGTGGCTGTGCAGGATGGCTAGGCCGCGCCCTGCCGCTGCTGCGGCCGTAGCCTCACGGAGGACGTACTCGCCGCGGATTGTTGCGTTGCCGTGGACGATCCGGTCCTCGCGTCCTGGCAAGAGGACATCATCGATCAAGTGTGTGACGCGCCGCGCCCCGGTCGACACAGAGTAGGTGGCAAGACAGATGTCCTCGTCGCCATCTGGCCGCAACAGGTGGCTCCGGAGAGCCGTGTTGAGTTCAGCGGTCATCGCGACTGACAGCGACGCCCCGGTCACAGCGCCTCCCCAAGGACGCCGCGCACGTGAGCCAGCCAGACGTGGATGGCGGGACGGTCGGTGTCCCACTGGCCGGTGTCCCGCGAGTGACGCCTCCAGCCGGGCGGGCAATACTGCCCATCTGCGTTCGTCGCGGCGAACTCGACGTCGTCCTTGAGGTGCACCCAGTGCGGCGGCGCGGCCGGCCACCCTGCGAGCTCCGCGACCGTGACGCCAGTACGAACCGTCTGGCCGGCGAAGGCGCCGGCGACTGGGACGAGGTCGTAGTAGACGACGTCCCCGTCTCGCTCGGGGCGTAGACCCTCTCGGTGGAGGTCGGCGACGAAGCCGTCCGCGCCGTCCGTCACGGTCGTGGTGGACATGGTCAGGCGACCGGGGCGCTGTGTCGGACGGTGACGAATCGGTCCCCGTCGTCGATGTCGACGACCTTGCGATCCTTGTACGTCTTGGTCTCGCCGTTGCGCTTGACCTTCGCGAGGTCGTACTCGTCCGGGTTGAGACCAGCGAGACGGAGAAGCTGAGCGGCCTCCTGGTCGTCGTCGCGCGTCTCGTACTGAGTGCCGTCGATGGTGAAGTGGATCTTCTTCCGCTTCTCGTTCATGGAAGTTCCTCCTGTGAGTTGTCCTACGGGCTATTGCAAGGTCGGTACCGCTGGTCTACCTTGCAAAGGTGACGCTACCCGGGTTTGTTCGACATTTGCAACCTATTCGACTCTTGCAAATGTTCGCGACGCCTTCTCGCACCGCGAGTAGCGACCGGCCGACACGAGGCCGATGAGCCGAAAGCGCTGCAACTGCAGCACCGAGACGCGTGACGCGTCGCCGCCAGTTCCGTCTCGGGACTTTGGTCACAACTTCCCAAACTTCGCTCAACGCCAGGAACGTGAATGTCCGAACGCGCAACCTTCGACCACGACAGCTTCTTCTCCGCCATTGACAAGACCCGAGCCAGCGAATCCAAGACATGGCGACAAGTTGCACTCGAAGCCGGGGTCAGTCAGTCCACTCTGACCCGACTTGCCCAAGGAAAAAGGCCCGATGTGGACAGCCTCGCCGCCCTCGTGTCATGGGCGAGGCTCAACGCCAACGACTTCGTACTAGCTCCCGACGACCCGGACGCCGAGACACCAACCGTGGCACGCATCGCCACGTTCCTTCGCGCAGATAAGAGCCTCAGCCCCGAAGCAGCCCGCGCGCTCGAGACGGTAATCGAGGCGACATACGCCGCCGTGGGCGGCGGGAAGAAGCTCTAAGTCGCGGTGGCCTCCTACAAGCTCCCGGGTGCCTTCACGAAGATGGCCGAGGAACTCGCCCTCGAGATCCGCGATGAACTTGGCCTTCGGCCCTCCGACCGCCTTCGTCCGCTCGAACTCCTCGAGCACCTCGATCTGCCCGCCATGCCAACTTCCGCACTGATCGCTCTCGCGCACCCAGGGATCGCGGACGCGGTCGAGTTGCTCGCGAAGAACGGGAGTTTCTCGGCTCTCACTGTGTTCCGGGGCACCGAGCGTCTCGTCGTCTTCAATGACACGGCGACGGCAGGCCGGCAGGCCGCCGACATCACGCATGAAGCAGCCCACGGACTGCTCCTCCACGAGCCGACAACCGCGATCGACGAGTTGGGCTGCCGCGCGTGGGATGACCGCGTCGAGGCGGAGGCAACCCACCTCGGCGCGTGCCTACTCATTCCGGCTCGCGGCGTCCGCTACTGGGCAAAGGTCGGCAAGGGAATCGACGAGATCGCGCAGCACTTCGGCACGAGCATCGAACTCGCGCGGTGGCGGTACAACATTAACGGCGGCCGGCGCATCGCCGCCAGCAGTTCTCGGCGTTAGTCCGAGGTTGAGGCAGGCGCTGTCCACTGACGAACAGCGACGACGCCTCGCACCGGCTCTGCAGATTGGGTAGCCGGCGGGACGACTCTCAGGCGCCGGTCGACTCGATCAACTCGGTGACGCGAGCTCTCGCAACTTCCTCACCTAGCCACTGGATGACCCTCACGACAGAATCGACGTCGAGAAGGACCGCGGCGACAAACGCGACGCCCACGACGTCGCGGGCGCGGCGAGGCGCGGCACGGAGCAACGGCGGCACCCACTCGACCCACGACATGTCGCCATTCTGAACGCGAGCACCGACACCTAACTCACAGACGCGCGCATCCAGGTTCTGGCGGACCGTGCGCACCTTGGGCGAGGGGTAAGACCCGCCGACGGCATCGAGGCCTTCGGTGGAGCTGAGGGGACTCGAACCCCTAACCCCCTGCTTGCAAAGCAGGTGCGCTACCAATTGCGCCACAGCCCCTCGCGGGATCAGACCGAGTCGGTGGCCTGCTCCCAGGTGGTGCGGGTGGCGGCGGTCCCGTCGTCGCGACGAGCCACGGCCCACAGCACCCCGAGCGCGGCGAGGACGACCGCGAGAAGCTTCTTCATCGCCGTCCTCCTCGGGCGTCCGGTGGTGGGCCTAGCTGGACTTGAACCAGCGACCTCTTCCTTATCAGGGAAGCGCTCTAACCGAGCTGAGCTATAGGCCCGCAACAGCGATGAACTCTACCCCACGCCCGGGCGACCGGGCGAACCGGGGGCAGCACCGCCGGAGTTCGCGGATCAGTGATCCGTGAACGTCACCTCGATGCCGCCCAGCAGCTGGGCGGCGAGGTTGTACAGGTGGGCGGCGATCGTGGCGATCGCCGTCATCAGCACGACGTTGACCGCGCTGAAGATCAGCGTGAGGCCGACGAGGCGACCCAGGCCGAGGTAGTCGGTGAGGTCGAAGCTGCCGGCGCTGTCGGACAGCACGTTGGAGACCGTGCCGTTCAGCTGGTCCCAGATGCCGGTGAGGTCGAGGACCACCCAGAAGATGGTGACCGCGACGACCGAGACGATCATGAGGGCGACCGAGACGACGAACGCCAGACGGGTGACCGACCACGGCTCGACGTGCGTCAGCCGCAGCCGGGCCTGACGACCCGACGCCGACGCCGCTGCCGGCGAGGCGGAGGCCTTCGGCTCGTCCTTGACGGCAGGGATGACCGCCGTGCTGTCGGGCGACTGCGACGTGGTGCCGGCGTAGTCGGCAGCGGTGGGGGTCTTCTCCCGGGCCGCCGCACCCTTCTTGGCGGGGGCCGACTTCTTGGCAGGGTCGGGCCGGCCGACCGGGCTCGGCGTCGCCTTCTTCGCCGTGCTGGGACCGTCGGTGGACGGCTTGGACGCCGCAGGCTTCGCGGGCGAGGCGCTCCCCGACGTCGAGCCGCTCGGGCGACCACGGCCGGAGGCCGGGCGGGCGGGACCGGCGGGACGGCGGTTCGCGCCGCCCTGCGTCGCGTCCTTGCTGCCACCGACGGGCTTGCCGTCACGGTCGAGGCGCGGGATCTGCTGCGTCCGCGCGGCGTCACCGGCGCCCGAGCTGGGTGCCCGGTCCTGAGGCTTCTGCTGGTCGCTCACTCGTCGTGCCCCTCGTCAGTCGTGTCAGTGACCTCGGTGCCCGTCTCGTCGGGCGTCACCGGGTCCACCGTACCGGCCGGGGCGTCGTCGGCCTCGCTGTCCGGCTCCGCCGCGCCGCTCAGGTCGGTGTTCCGTGCGATGGTCACCACCCGGTCGTCGCCCTTGAACTTCACGAAGGTGACGCCCATCGTGCCGCGACCCTTGGCCGGCACGCCCGCCACCTGGCTGCGCGTGACCTGGCCCCCGGCGGTGACGGAGATGACGTCGTCGGAGTCCTTCAGCACCAGTCCGCCGACCAGCTCGCCGCGGGCCTCGGTGATCTGCATGGCCTTGATGCCCAGGCCGCCGCGGCCCTGCAGGCGGTACTCGTCGATCGAGGTCTTCTTGGCGTAGCCGCCGTCGGTGACGGTGAAGACGTAGAGCCGGTCCTCCTCGGGCACGTCCTCGACGGCGACGTCGGCGTGCTCGTGCCGGATGACCGTCATGGAGAGGAGCGCGTCGTCCTCGCGGAACTTCATGCCCGTGACGCCGGACGTCGCGCGACCCATGGGCCGCAGCTGGTCGTCGTCGGCACGGAACCGGATGGCCTGCGCCTTCTTGCTGATGAGCAGCAGGTCGTCGTCGGGTCCGGCGATGTCGGCGCCGATGAGGGCGTCGTCCTCGTCGCGGAAGTTGATCGCGATGACGCCGGCCTGGCGCGGGCTGTTGTAGTCGGCCAGCCGGGTCTTCTTGACCAGGCCCTTGCGGGTGGCGAGCACCAGGTAGGGCGCCTGGTCGTAGTCGCGGATGGCGAGGACCTGCGCGATCTCCTCGTCGGGCTGGAAGCTCAGCAGCCCGGCCACGTGACCGCCCTTGGCGTCGCGGCCGGCCTCGGGCAGCTGGTAGGCCTTCGTGCGGTACACGCGGCCGGCCGTCGTGAAGAACAGGATCCAGTGGTGGGCCGTGGTGGGGAACAGGTGCTCGACGAAGTCGCCGTCGCGCAGCTGCGCGCCGCGCACGCCCTTCCCGCCGCGACCCTGCACCCGGTACTGGTCGGTGCGGGTGCGCTTGGCGTAGCCGCCGCGGGTGATGGTGACCACGACGTCCTCGTCGGGGATGAGGTCCTCCATCGACAGGTCGCCGTCACCCGGGACGATCGGCGTGCGGCGGTCGTCGCCGTACTTGTCGACGATCTCCGCCAGCTCCTCGCTGACGATGGCCCGCTGACGCTCCTCGCTGGCGAGGATGGCCTTGAAGTCGGCGATCTTGGCCTCGAGGTCGGCGAGGTTGTCGATGATCTTCTGCCGCTCGAGGGCCGCGAGGCGACGCAGCTGCATGTCGAGGATCGCGCGCGCCTGCAGCTCGTCGATCTCGAGCAGCGCGATCAGGCCGTCGCGCGCCTCCTCGACGGTGGGGCTGCGGCGGATGAGCGCGATGACCTCGTCGAGCGCGTCGAGCGCCTTCACGAGACCACGCAGGATGTGGGCCTCGGCCTCGGCCTTCTTGAGGCGGTAGGCGGTGCGCCGCTGGATGACCTCAATCTGGTGGGCGATCCAGTGCGTCACGAACCCGTCGAGCGTGAGCGTGCGCGGCACGTCGTCGACGAGCGCCAGCATGTTGGCGCTGAAGTTCGACTGCAGGTCGGTGTGCTTGTAGAGGTTGTTGAGCACGACGCGAGCCACGGCGTCGCGGCGCAGCTCGATGACGATGCGCATGCCGGCACGGTCGGACGACTCGTTGCGCAGGTCGGAGATGCCCTGGACGCGGCCGGCGTTGACCAGGTCGGCGATCTTGCGCATGAGCGCGTCGGGGTTGACCTGGTAGGGCAGCTCGGTGACGACGAGCTGGATGCGACCCTTCGTGTCCTCCTCGATGTTGACCACGGCACGCATCTGCACCGAGCCGCGGCCGGTGCGGTACATGTCCTCGATGCCGCGCGTGCCCACGATGAGGCCGTGCGTCGGGAAGTCGGGGCCCTTGACGCGCTCGATGAGCGCCTCGAGCAGCTCGGCCTTGCCGGCGTCGGGGTGGGCGAGCGCCCACTGGACGCCGTCGGCCACCTCGCGCAGGTTGTGCGGCGGGATGTTCGTGGCCATGCCGACCGCGATGCCGGCCGAGCCGTTGACGAGCAGGTTGGGGATGCGCGCGGGCAGCACCGTCGGCTCGGAGGAGCGGCCGTCGTAGTTGGGCTTGAAGTCGACGGTGTCCTCGTCGATGTCGCGCACCATCTCCATGGCGATGGGCGCGAGCTTGCACTCCGTGTACCGCATGGCGGCCGCCGGGTCGTCGCCGACGGAGCCGAAGTTGCCCTGGCTGGCGATCATCGGCGCCCGCATGACCCACGGCTGGGCGAGCCGGACGAGGGTGTCGTAGATCGCCGTGTCGCCGTGCGGGTGGTACTGACCCATCACGTCACCGACGATGCGGCTGCACTTGGAGAAGCCGCGGTCGGGACGGTACCCGCCGTCGAACATCGCGTAGAGCACGCGCCGGTGCACCGGCTTGAGCCCGTCGCGGACGTCGGGCAGGGCCCGCGACACGATGACGCTCATCGCGTAGTCGATGTAGGACCGCTGCATCTCGTCCTGCAGCTCGACAGGCTCGATGCGGTCGCGCTCGATGGGGGTGTCGGTCATGTGTCGGTTCTCGTTTCAGGAAGGCGTCGCGGGAGCGGGTGGGCGGCCGGACGGCCTAGATGTCGAGGAAGCGGACGTCTTTGGCGTTGCGCTGGATGAAGCTTCGACGCTGCTCGACGTCCTCGCCCATGAGGATCGTGAAGATCTCGTCGGCCATGGCGGCGTCGGCGAGGGTGACCTGACGCAGCACGCGGGCGTCGGGGTCCATGGTGGTCTCCCACAGCTCGCCGGCGTTCATCTCGCCCAGACCCTTGAACCGCTGCACCGGCGCCTCCTTGGGGAGGCGGTAGCCGGCCTCCTCGCCGGCCGCGAGCAGCGCGTCGCGCTCACGGTCGGAGTAGGCGAGCTCGTGGGCGTGGTTGGTCCACTTGATCTTGTACAGCGGCGGCTGCGCGAGGTAGACGTGACCGTTGTCGATCAGCGGCTTCATGAAGCGGAACAGCAGCGTGAGCAGCAGCGTGGAGATGTGCTGGCCGTCGACGTCGGCGTCGGCCATGAGCACGATCTTGTGGTACCGCAGCTTGGCGATGTCGAAGTCGTCGTGCACGCCCGTGCCGAGCGCGCTGATGATCGCCTGGACCTCGGCGTTCTGCAGGATCTTGTCGATCCGCGCCTTCTCGACGTTGAGGATCTTGCCGCGCAGCGGGAGGATCGCCTGCGTGCCCGGGTCGCGGCCGTTCTTGGCCGAGCCGCCGGCGGAGTTGCCCTCGACGACGAACAGCTCGCACTTCTCGGGGTCACGGCTGGAGCAGTCGGCCAGCTTGCCGGGGAGACCGCCACCGCCCAGGAAGCCCTTGCGGTTGCGGGCGAGGTCGCGGGCCTTGCGCGCGGCGAGCCGGGCGGAGGCGGCGTCGATGGCCTTGCGGATGACGATCTTGCCCTCGGCCGGGTTGCGCTCGAGCCAGGCGGCGAGCTCGTCGTTGACGACCTTCTGCACGAAGCTGCGCGCCTCGGAGTTACCGAGCTTCGTCTTCGTCTGGCCCTCGAACTGCGGCTCGGCGAGCTTGATGGAGATGATCGCGGTGAGGCCCTCGCGGATGTCCTCGCCCGACAGCTCCTCCTTGCCCTTGAGCAGGTTGTTGGTGTCGGCGAACCGCTTGACGGTCGTGGTGAGCGCGGTGCGGAAGCCCTCCTCGTGGGTGCCGCCCTCGTGGGTGTTGATCGTGTTCGCGAACGTGTGCACCGACTCGCTGAAGGAGTCGTTCCACTGCATCGCCAGCTCGAGGGAGAGGCCGTTCTCCTCGTCGTCGCGCTCGATGGAGATGACGTCGCCGTGGATGGGCGAGCGGGTGCCGACGTTGATGTGGTGCACGTAGTCGACGAGTCCGCCGTCGTAGCGGAAGCGCACCTCGCGCTCGAGGTCGTCGGCACCGTCCTCGTCGTCGCTGCCGAGGTCGCGCTCGTCGCGCAGGTGGATCTCCAGGCCCTTGTTGAGGAACGCCATCTCGCGGAAGCGGCTCTTGAGGGTGTCGAAGGAGTAGTCGGTCGTCTCGAAGATGTCGGCGTTGGCGTAGAACGTCTGGGTCGTGCCGGTCTCGTCGGTCGCCTCGCCCTGCTCGAGCTCGCCGGTGGGCACGCCGTTGTCGAACGTCTGGCGCCAGACGAAGCCGTCGCGCTTGATGACCGTGTGCATCGTGGTGCTGAGCGCGTTGACCACGGAGATGCCGACACCGTGCAGACCGCCGGAGACCTTGTAGCCACCGCCACCGAACTTGCCGCCCGCGTGCAGCGACGTCATGACGAGGGTGACGGCCGGGATCTTCTCGGTCGGGTGCATGTCGACGGGGATGCCGCGACCGTCGTCGACCACGCGCACGCCGCCGTCGTCCTGCAGCACGACCTCGATGTGGGTGGCGTGGCCCGCGAGCGCCTCGTCGACGGAGTTGTCGACGACCTCGTAGACGAGGTGGTGCAGACCGCGCTCGCCCGTGGAGCCGATGTACATGCCGGGACGCTTGCGGACGGCCTCGAGACCCTCGAGCACCTGGATGTTGCTCGCGTCGTACGAGCCCTCGACCTGGGAGCGGGAGACCAGCTCCTCCGCGATGGGCTCGGGCGTGGTCTCGTCGTCAGGAGAGGTGGTCACTGTTCCAGTATACGGGCGATTGTGTGGCTCCCAGCGCACCTGCCCTCGTGTCACCGCGGGCTCGGCAGGTCCAGAGTGGTGCTGAGCGGGCTCGCAGCCCCTCCAGGAGCGCCGCGCGGGGTGGGGACCCATGCCCCGATCGCCCCCGAGGGGAGTTCGGGCGTCTGAGGCCCGTTCGCGCGCCTCGACGCAGTTGACCCCGTCCGTCATCGTAGGAGGCATGACCCTCGTGGACCCCGACGTCGCTCCCGCGCCGGCCCGATCGACCCGCCGGACGGGCTCGAGCGTGCGCGGCACCGCCGCCGTCGTGGCCCTCGGCGCGACGCTCGCGTGCACGGTGCTGGCGTGGTTCGTGCTGCGCACGCCGCTCGGGCAGCGCCTCGACGAGCGCGCGATGAACACCGTGGTCGCCGGTCGCGACACCCAGCTGCAGGTGCTCAGCGTGCTCGGCTACGTCTCCATCGGCGCGATCGTCGTCGTGGCGCTCGCCTGCGTCGTCGTCGCGCTCGTCCGCGGTCGCGCCGCCCTCGCCCTCGGTGCCCTGACCGTGATCGCGGGTGCCAACGTGACCACCCAGGTCCTCAAGCACGCCCTGCTGACGCGGGCCGACGTCGTCGACGGGGTCGTCGCCCCGGTCAACAGCTTCCCGAGTGGCCACACCACCGTCGTCGCCGCCGGGGTCGGGGCACTGTGCCTCGTGTCGCCGCGCTGGATGCGGCCCCTCGTCGTGCCGTTCGGCGCGTTCGCCGTGACCCTCACCGGCGCATCCACGGTGGTGGCCGGGTGGCACCGACCCTCGGACGTCGTCGGCGCCGTGCTCGTGACGACGGCCTGGACCGCCGTCGTGTCGTGGGTCCTGGGTCGCGAGCACGTGGCCGTCCGCGGCACGTGGCTGCTCGCCCTCGTCGGCGCCGTCGCCGCGATCGGCGCCCTCGTCGCCATCGGCGTGCGCCCCTCCTACGGCTGGGACGGCTTCACCGACGCCGCCCTCGTCCTCGGCGCCGTCGGCGTCACCCTCGGCCTCGCCGTCGCTGCGGGGAATCGGGCGACGCCGACGTCTTAGGACGGGTCGGGTCGCATTCTCGCCGGTGGGGTGGTGCGCGGCCTGCGGTCGTCGTGACCGCGCTGGTGCGATGCCTGCGGGGGTCTCGTCCTGCTGGTGCGCGGCCGCAGGGGGCTTGTGCCTGCTGGTGCGCTGCCTCGGCCTGCGCTGGGGGCGGTCTCCGAAAGGGCCTCGACCGGCAGCGGGCCTGGGGGTGGCTCCGGGTCTCGGGGTCTGGCCCGCGCTCGCCCTTGGACGCATGATTCTTCGTTGGTGCGTTCTGGAGCCACGGTTCTTCGTTGGTGCGTCCTATCGGTGGATCTGCAACCGCAGGAGCGCTCCTCCGGTTGCAGATCCACCGATGGCGAGCGCGGGGCGGCAGGGATTCTCCCTTCGCGTGGAACGGTCCACGAGAAGGGAGAATCTCGCGTCACCCCAACGCAAAGGGCACCCACGATTTCTCATTCGAGCGTTCAAGGCCGAACGCTTCTGCGTTCACGACGGGATCCCGTCGCCAACGCAGAAGCCTTGGCCCTCCCGCACACGAACGCAGCATCGTGCGTCCCCAGCACCCACCCGCAGCCCGAGACCCCGGACCAGCGCGCCCGCCAGCCACCCGGTCGAGGCCCCTTTCGGAGACCACACCCAGCGCGAGCCGAGGCAGCGCAGCAGCGGGACGAGACCCCCTGCGGCAGCGCACCAGTAGCCCAGGCCCAGCGATCAGCCGTACGTGTCCCGCGGACCGCGACCCTTGACCGACCGGGGGCCGCGCTTCCAGGAGGGGGCCTGGGGGCCGCGGACCTCGATGCGGAGGACGGCGCCGTCGCCGAGCTCCTCGTTGAGGCGGGCGACGAGGCGGGGGGCGAGCAGGCGCAGCTGGGTGGCCCACGCCGTGGAGTCGGTGGTCACGTGCAGGACCGCGTCCTCGTAGCCGTCGACGGTCGAGTGGCGGGCGACCTCGGGGCCGACGATGGAGGCCCAGTCGGTGAAGACGCGCTGTGCCGACAGCCGGTCGTCCCAGCCCTGCTGGCGGACGAGTGCGCCGAGGGCGTCGGCGACCGTCGTCGGGTCCTCCCGACTCTTGCGGCGGCGAGGGGTGGAGCCGTCGGTGCGTCGACGACGGGGACGCAACGGAGCGCCCGTCCCGCGGTAGCTGTCGGCGATCTCGCGGGCCAGGCCGAGCGGGTCGTCGGAGTCGGGCGGCTCGGTCCCGTCGTCGTCGGGTGGGGTGCCGGACACCTCAGGCCTCCGTGACCTTGCCGGCGTGCACGTCGAAACGGTGCCCGGCGAGAGCCGTGGGCACGTCGTCCGCGACGGCCGCCGTGACGAGCACCTGCTCCGCATCGCCCACGAGCTCGGCGAGCTGCTCGCGACGACCCTCGTCGAGCTCGGCGAAGACGTCGTCGAGGATCAGCACGGGGTCGTCGCCGTCGTCGTCGCGCAGGAGGGTGAACGACGCGAGACGCAGCGCGAGTGCCAGCGACCACGACTCACCGTGGCTGGCGTACCCCTTCGCGGGGAGCTCGCCGATGGCCAGCTCCACCTCGTCGCGGTGCGGTCCGACGAGCGTGACCGCCCGGTCGAGCTCGTCACGTCGACGCTCCTCGATGCCGGCGAGCAGCGCCTCGCGGACGCCCGCCGGACTCTCGTCGTCAGCGACGACGGACCCCCGGTAGCTGGCCGTGACGTCACGACGCTCGGGAGCGGCGCGCGTGGCGACCGTGCGGTAGGACTCGACGAGGAACGGGGCGAGGTCGTGCAGCAGGGCGATGCGGGCGGCGACGATCTCCCCGCCCAGCGACGCCAGCTTGTCGTCCCAGATGTCGAGAGTCGACAAATCTACTTGTCGGTTTGTATATCTGGTGGAGCGCGCCGACTTCAGCAGCGTGTTGCGCTGGCGCAGCACGCGCTCGTAGTCGGCCTTGACGCCCGCGAGGCGCGGCGTGCGCAGCACGAGCAGGCCGTCGAGGAAGCGCCGACGGTCCGACGGGTCACCCTTCACGAGGGCCAGGTCCTCGGGCGAGAAGGTCACCGTGCGCAGGACGCCGACCAGGTCGCGCGTGCGCGGCAGCGCCGCTCGGTTCACCCGCGCCCGGTTGGCCCGACCGGGCGTGATCTCGAGCTCGAGCAGCGCCGTGCGGTCACCACGCACGACCTCGGCCCGCACGACCGCTCGCTCCGCACCCGCCCGCACGAGGGGGGTGTCGGACGAGACGCGGTGCGAGTCGAGCCGGGACAGGTAGTCGATCGCCTCGACCAGGTTCGTCTTGCCCTGGCCGTTCGCCCCGACGAACGCGGTCGGCCCGGGCTCCAGCGCGATCTCGACCTCGGGGTAGGACCGGAAGTCGTGCAGCGAGAGGCGGGCGACGCGCATGCGTCAGGAGTGGTCGGCGTCGAGGTCGGCCGGCGCGTGCCCGGTCTCCTCGGCCGCCTGCACGGCGTGGCCGCCGAACTGCTGACGCATCGCGGCGACCGCCTGCATGGCGGGCGACTCGTCCTGGCGCGAGACGAACCGCGCGAACAGCGACGCGGCGATCGTCGGCGCCGGGACGGCGTGGTCGATCGCGGCCTCGACCGTCCAGCGACCCTCGCCCGAGTCCTCGGCGTACCCGCGGATCTTCGACAGGCCCGGGTCGTCCTGGAGCGCCTTGACGAGCAGGTCGAGCAGCCACGAGCGGACGACGGTGCCGACCCGCCAGGAGTCGAAGACGTCGGTGACGTTCTCGACGAGCTCGGCCTTCTCGAGCAGCTCGAAGCCCTCGGCGTAGGCCTGCATCATCGCGTACTCGATACCGTTGTGGACCATCTTGGAGAAGTGGCCCGCGCCCACGCGACCGGCGTGCACGAACCCGGACTCGCCCTCGGGCTTGAGGACGTCGAAGACCGGCTGGACCTTCGCGATGTCGTGGGCGTCGCCGCCGGCCATCAGCGCGTAGCCGTTCTCCAGGCCCCAGACACCGCCGCTCACGCCGCAGTCGACGAAGCCGATGCCCTTGTCGGCGGCCAGCGCCGCGTGCTTCTCGTCGTCGGTCCAGCGGGAGTTGCCGCCGTCGACGATCACGTCGCCCTCGCCGAGCAGCTCGAGGAGCTCCTCGACCGTGGCACGGGTGATGTCGCCCGCGGGCACCATCACCCACACGACCTTGGGCGAGGGCAGCTCCTCGACCAGGGCCTGCAGCGAGTCGACGTCGCTGACGTCGGGGTTGCGGTCGTAGCCGGTGACGGTGATGCCGCCGTTGCGCAGACGGGTGCGCATGTTGCCGCCCATCTTGCCGAGTCCGACGAGTCCGAGGTGCATGGAGGTCCCTCCAGGTGACGACGTGTGGTGCGGTGCGGTGGGCGGGTCAGCCCTGGAGACGCACCGGCATGATCAGGTAGCGGAACGCGCCGTCGGGCGCGTCACCGATCTCGCGGACGCCGGAGATGGCGGCCGGCTTGGTGTGCTGGGTGAACGCGAGGTGCACGACGGGGTCGGACATGACGCCGAGACCCTCGAGCAGGTAGCCGGGGTTGAAGCCGATCGAGATGTCGGCGCCGTCGATGGTGGCCTCGATCGACTCCGACGCCTGCGCGTCGTCGCCGCTGCCGGCCTCGAGCAGCACCTGGCCGTCGGAGAACGTCAGCCGGACGGGCGTGTTGCGCTCCGCGACGAGCGAGACGCGCTTGACGGCGTCGACCAGGTCCGACGTGCGCACGTGCGCGACGGTCTCGGACTGCGCCTGGAAGAGCTGGCGCACCCGCGGGAAGTCGCCCTCGAGCAGGCGGGTCGTGGTGCGGCGGGTGCCGTTGCCGACCGTGCCCTCGAAGCCGATGAGACCGTCGCCGGTCTCGCCCGAGGAGATGGCGATGGTGATGTCGGAGCCGGAGACCAGGGACCGCGCCGTCTCGCCGAGCACGCGGGCAGGTACCAGGGCGTGGCCGGAGGCGTCGCTCGCCTCGGGCGACCACTGCAGCTCGCGCAGGCTGGCGCGGAAGCGGTCGGTGGCCATGAGGGAGATCGTCGAGCCGTCGATCTCGAGCCGGACGCCGGTGAGCAGGGGAAGCATCTCGTCGCGACCTGCGGCAGCACTCGCCTGCGCGACGGCCGTCGCGAACTCGTCGGCCTTGATCGTGCCCGAGGAGGTCGGCATCTGCGGAAGCTGCGGGTACTCCTCCACGGGCATCGTGGAGAGGCTGAACCGTGCGCTCCCGCACGAGACCTGGACCTTGGTGCCGTCGAGGCTCACGTCGATCGGCTTCGACGGCAGCGACTTGACGATCTCCGACAGCAGCCTGCCCGAGACGAGGGCCCGGCCGTCGTCGGCGACCTCGGCGGGCAGCGTCGCGCGGGTGGAGGTCTCGTAGTCGAACCCGGACAACGTCAGACCGTCGCCGGCGGTCTCGATCAGGAGCCCGGCGAGGACGGGCACGCTCGGCCGGGTGGGCAGGCTGCGTGCGGTCCACGCCACGGCGTCGGCGAACGTGTCGCGATCGATGCGGAATCTCACGAATCGAGGCCTTTCGGGCATGAGAAGACTAGGACTGCATCCTGCCACGGACACGGTGTGAAGCGTAGGTCGGGCGAGACGTCCTGAGGACGTCGTCCCGCTCGTCCACACCCAGGCCGTCCCGTCACTCTTGCGGGGGATCCGGACATGTAACTCCCTCGTCGTCGTCGTAGGCGGTGTGGATCCCGTGGACAACCGGCGTCGGCGCTGGTCAGGCGGCGTGTCGGCCCGTGGACGACCGTGTGGGCGTGCCGTGGACGCACCCCGAGGGGCTGTGCACGTCCGCGCGTCGTTCACACCTCGTTCACACGTCGGTCGCGTCTGTCCACCTGAGGTCGAGACTTTCCCACAGTGTCGTCCCCAGGTGTGCATGAAGCCTGCGGGCACCACGCGACGAGGCCGACGTCCCTCGGACGTCGGCCTGGTGGCTGCGGCAGGTGCCGCGTGGGGGTCAGTTCTGACGGGCCTGCTGCTTGATGCGGTTCGTCAGCTCCGTGACCTGGTTGTAGACGGCGTGCTTCTCGGCCATCAGCTTGCGGATCTTGCGGTCGGCGTGCATGACCGTCGTGTGGTCCCGGCCGCCGAAGTCGGCGCCGATCTTCGGCAGCGACATGTCGGTCAGCTCGCGGCACAGGTACATCGCGATCTGGCGGGCGAGGACGAGGTCGCGGCTGCGGTTCGTGCCGCACAGCTCCTCGATGGTGAACTCCGAGTAGGCGGCGGTCTGCGCCAGGATGACGCCGGCGGTGATCTCCGGCTCCTCTCCCTCGGCGACGAGGTCCTTCAGCACGATCTGCGCGAGCTGGAGGTCGACCGTCGCGCCCTGCAGGTTGGCGTAGGCCGTGGCGCGGATGAGCGCACCCTCGAGCTCGCGGATGTTCGTCTGCACCTTGCTGGCGATGAACTCGAGCACGTCGGCCGGTGCGGTGAGCTTCTCGATCGCGGCCTTCTTGCGCAGGATGGCGATGCGGGTCTCGAGGTCCGGCGGCAGCATCTCGGTCTGCAGGCCCCACTCGAACCGGTTGCGCAGCCGCTCCTCGAGGGTGCGCAGGTTCTTCGGCGGGCGGTCCGACGTCATCACGATCTGCTTGTTGGCGTTGTGCAGCGCGTTGAAGGTGTGGAAGAACTCCGTCTGCGTCGACTCCTTGTTCTCGAGGAACTGGATGTCGTCGACGAGCAGCACGTCGATCTCGCGGTACTTCTGGCGCAGCGCGGCGGTCCGGTTCTCACGGATGGCGTTGATGACGTCATTGGTGAACTCCTCGCTGTTGACGTAGCGCACGCGCGAGGAGGGGTAGAGGTTCAGGACGTAGTGGCCGATGGCGTGCAGGAGGTGCGTCTTGCCCAGTCCCGAGTCGCCGTGGATGACCAGCGGGTTGTACGCCTTGCCGGGTGCCTCGGCGGCCGCGACCGCGGCGGCGTGGGCGAAGCGGTTCGACGAGCCGATGACGAAGTTCTCGAACAGGTACCGAGCGTTGAGCCGCGCCTCGTGGGCGCTGGTCCGGCGCTGCACCGGGTCGGGCTCCTGGGCCCAGCTCGGGACGAACTCGTCGACGTCGATGTCGTCGCCGTCCTCCTCAGGCGCCGGGGGCACCACGGAAAGTGGATGTGTCGACTTGTCGTCATTTTGCGGTCCCGGTGCCTGCGGCGCGGTGTTCTGCGGGCCGGCGGGGTGCGGACGGTCGTCGGCCTGCGACGTCGTGGAGGACGGGCGGTCCCGCGCGCGGTCGGTGAGCGACGGCTCGATCGTGACGACGAGCCGGACCTGCTCGCCGAGGTGCGACGAGAGCGCGTGCTCCAGGGCGGGGCGCACGCGGGACTCCAGCTGCGCACGGCTCAGGTCGTCGGGGACGCCGACGATGAAGATCCCCGGGTGCCGGCTGATCGGCTCCGCGCTGTAGACCCAGACGCGGGCACCGTTCGACAGCGTCGAGACGGCGTGGTCCCACGCCGTGGAGAGCTCGAGGTCGTCCGAGGTCTGCCCTGAGGCGTCGGTCATGCAGGTCTCCCGAGGGGTCGCGTGGTCCACAGAGTTGTCCACACGGTGTGCATCCAGCTACCCGCTGGTCCTGCGCTGTGGAAAAAGGCGCAGAGCGGCGACGCTAGCAGCGGTCGCGAGGTCGTTTCAAGCGGGTTGGGAAGATTGCAGCAGTGCGCTCGGCGTGTCGCGTGGACCGGTTGGTCGCAGGTAGCCTATGGGGCGGGTTTGACCACGCTCCGACCGCCCCGTACCGTGGAGCAGTCGTGCAACACGACCGTTGCCGCATGCCCACGACCGAGATCTTCGCCGTGGGCGAGCGGTGGCCGTCGATCCCCGGCCCGAATCGTCGAAGGACCAAACTCGTGAGCAAGCGTACGTACCAGCCGAACAACCGTCGTCGCGCCAAGAAGCACGGCTTCCGCCTGCGCATGCGCACGCGTGCGGGCCGCGCCATCCTGGCCAACCGTCGCCGCAAGGGCCGCGCGAACCTCTCCGCCTGAGCCGTGCTCGGGCGGCCCCACCGCATGCGTGAGGCCGGTGACTTCAAGGTCGCCGTCCGCCGCGGGGTGAAGGCGTCGTCGCCGACCCTCGTCGCGCATCTCTCGATCGGAACCGACGGAGACACCTCCGTCGGTTTCGTCGTGTCCAAGGCCGTGGGGCCGGCCGTCGTGCGCAACCGCGTCAAGCGTCGTCTGCGGCACCGCGTGCGCGACCACCTCGAGCACGGGGCGCTCGCCTCGGTGCCCGCGGGGTCCCGGCTCGTGGTGCGGGCGCTGCCCCGCGCGGCGTCCGTCGACGGTCCGACGTTGTCGGCCGACCTCACGGACGTGCTGACCTCCGCGGTCGAGAAGGCGGAGCGTCGGGGCGGGGTGCGTCGGTGAGGACCGTGCTCGTCTCACTGCTCCGGGCGTACCGGTTCGCGATCAGCCCGCTGTACGGCCAGGTCTGCCGCTACTACCCGACCTGCTCCGCCTACGCGCTCGAGGCCGTCGAGACGCACGGCGCCGCTCGCGGGTCGTGGCTCGCCGCACGACGTGTGTGCCGGTGTCATCCTTGGGCTGCCGGCGGCGTCGACCCGGTGCCGCCACGCCGCGGCACCGAGATCACGCCCGAGGACGAGCAGCATCCCTCTGAACCTCCCGTCGCCGCGGCGACGGTCACCCCCACCCCTGGAGAACCATGTTCGACTTCCTAGGTTCGATCGGCTCGGCCATCATGACGCCGCTGTACTACGCGGTGTCCGGCGTGCTGCTCGTCTGGCACGAGATCTTCACGCGGCTCGGCCTCGACCCGTCGGGCGGGTGGTCGTGGGCGCTGGCGATCGTCGGCCTGACGGTGACGATCCGCGCGCTGCTCATCCCGCTGTTCGTCAAGCAGATCAAGAGCAGCCGCAACATGCAGCTGCTGCAGCCGCACATCAAGGAGCTGCAGAAGAAGTACGGTCACGACCGGGAGCGCCTGGCCCAGGAGCAGATGAAGCTCTGGAAGGAGCACAACACCAACCCGTTCGCGTCGTGCCTGCCGCTGCTGCTGCAGATGCCGGTGTTCTTCGCGCTGTTCCGCGTGATCGACCAGGCCGCCAAGAACGGTGCCGACGGCGCCCGCGGCTTCATGACGGCCAAGCTGGCCGAGGAGCTGCAGGACGCGGTGTTCCTCGGCGGCCGCATCGCCGACACGCTCGTCAGTGCCACGCACGTCGAGACGCGCATCATCGCGGTCATCATGGTGCTGACGATGTGCGCCACGCAGTTCATCACGCAGCGTCAGCTGATGAGCAAGAACATGCCGCCGGACGCGCTGTCGGGACCGTACGCCCAGCAGCAGAAGCTGCTGCTCTACGTGCTGCCCGTGGTCTTCGCCGTCGGTGGTATCGCCTTCCCGGTGGGCGTCCTGATCTACTGGACCACCTCGAACTTCTGGACCATGGGCCAGCAGTTCTACGTCATCCGCAACAACCCTGCGCCGGGGACGCCGGCGTTCAAGGCGAAGCAGGAGCGCGACGCGAAGCACGGCAAGAACGTGCCGGAGGACCCGCTGAAGGAGATCGAGAAGCCGCACCCCGGTCTGCAGCGCAACCAGCCGAAGAAGCAGACGCGCAACCAGCGGACCTCCGGGTCCAAGCCGAGCCCGAACAAGAAGAAGAGGAAGTGATCCGGTCATGACCGACGCTGCGAAGCTGGAGGCCGAGGGCGACATCGCCGCGGACTTCCTCGAGGAGCTGCTCGACATCGCCGACCTCGATGGCGACATCGACATGGACGTGGAGAACGACCGCGCGTCGGTCTCCGTCGTCGGTGGCGGCCTGGACCACCTGGTAGGTCGTGGAGGTGAGGTGCTGGAGGCGCTGCAGGAGCTGACCCGCCTGGCCGTGTACCGCGAGACGGGTGAGCGGAGCCGGCTGATGCTCGACGTCGGTGGCTTCCGGGCGCAGCGCCGCGTCGCGCTGGAGTCGGTGGCGGCGGGCGCGATCGAGCGGGTCCGCTCCGGTGAGGCCCGTGTGGCGCTCGACCCCATGAGCCCGTTCGAGCGGAAGGTCGTCCACGACGCCGTGGCGGCTGCCGGACTCTCCAGCGAGTCCGAGGGCGCCGACCGGAGTCGTCACGTCGTCGTGCTGCCGGCGGCGGACGCCTGAGGTCCGCATGAGTGTTTCACGTGAAACACCCCCGCCGCCCTCCTCGGCTGCGGGGGTGTTCCATGACCAGCTGCCTCTCATGACGCAGTACGCGGCGATCCTCGCGAACGACGGCGTAGAGCGCGGGATGATCGGTCCTCGCGAGGTCCCCCGTCTGTGGGACCGCCATCTCGTCAACAGCGGCGTGGTCGTGCCCCGACTCCCCGCCGGTGCCACCGTGGCCGACGTCGGATCGGGTGCGGGACTGCCTGGTGTCGTCTGGGCGATCGCCCGGCCGGACCTGAAGGTGACGTTGATCGAGCCGCTGCTGCGCCGGACGACCTTCTTGCAGGAGGTGGTCGACGAGCTCGAGCTGGCCAACGTCGAGGTGCTCCGTGCCCGCGCCGAGGACGTCGATCGTCAGTTCGACGTGGTGACGGCGCGCGCGGTGGCCGCTCTGGAGAAGCTCGCGAAGTGGTGCATGCCGTTGGTCGCACCCGGTGGGGTGCTGCTCGCGCTCAAGGGCCAGTCGGCGACGGACGAGGTGAAGGATGCCAAGCGCACCCTCGGACGTCTCGGGGCGACCGCTACGCTGATCCGGACGTACGGTGATGTCGAGATTCCGACCACCGTGGTGGAAGTGTCGAAGTGACGACCCTCGCCCGGACCGGGCGGGGCATGTTTCACGTGAAACGAGGTCCTGTGAGCGCTGACGACAAGCAGACCCCTGGCCCGTCGACGCCGCTGAGCTCGGTGGCCTCAGGCGCGGCACCGGCGTCGAGCTTCACGTCGTCCGAGCCGGACCAGCCGTTCGACACCCCGCTCGCCCGCGAGGCGCGGGACCACGTGGACCTCGCCCGTCGGGCGCGCAGCACGACCCAGCTTCCCCGTCCCGACCGCACGCGGATCTTCGTCGTGGCCAACCAGAAGGGAGGGGTCGGCAAGACGACCACGGCGGTGAACGTCGCTGCGGCCCTCGCCCAGAAGGGACTGCGCATCCTGGTGGTCGACCTCGACCCGCAGGGCAACGCGTCGACGGCGCTCGACATCGCGCACACCGAGGGGACGCCCGGGGTCTACGAGGCACTGGTCGAGGACGTCCCCCTCTCCGAGCTCGTCCGGCCCGCGCCACAGCTGCCGGGCATCACGGTGCTCCCCGCGACCATCGACCTGGCCGGCGCCGAGATCGAGCTCGTGTCGCTCGTGGCGCGTGAGACCCGCCTGAAGAAGGCGCTCGCTGCCCACCTGGAGGAGCGCGAGCGAGCTGACGACCGGATCGACTACGTCGTCATCGACTGCCCGCCGTCCCTCGGTCTGCTCACCGTCAACGCGCTGGTCGCCGCGCGCGAGGTGCTCATCCCGATCCAGTGCGAGTACTACGCGCTCGAGGGCCTGGGCCAGCTGGTGCGCAACATCGAGCTCGTGCGCGCGCACCTCAACCAGGACCTCGAGATCACCACCATCCTGCTGACGATGTTCGACGCACGCACGCGCCTGTCCGCCGGCGTCGCCGAGCAGGTGCGCAGCCACTTCGGCCCGAAGGTCCTGGCCACCGCGATCCCGCGCTCGGTCCGGATCTCCGAGGCACCGAGCTACCAGCAGTCCGTCCTCACCTACGACCCGGGCTCGTCCGGTGCGCTCTCCTACCTGGAGGCCGCCCGTGAGATCGCGCAGGCGGGGACGTCCGACCCGACCACCAGCGAGAGGGGCGCCTGATGGCACCACGTCGTGGACTCGGCCGAGGGCTCGAGTCGCTCATCCCGTCGACCCCCGCCGAGGCGAAGGAGTCCGGGCTGCAGGAGGTCCAGGGCGCCCGCTTCGCCGAGCTGCCGCTGGACGCCGTCGTCCCGAACCCCCGACAACCGCGTCAGGTCTTCGACGAGCAGGACATGGCCGAGCTCGTGCACTCGATCCGCGAGGTCGGCCTGCTGCAGCCGGTCGTGGTCCGCGAGACGGCGCCGGGTGCCTACGAGCTGATCATGGGGGAGCGTCGGTGGCGTGCCTCGCGCGCGGCGGGACTCGAGACCATCGGCGCCATCGTGCGCGACACGACCGACGAGGACCTCCTGCGCGACGCGCTGCTCGAGAACCTTCACCGGTCGCAGCTCAACCCGCTGGAGGAGGCCGCCGCCTACCAGCAGCTGCTCGACGACTTCGGCTGCACCCAGGAGGAGCTCGCCGACCGCATCGGTCGCTCGCGCCCCCAGGTGACCAACACGCTGCGCCTGATGAAGCTGCCGCCTGCAGTACAGCGCCGGGTCGCGGCCGGCGTGCTGTCCGCCGGGCACGCTCGCGCGCTGCTCTCGGTGTCGCACCCCGAGGTGCAGGACCGGTTGGCTGCACGCGTCGTCGCCGAGGGCATCTCGGTGCGTGCGCTGGAGGAGATCGTGAAGTTCGGCGACACCGGAGACCCGGCCACCTCTCGGTCGCGCACCCCCGGCCGCACGGTCTCCGCTCCCCGCCTGGCCGACCTCGCCGCACGGCTCTCCGAGCGCTACGACACCCGCGTCAAGGTCGATCTCGGCAAGGCCAAGGGCAAGATCACCGTCGAGTTCGCGACCATCGACGACCTGGAGCGGATCGTGGGTCTGATGGACCCGCCGCGGAACCATTGATCGACATGTCGACAAAGCGATAGATCGTTTTGGTGGTCCGCGTCGGCACCTGCGGTGCTCCACATACGACGAAGCCCCGGTGCATCGCACCGGGGCTTCGACGCTTGCCAGGTTTCGATACAGAGGGAACCGGCTTCGCCGGTGAGACCACTCAACCTGCCTGAACCGCTCGCGCGCTACGCGCGCTCGGGTTCAGGCATACTCCGAGAGCTCGTTGAGGATCGCGGACTTGGGGCGGACGCCGACGATCGACTTCACGACCTCGCCCTTGTAGTACAGGTTCATCGTGGGCAGGCCGGTGACGCGGTAGTCGCTCGGCGTCTTCGGGTTGGCGTCGGCGTCCATCTTGACGATGGTGAGCGCCTCGCCCTTCTCGGACGCGATCTCCTCGAGGATCGGCGCGAGCTGACGGCACGGGCCGCACCAGCTGGCCCAGAAGTCGACGAGCACGGGACCGTCGGCCTGCAGGACCTTCTCGGCGAAGTCGGCGTCGGTGACGGGGGTGATCTCGGGCATGGGGTTCTCCTTCAGCGGATGGGGGTCGTGGGGATCGGGGTCACTCGGCCCACTGGGCCATGGCGACGTCGGGTGCGGGCTGACCGGCCTGCTCGCGGTCGGCGAGGAAGCGCTCGGCGTCGAGGGCCGCAGCACACCCGGTGCCCGCGGCGGTGATCGCCTGGCGGTAGGTGTGGTCGACCAGGTCGCCGGCGGCGAAGACGCCGGACAGGTTCGTGGCCGTGCTGCCCTGCTGGACCAGCACGTAGCCCTCGTCGTCGAGGTCGACCTGACCGGTGAGCAGCTCCGAGCGCGGGTCGTGGCCGATCGCGATGAACAGGCCGGTCGCGTCGAGGTCGCGGGTCTCGCCCGTGACGGTGTCGCGCAGCGTCACCTTCTCCAGACGGCCCTCGCCGTGCAGCTCGGCGACCTCGGAGTTCCAGGCGAACTCGATCTTCTCGTTGGCGATCGCGCGGTCCTGCATGATCTTGGACGCGCGCAGCTCGTCGCGACGGTGCACGAGCGTCACCTTCGACGCGAAGCGGGTGAGGAACGTGGCCTCCTCGACGGCGGAGTCGCCGCCGCCCACGACCACGATGTTCTGCTCACGGAAGAAGAAGCCGTCGCACGTGGCGCACCAGCTGACGCCGTGGCCCGAGAGCTCGTCCTCGCGGGCCACGCCGAGCTTGCGGTAGCCCGAGCCCATGGCCAGGACGACGGCGTGCGCACGGTAGGTCGTGCCGTCGGCGAGCGAGACCGACTTCACCTCGCCGGTGAGGTCGACCGACGTGACGTCGTCGGCGATCAGCTCGGCGCCGAAGCGCTCGGCCTGCGCGCGGAAGTTGTCCATCAGCGCCGGGCCCATGATGCCCTCGGGGAAGCCGGGGAAGTTCTCGACCTCGGTCGTGTTCATCAGCGCGCCACCGGCGGTGACCGAGCCCTCGAAGACGAGCGGGGCGAGGTTCGCGCGGGCCGCGTACACGGCTGCGGTGTAGCCCGACGGGCCGGAGCCGATGATGATCAGGTTGCGGACGTCATTGGCGGACGACTCAGTGCTCATGGGTGCCTTCTCGTAGACGGTCTTGCTCTGCTCAACGCAGTCTAGGTGGGGATCATTCCGCTGCCCGACCAGAGCGACGGGGGCAGGATCGTCAGCGTCGGCCCTTGAGGCTGATCTCGCGGACGTCGCCCTGGAACTCGCCGGGACCCACCTGCGGCAGGGCCCTCAGCCACACCACGACCCGGCGGGTGATGGTGTTCGCCGGGAACGTGACGGTGACGTCGGTGCCGGCGTCGTCGAGCGTCGCGATGCGGCGCAGGTCGCGCAGGCTGCCCGGGACCTCGCCGCCGGGGCTCGTCGCGTAGACGGTGAGCGCGGTGCCGGCTCCGCCGAGGAGGATCCGCATCGAGTCGACCTCACGCGGCCCACCCAGGTCGACCACGAGTCCCACGCCGTCCTTCAGGCCACCGAGGTCGGCACGGCGGTAGTAGGTGCTGGTGCGCCAGCCCGTCTCGGGGTTGCCGTCGACGGCGAGCCCCACGTCCTCGGGGTTCTCCTGCCCGTCCTGGCCCTGCGGGTCGAGGTCGCGCACCGACGCGATCCCCAGGGTGCGGGCCGGCGCCTCCTCGGTGGCGACGGCGGCGGTCGGCGGTCGGCGGTCCTCCCCGGTGAACCGTCCCACGGCGAAGGCCAGCAGCCCGACGACCGCGAGCGTGAGGACCACGCCGGCGAGGACCAGCTTGCGGTCGCCGCCCGCGGTGGCACGCCTCGCGCGGTGGACGCTGCGCTCGAACGTGGTGGGCGGGGCCGGCTCGAAGGCCTTCGGCCGTCGTCGGGGCGGCTCCAGACCGGGCGGCGTGCCCTCCGGCACGATGACGGGGTCGAGGCGCAGCAGGTCGGGCGAGGAGATGTGCAGCGGGCTCGGGTCGTCGACGTCGGCCTCGTCCTCACCCGTGAGCCGCAGCGCGCGACCGATGTCGGCGGCCGTGCGCAACGGCGTGCGGTGGTTCAGCGGCGGACGCCCGAGGATCCGGTCGACGACGGCGTCGACGTCGCGGGACACGCCGGCGCGGACCTGACGGGGTCGCAGGAGCTTGCCGCCCTCGGCCGGCGCGGCGCGCAGCCCGTCGACGCCGACCCCGGGCCAGCGGGCCACGAGGCACGCGTACAGCAGCTTGCCGAGGGCCTCGACGTCCATCTGCTCGTACGCCCGCAGGTCCTCGAAGGTGTCCTGGTGGCCGGCCGGCGCCAGAGCGGTCGCGACGCCGAGGCCGACGATGCGCACGGCCCCGGTCTGCTTGAGGAGCACGTGGTGCGGCGTGAGGCGGCGGTGGAACAGGTTCTTCTCGTGGGCGTGCGCGAGGGCCTCGGCGACCTCCGCGACCACCGTCGCGGCTCGTCGGTTCGGCAGCGGCGACTGGCGCAGCAGCTGGTCGAGCGGGAACGCCCGCGCCCACTCCCGCACGATGACGTGGTGGTCGTGGTCGGCCTCGACGAGGTCGAGCACGCGGAGGAACCGCGGGTCGGTGACCGACGTGGACTGGCGGGCCGCCTCGAGGAAGTTGTCGGCGCGCGGGTCGTCGCTCGGGACCATCTCGATGCCGACGTTGCGTGCCAGCACGCGGTCGTGCGCGCGCCACGTGGCCGACCCGAGCTTCTCCGTGACGAGGTCCTGCAGCACGTAGCGACCGTCGAGCACGTCACCGGCGCCCAGGGCCCGCCGCTCGCTCATCGTCACCTCTTCCGTGTGCGGTCCATCGTAGGCCGACGGACCCCACGGCGCCCGCACCCCGAGCGGTCAGCCGACGAGGAAGCCGGGTGGCGGGGCGGCCGGTGTGATGAGCAGCGTCATGCCGGCCTCGGCCGGGGTGCGGTCGGCCTTGCGGTGGTTGCACCGCAGGCACGCCGCGACGGCGTTCTCCCAGGTGAGCGCACCGCCGCGGCTGCGCGGCAGCACGTGGTCGACGGTCTCGGCGCGTCCGCCGCAGTAGGCGCACATCTGGTCGCGGGCCTTGACGGCCGACTTCGTGCACAGGTGCCCCCGCCGGTGCCGCCAGCGGGTGACGACGTAGCGCACGAGCCGCAGGACCTTGGGCTTGGGGAACGGGCCGAAGGTGCCCTCGGCCTCCTCCTCGATGACCGCCACCTCGCGCACCAGCATCTTGATGGCGTGCCGCAGGGACACGCGTTGCAGCGGCTCGTAGCTGGCGTTCAGGACCAGGACGTGCTCGGCCATGGGCGGACCCTTTCCACGGCCAGAGTATCCGCCACGCCCGACATCGGGGCGTGAAGCGCCGGTGTCGCGTCGGTGAAGGTCAGATCACCCAGACCAGACCGGCCGCCGACGGGACGAGCGAGAGCAGGACCCACGGCCACGAGAGGACCGGCCGTGCGGCCAGGATCGCGCGCACGGCGACGCTGATGCCGATGGCGAGGAACGCCGACATGACGACGAGGATGACGGCCCCGCTCTGCCGGCCCTGGCGGGCGATGACGTCGGCCACGACGACGAGGCCGACGACGCCGTGGATCGCGACGACGAAGAAGCAGATGGCGGTCGTCCGGCGGCGCACGACCTGCAGCGCGCGGGTCTCCTCGGCCGACATGGTGCGGGCCGAGGGGCGGGGCTGCGAGCCGTGGCTGCTCATGGCAGCAGCCTAGGAGCCGTCAGTCGTCGCGGGTGGAGCGGCCCAGCGCCGCGCCGAGCAGCGTCCCCAGCCCGAGGCCCACGACGAGCGGGCGTACGTAGCCCACGTCGACGGGCTCCTCGTCGAGGTCCGCGGCGTCAACGCGAGCGGCCTGCGCCTCGTCGTCGGCGTCCTCCAGCTCGGCGAGCTCGGCGAGCGTGGACTCGTCGGTGCACGCCCACGAGATCCCGTACATCACCAGGCGGGAGAAGAAGTAGATCCAGACCACCAGCGTCAGGGCGATGGCGAGCGAGGCCACCGGCACCGAGCTGGCACCGCGCAGCACGAGGCTCGCGAACTGCTTGATGAGCTCGAAGCCGACGGCGGCGAACAGGGCGCCGCGCCAGAGCGCGTGCTCGGGCAGGTCGGGCTTCGGCAGCAGGCGGAAGATCGCCCAGAACAGCACGGTGCTGACGGCGACGCCGACGACCACCGACAGCAGCGTCAGGAGGACGGCGCCGACCGGTCCGGGCAGTCCGACGAGGTCGAGCAGGAACGAGCCGAGGGCGACGGGCAGCCCGCCGACGGACACCGAGAGGAGCAGGATGAAGCCCAGGACCACGAGCGTGACCAGGTCGGTCCCCTTGGCCTTCACGAGGTTGCCGGTCTCGGACGTGGGCAGGTCGAGCATCTGGTTGAGCCCGTCGCGCAGCCCGCTCACCCAGTTCAGGCCCGCGTAGAGCGCGGTGAGCAGGCCGACGGTGTAGATGGCGGGCGCGTTGGACGCGATCTCGGTGAGGGCGATGCGTCCGGGCTCGGGGTCGACGGAGACGATGCCGGGCAGCACCCCGCTGAGGGCGTCGACGAAGTCCTGCTGGGCGCCGGGGTAGATCTCCGACAGCTGCCCCACGACCGCGAAGGAGACGGCCAGGAGCGGGAAGAAGCTGAGGAAGCCGAAGTAGGTGGCACCGCCGGCGGCGAGGTTGCCCCGGTGCGCGCCGTAGTGGTCGAGGGTGCGGATGACGTGGGCGAGCACGGGGTGCCAGCCCGCGATCCGGTCCTTGATCCCGGGCTTGGACTCCTCGCCCGACTCCGTCCGCTCCCCGTCGCCGCTCATGGCTCGACCCTAGGAGGAAGCGCGGGTCGGGGCCAACCGGCCGGGTCTTCTGGGGTGCAGGCCGACCGGCTCTCCGCTAGACAGGTCACGAAACATGATCGACACCTCTCCTCCCTAGGGTGGCCCCCGTGAGCGACGCGCACCTCTTCGACGGCTACGGACCTGTGGCCGGGTTCGACGAGATGTTCGACGACTCGACCCTGCGGTCTGAGTACGCGCAGGTGCACGCGGCGTTCACCCGGATGGGCAACGACGAGATCCGGGCCCGCGCGGAGTCGCTCGCGTCGGCCTACCTCGACCAGGGCGTCACGTTCGGCGTCGGCGGCGAGGAGCGGCCCTTCCCGCTCGACATCGTGCCGCGCATCATCGAGGCGCGGGACTGGACCGACGTCGACACCGGCGTGCGTCAGCGCGTGAAGGCCCTCGAGGCGTTCCTGGCCGACGTGTACGGACCGGGCGAGGTGTTCACCGACGGGATCGTGCCCCGCGAGACGGTGCTGACGTCGCCGCACTACCACCGCGTCGTCGCGGGGATCGAGCCTCCGAACGGGGTGCGGGTGCACATCTCGGGCATCGACCTGATCCGTGACGGGCAGGGCGACTTCCGGGTGCTGGAGGACAACTGCCGCGTGCCGTCGGGCGTCTCCTACGTCATGACCAACCGGCCGGCGATGTCCGCGGCGCTGCCGGAGGTGTTCGCCGACCACCGCATCCGTCCGGTCCAGCAGTACTCGCGCAACCTGCTCGCGGCACTGCGTGCCGCGGCACCGTCGGGCGTGAGCGACCCGAACGTCGTGGTGCTGACGCCGGGCGTCTACAACTCCGCCTACTTCGAGCACACGCTGCTGGCTCGCACGATGGGCGTCGAGCTGGTCGAGGGCCGCGACCTGGTGTGCCAGCAGGGCCGCGTCTCGATGCGCACGACGCGCGGGCTGGAGCCGGTGCACGTGATCTACCGGCGCATCGACGACGAGTTCCTCGACCCGATGCAGTTCTACCCGGAGTCGGTGCTGGGCGTGCCGGGCCTGGTCAACGCCGCCCGTGCCGGCAACGTGACCATCGCGAACGCGGTCGGCAACGGCGTGGCCGACGACAAGCTCATCTACACCTACGTGCCCGACCTGATCCGCTACTACCTCGGCGAGGAGCCGGTGCTGCGCAACGTCGACACGTGGCGCCTCGGCGACGCCGACCAGCGCGAGGAGGTGCTCGACCGTCTGGACGAGCTCGTCCTCAAGCCGGTCGACGGGTCGGGCGGCAAGGGCATTGTCATCGGTCCTGCGGCGTCGCGCGAGGAGCTCGACGAGCTGCGGGTCAAGATCGACGCCGACCCGCGCGCCTGGATCGCGCAGCCGGTGATCTCCCTGTCGACGGTGCCGACGCTGGTGGAGCAGGGCATCCGACCGCGGCACGTCGACCTGCGGCCGTTCGCGGTGAACGACGGCGACGACGTCTACGTGCTGCCGGGCGGCCTGACGCGGGTGGCGTTGCCCGAGGGCGAGCTGATCGTGAACTCCTCCCGGGGTGGTGGCTCGAAGGACACGTGGGTGCTGGCCGACCCGTCGACGCCCGCGGACCCCAAGGACGCGGTCGACGAGGAGGCCGATGGTCCCGAGAAGGCCAAGAGCATGCGAGCGGCCGCGCCGTCGGTCCTGACCGAGGACGGGGGCGACCTCTGATGCTGAGCCGGATCGCGGAGTCGTTGTTCTGGATCGGCCGCTACCTCGAGCGTGCGGACGACACCGCACGGATCCTCGACGTCCAGCTGCAGGTGCTGGTGGAGGACCCGGCGATCGACGAGGCGGCGTCGTGCCAGCAGCTCCTGTCGGTGATGGGGGTGGAGGGCCACACGGGTGCGGTCAACCGGTGGACGATCCTCGACCTGCTGGCCCACAACGTCGACTCCCCGGGCTCGATCGCGTCGGCGATCACGGCCGCACGCGAGGGCGCGCGGGGCGCACGCGAGACGTTGTCGACCGACATCTGGGCGTCGATCAACACGATGTGGCGCGGTCTTCCGTCGGCGCGGACGAAGCGACCGCCGGACATGTTCGCGTGGGTGCGGAACCGGACGGCGATGGTCAACGGCATCGCCGACGGGACGATGCCGCGCGACGAGGGCTGGAACTTCTTCGTGCTGGGACGCAGCATCGAGCGGGTCGACATGACGGCGCGGCTGCTGTCGACGGCGGCGCTGGCGTCGGACACGCAGGTCGCCTGGCCGACGACGCTGCGGGCGTGCGGTGCGTACGAGGCGTTCATCCGCGCCTACCGGGGTCTGGAGGGTGACCGTCAGGCGGCGGAGTTCCTGCTGCTGGACCGGTGGTTCCCGCGGTCGGTGGTGTCGGCGTTGATGGAGGCCGAGCGCGCCCTGAGCCGGCTGGAGGCGCGCGGGCAGCGTTCGGGGTTCGGCGACGAGGCGCAGCGGCTGCTGGGCCGGGCGCGGACGGAGCTGGAGTACCGGCCGCTGGCGGAGATCGTCGAGGCGATGCCGATCGAGATGGAGCGGCTGCAGCGCACGTGCGCGGCCGCGAGCGAGGCGGTCGGCGCGCGGTACTTCTCGCACTCGGACACGCACGCGTGGACGGGAGGGGTCTCGCTGTGAGCATGCAGGGACAGGTGCAGGGCCAGGGGTCGGCGTCGCAGTGGCAGAGCGGGTCGCCGCGACCCATGCAGCTGCGGGTGCGGCACACGACGGGCTTCACGTACGCCGAGGGCGCGGAGGCGTCGTACAACGAGGCACGGATGACGCCGCTGACGACGTCGGACCAGGTGGTCCTGCGGTCGCGGGTGGAGGTGTCGCCGACGGCGTGGTCGCAGGAGTACCGCGACTACTGGGGCACGGTCGTCACGGCGTTCGAGGTGCACGAGCCGCACGACGCGCTCACGGTCGTCGCGACGTCGACGGTCGAGAGCACGCCGCACGCGGTCGACGTCGCGCCCGTGGGGTGGGCCGACCTCGCCGCGGTGAGCGACGAGTGGTGCGAGTTCCTCGTGCTCGACTCGTGGGTGCGTCCGCACGACGACCTCGGCGCGCAGCTCGACACGCTGCGGGCGTCATCCGACACGCCGGGCGAGTACGCCGTGGGCGCGTTCGGCCTGGTCCACGACCACCTGCGCTACCTGCCGGGCGTCACGCAGGTGTCGACGACGGCGGCGGAGGCGTGGGAGGCCGGCGCGGGGGTGTGCCAGGACGTCGCGCACGCGACGCTCGGCGCCCTGCGGCGTGCGGGGATCCCGGCCCGGTACGTGTCGGGCTACCTGCACCCGTCGACCGAGCCGGTCGTCGGCGAGACCGTCGAGGGCGAGTCGCACGCGTGGGTGGAGTACTGGGACGGCGACTGGCGCGGGTTCGACCCGACGAACGCGGTCGTGCCGGGCGACCGGCACGTGCTCGTGGCGCGGGGGCGGGGCTACGGCGACTGCCCGCCGCTGCGCGGCATCTACTCGACGCCGGGCGCGTCGGAGCTGTTCGTGAGCGTCGAGGTCACGCGTCTGCGCTGACGGGCGTCCCGTCGTCGATCCCGGGCGGCTGGCGTCGGGCCGTGGCCGAGCCGGCGACCACCAGCAGCGCTGCGAGTGCGAGGGCCGCGGTGGAGGACCCGAGGTCGACCATCGAGTCGAGCGCGTCGGGCCAGCCGCGCAGGCCGTTCTCGTCGCTGAAGCCACGCAGGTAGGCGGCCCAGGCCACGACCGCGCCGACGGAGCCGACCACGGTGAGGACCTTCGCGACCCGTCGGGCCGACGGTGCCGCCGCCGGCTGGGCGACGACGGCCAGCATCGCGACCCCGATCAGCCCGACCACCCACGGTGTCGGCGTGACGAGGAACGGTGCCGTGCCGAGCGCCGCGGCCGTGACGATGCCGAGGGCACACGCCCCGAGCACCACGCCGACGACCGTTCGCATGCCCCTAGGGTGACGGGTCGCGGGCGTTTCGTCACGTCAGGACGGAGCGTGTTCCATCACGCGTCCCGCGACGTCGCGGTCCTGGCAGGGTGCGCCTGACGGCCACGGTGGTCGCCAGAGCACAGAGCACAGAGCACAGAGCACAGAGCACAGGGCACAGGGCACAGGGCACAGAGCTCCGGGCTCAGCGCTCCTCGCGGTGGAGCCCGGGAAGGACGAGTGCTGCGGTGAGCAGACCGAGACCGACGACGAACGCCACGACCCCCACCCCGGGAAGGACGTGGGCGGCCGGGCCGGCGTCCTGGTGCCGCACACCCAGGCCGACCGGTGGCGGGTGTCGAGCGTGGAGAGGAGCCCACGGTCCAGCTGGTCCTGCTCCCAGGAGGAGACCTGCCGCGCGAGCCGCCGAGGCGCCGAGAGGTTCAGTGCGAGCCCCAGCGCGGCGAGCACCGCCAGCGTCACGGGGAAGGCCATGGACCGAGGGTGCCACCTCGACGTCCGGCCGGCTCGCCGTCGTCGGCCCCGGTCGCTAGCGTCGGGACCATGACCGAGGAGCGCTACTGGGCCGACGCCGTGCCCGAGACCCACCGTCCGTACGTCGCGGCCGAGGACCGCTACCAGCACCTGGACTACCGGCGGGTGGGCGACAGCGGGCTGCTGCTGCCGCCGATCTCGCTGGGCCTGTGGTGGAACTTCGGCGACGACCGACCCTTCGCGACGCAGCGCGAGATCCTGCGGCACGCGTTCGACCGCGGCGTCACGCACTTCGACCTCGCCAACAACTACGGCCCGCCGTACGGTTCGGCGGAGGAGAACTTCGGGCGGATGATGCGCACCGACTTCAAGCCCTACCGCGACGAGCTGGTGCTCTCGAGCAAGGCCGGCTGGGACATGTGGCCGGGCCCGTACGGCAAGCTCGGGTCGCGCAAGTACCTGCTGAGCAGCCTCGACGCGTCGCTGGAGCGGATGAGCGTCGACTACGTCGACATCTTCTACTCCCACCGCACCGACCCCGGCACGCCGGTGGCCGAGACGATCGGCGCGCTCGACACCGCCGTGCGCCAGGGCAAGGCGCTCTACGTCGGCATCTCGTCGTACTCGCCGGAGCGGACGGCCGAGGCCGTGGCCGTGGCGAAGGACCTCGGCACGCCGCTGGTCATCCACCAGCCGTCGTACTCGATGGTGAACCGGTGGATCGAGGACGGCGGGGGTGCCGGGCCAGGGGCAGCAGGCGGGAAGAGTCTGCTGACGGTGCTCGACGAGCACGGCATGGGGTCGATCGGGTTCACGCCGCTCGCGCAGGGCCTGCTGACGTCGAAGTACCTGGGCGACGAGCCGGCGAAGCGCTCGGGCGAGCGCGGCTCGTTCACCGACGACGTCGTCACGCCCGACATGGTCGAGCGGCTGCGCGGGCTGAACGAGGTCGCCGAGCGGCGCGGCCAGAGCCTCGCCCAGCTTGCGATCTCCTGGGTGCTGCGGCCGGGCGGCGTGACGTCCGCCCTCATCGGCGCGTCCTCGACCGAGCAGCTCGACGAGAACCTCGCCGCCGCCGCGCAGACGGACTTCAGCGACGAGGAGCTCGCCCGCATCGACGAGCTCGCCGGCACCGTCGAGGGCGTCAACATCTGGGACGTCTCCAGCGACCTCTGACCCGCAGCGGAGATTCCCAGGTCGACCTGGGAATCTCCGCTGGGCACGGTTTCCTCAGGTAAGCACGGAGAGCAACCCGTGCCTGCCTGAGAAAACCGTGCCTCGCGCGACCCTGTCGTGGTCAGGCACCCAGCTGCGCGGCCCGACGGACGACGTCGGCCGGTACGTCGTCGTGCGAGTCCGCGGCCGACACCGGGCTCGCCGCGACGGTCGACAGGGGCACGACGCCCGCCCACGCGCCGGCCTCGACGTCGGCGTCGTCGTCCACCGGGTCGCCGGCGCGCACCTTCACCGACGCCTCGCGCAGCGGGATCGCCAGCACGGCGGTCGCGGCCACCTCCTTGCGAGTGGGCGGGCGCAGGGTCGCCGAGCGGCCGGGCACGACGTGGTCGACGGTGAGGTCGAGGGCGTGTGCCTTCTCCTGCGGGTCCTCGACGATCCGCGCCTCCCCCACGACCACGGCGGAGCGATAGTTCATCGAGTGGTGGAAGCCGGACCGCGCCACGACCAGCCCGTCGAGCAGCGTCGCCGTGACGCACACCGTCCGCCGGTCCGACCGTGTCAGCCACCGCGCGGCCACCGACCCGTGCACGTAGAGCGTGCCGTCCGCGTCGGGACCGTCGAGGTCGACGGCGATCGCGACCGGCAGCACGACCGGGTGGTCGCCGACGTCGACGCCCAGGTGCGCGACGAGCGCCTCGCGCAGGATCGCGTGCAGCGCGGTCCGGTCGGTGAGGCCCCGCTCGCGCGAGCGCCCGAGGGTGGTGCGCGGGGTGGGCGACAGCGGTGTGGCATCGATCGTCGACATGACCCCAGCCTCCTGCGCAAGTGGACCGACGTCCAGGTCCACTATCATGCAGGACGTGCAGACCACTTCGGGACCGCCGACGCTGCCGCTCCGCCTCGACCGGACGGCCGACGCCCCGCTGGCGACGCAGCTCGCCACCGGGATCCGTCGCCTCGTGGGTGCGGGCACGCTCCGCCGCGGCACGCGGCTGCCCGCCAGCCGGGCGCTGGCCGTCGAGCTCGGGGTCTCCCGCGCCGTGGTCACGCAGGCCTACGAGCAGCTGGTCGCCGAGGGCTGGCTCGACGCGAGCCACGGCTCCGGGACCTTCGTCGCCGGGACGGCCACCGCCCGACCCCCGTC
>NZ_JAMXRU010000080.1 GCF_024124745.1 Aeromicrobium sp. CnD17-E
GCCGGGCGGCGGACGCACCGAGCGCCGACGCGACCGCTCCGGTGGCGGGCGACGGCGCGGCAAGGCCCGCTGGGTGCTCCTGCTCCTCGTGGCGTGGCTCGCCTTCCTCGTGGGCACGCCGCTCTACGCGTACTCGACGTCGACGAAGGTGCCCTTCGAGCCCGAGGGCGACCGACCCGGCGAGCAGCCCGGCACGACCTTCCTGCTGGTGGGCTCCGACAGTCGCGCCGGCCTGAGCGCGCAGGAGCAGCGCGAGCTCGCGACGGGCGGCGACGGCGGCGGGCGGGGCCGCACCGACACGATCATGCTGCTGCACACGGGCGCCGGGCCGTCGACGCTGGTCTCCATCCCGCGCGACTCGATGGTGCAGGTGCCGGGCTACGGCACCACGAAGATCAACGCCGCCTACGCCTACGGCGGCCCGGCCCTGCTCACGCAGACGGTCGAGCAGAACACCGGCATCCGGGTCGACGACTACGTCGAGATCGGGTTCGGCGGTCTGGTCAAGGTCGTCGACGCCCTCGGCGGCGTCGAGATCTGCCCCAAGCAGGCGATCAAGGACCGCGACTCCGGGCTGAACGTGAAGGCGGGCTGCCAGGAGGCCGACGGCAGGACCGCCCTCGCCTACTCGCGCAACCGGCACAGCTACGCCACGCAGGACATCCAGCGCGTGCAGAGCCAGCGCGAGGTGATCGCCGGCATCGCCAGCAAGGCCGCGTCGCCGTGGACGATCATCAACCCCGTCCGCTACTGGGGCGTGAACACCGGCGCCGCGTCGGCCGTGCAGATCGGCGAGGGCACCGGCCCGTACGCGTTGCTGAAGTTCGCCCTCGGGCTGCGCTCGGCGATGGGCGACGGCGGCCAGAGCTGCACCGTGCCGCTCGCGGACTTCTCGGTGCGCTGGGACCCCGAGCGCAGCAAGCAGCTGTTCGACCTGATCGCCGCCGACCGCACGGGCAGCATCGGCAAGCTCTGCACCCCGGACGGGCTGCCCCCGAAGAGCTGACGACGGCGCCGGGGTCGAGCGCGGCTCAGACCTGTCGGCCCACCGTGCGGTAGGTGCGGTCGTGGTAGACGAGCGGCTCCCCGACGGGCCCGAGGCGCACGTCGCGCACCTCGGCGACGACGACCACGGCCTCCCCCACGGGGACGGTCGCGATCGGGACGCAGCGCAGCGACGCGACGGCCCCCGGCAACGTCGTCCCGTCCTCGTCGACCACCCAGCCCTGTGCCGGGGTGAAGCGCTCCCCCGCCGACCGCCCGTAGGCGTCGGCGACGTCGACCAGGTCGGCGGGCAGCAGGTGCACGTCGAGCACGTCGGCGGCCGCGACCACCTGGGCGGTCCGGCTGCTGGTGAGCACCGAGAACGAGAGGGCCGGCGGGTGGGCGGACACGGAGGCCACGCTCGAGGCGGTGAGCCCGACGGGGCCGTCCGGTCCCAGTGCCGTCACGACGGCCACGCCGGTCGCGTGTCGTCGGAACGCGGCCTTGAGCAGCTCCGCCCGACCGTCGCGGTCGGTGCTGCTGGCCGCCGGGCGGTCGTCGTCGGTGTCCGGGCGTCGTGCTGCGTCTCGCGTGTCCACCCTCTCGACGATAGGACCTCGAGCGCACTCGAGGTCAATCGAGGACGGCCCACCCTCCTTGGAGGACGTCGTCGCTCGCTCTCCCCCGCTGGCCAGAACGGGTCATGCGACCTGGTCCGTCGGGATGATCTTCGGCGGGTTCACCGCCGGAGGGTCCGCAGGCTCGTTGAACAGGTTCCGCGCACCTTCACCCCGTAGAGGACCACCATGCCCCTGCACCTCCGACGGCCGACCGCGGCCCTCGCCGCCCTGGTCCTGCCAGGTCTCCTCGCCCTGGCCGCACCAGCGACCGCCGCCCCAGCACCGCAGGCCTCCGGCCAGCTCGTCGGCGAGCTCGCCACCGGCAGGACGCTGACGGTCGACCCGTCGGCCGCGCCGGCCCCCGCCGGTGACGCGCCCGTGTACCGCGGGGTCTTCCGCTTCAGCTCGAGCACCTGCTCGGGTGGCGGCGAGCGCCGCGCCGCCGCCGACGCGACGACCGTCACGGTGCCGCAGGACGCGCTGTTCACCTCCGACGTGGGTGCCTACTACGCCCTCAGCTGGGACGTCGCGGGGTCGCCGGTCGCCGGCCAGTGCTACGGGCCCGTGCAACGCGGCTTCTCCTCCCTCAGCGTCGACTACTCCCCCGCGCAGCCCGCGCAGGGCGTCGAGCTGACCGCCACGGGCTCCGTCAGCCCCGACAGCGACCTGAACGGGACGACGAGGCGCACCTACGCCTGGTTCCTCGACGGCCGCCAGGCCGGCACCGGGCCCACGTTCACGCCCACCACCGACGCGGCCGGCCAGGAGCTGGTCCTGACCGTCACCGCGACGCGCTCCGGCTACGCGGACCAGACCGCCTCGACCGAGCCGCGCCGTGTGCCCCAGAAGGTCATCGGCGCCCCGGCCCCGACGATCGACGACACCACGCCGGCCGTCGGACAGCTGCTGACGGCGTCCGACGGCTTCGGCACGGCAGCCCGGCCCGACGGCCTGTCGACCACCTACCGCTGGGGCACCGTCGCCGACGACGCCACGTGCACCGTCGCGGGCGCCGCGTCGCCCACCCACCGGGTCGTGCGCGCCGAGCTCGGACGTCGCCTGTGCGTCGTCTCCTCGCTGAGCGCACCCGGCCACGACCCGGAGTCGCACACGTCGGCACCCACCGAGGCGGTCGTCGCCGGCACCTTCACCGTGCGCCCGACCATCGACGACACGACGCCGGTGGTCGGCCAGAAGCTCACCGCGAGCCCCGGCACGGACGACGCGGGCGTGAGCGTCGCCTACCGCTGGGGTCGCGACGACGCCGGCGAGTGCAACCTCCTCGACGACGGGTCGGCCGGTGCCACCTACACCGTGCGGGCCGCCGACCTCGACAGCCGGCTCTGCGTGCGCGGCTCCTACAGCTCGACCGGCTACGAGCCGGCCACACGCACCTCGGACGCGACCGCCGCGGTCGCGCGCGGCACGCTCACCCCGGCGGCGCCGACCATCGACGACACGACGCCGACGTTCGGCGACGTGCTGACCGCCACCCAGCCGCGCGACGGCCTGCCCACCGAGGCCGAGGCCTCGTTCCGCTGGGGCACCGTCTCGGGCACGGGCGCCTCGGCCACCTGCACGACGGCCGGCGACCCGGGCGCCCAGCACACCGTGACGGCCGGTGAGGTCGGCGCACGCCTGTGCGTCGTGTCGACGGTGTCCGCGGACGGCTACACCTCGGGCACCGCGACGTCGGCGCCGACGTCGGCGGCCGTCGAGGCCCCGCTGGACGCGCCGACGCCCACCGTCGTCAACACGTCCCGGACGAGCGGCGCCCCGCGGATCGACGACGTCCTCGAGGCGCGGACCGACACGACCGGGCTCCCGGCGGGCACGCGCGTCGACCTCGCGTGGGGCCGCCTGAGCGGCACCGGCGCGAACGCCACCTGCACGCCGACCGGCGCGGCCGGCTCGACGGCCACGAGGTACACCGTGACCGCGGGCGACGGTGGGTCGTCGGTCTGCGTGGTCGCGACGGCGAGCCGTTCAGGCCACACCACGGACCGAGCGTCGTCCGCCGGCACCGCCGTGGTGCTCAAGCGGGTCGGCGCCCTGACCACGCCGGTGGTCACCGGCGGTTCGAGCGCGCCGCGTCCCGGCGAGCTCCTGCAGGTCGCGCGGCCGGCGACGGCCCCGCAGGACGCGACCGTCACGGTCGCCTGGGGCCGGATGCGCGGGGGCGCGTGCGTGGCCAACGGAGCCACCGGCTCGGGCTACCGGGTCACGATCGCCGACCTGGGCACGTCGCTGTGCGCCACGACGACCGTCGGCGGACCGGCGTACGAGAAGGACGTCACCGTCGTCTCGACCCGTCAGGCGCTCGTGACCGAGCGGGCGCGCCTGGCCGTCGACGACCGCACCGTCGTCGGACGTCAGAAGGTGTCGGTGCGGGGCTACGGCCTGCGTCCCGGCCAGACCTACCGGCTGCTCGCCCTCGGGCGCGTGGTCGAGCGGGGCACGGTCGCGGCGAACGGTCGCTACGTCGGGACGTACCGGTTCCCGTCGAGCACCACGAGCCACCCCGGCCGCGCCATCCGGCTCGTCGTCTCCGACGCGTCCGGCCGCCGGACGTTCGACGCGACGGTGAAGGTCACCTACCGCCGCTGAGCAGGACGAGGGGGCGTCCACCGCACGGTGGGCGCCCCCTCGGCACGTCCCGATCCGGGCGACGGCCCGGTCGCGGCGCCCGGGTCAGAGGGTCGACTGCACGCCCGCGAGGAGCTGTCGGGCCATGACGATCCGCTGGACCTGGTTGGTGCCCTCGTAGATCTGGGTGATCTTCGCGTCGCGCATCATCCGCTCGACGGGGTAGTCGCGCGTGTACCCGTAGCCGCCGAGCAGCTGCACGGCGTCGAGGGTCACCTGCATGGCGGTGTCGGACGCGAACGCCTTGGCGGCGGCACCGAAGAACGTCAGGTCGTCGTCGCCGCGCTCGGAGCGACCGGCGGCCGCGTAGGTGAGCTGACGGGCGGCCTCGACCTTCATGCCCATGTCGGCGAGCATGAACTGCACGCCCTGGAAGTCGCTGATCGGCTTGCCGAACTGCTGCCGCTCCTGCACGTACCCGAGCGCGTAGTCGAGCGCGCCCTGCGCGACGCCGACCGCCTGAGCGGCGATCGTGATGCGGGTGTGGTCGAGCGTCTGCATCGCGAGCGCGAAGCCCTGGCCGACGTCGCCGATGACGCGGTCCTCGGGGATGCGCACGGAGTCGAGGTAGACCTCGCGGGTGGGCGAGCCCTTGATGCCGAGCTTCCTCTCGGGCGCCCCGAAGGAGACGCCCTCGTCGGTCGCCTCGACGACGAACGCGGTGATGCCCTTGCTGCGCTGGGCCGGGTCGACCTGCGCGAGGACCGTGTAGAACGCCGACTCGCCGGCGTTGCTGATCCAGCGCTTGGTGCCGTCGAGCACCCAGTGGTCGCCGTCGCGGACGGCACGGGTCTTCTGGTTGGCGGCGTCGGAGCCCGCGTCAGGTTCGGAGAGGCAGTAGCTGAAGCCCTCGCCGGCCGCGAGCCGCGACAGGTAGTTCTTCTTGAGGGTCTCGTCGCCACCGAGGATGACCGGCAGCGAGCCGAGCTTGTTCACGGCGGGGATCAGCGAGCTCGAGACGCAGACCCGCGCGACCTCCTCGATGACGAGGACCGTGGCGAGGGCGTCGGCGCCGGCTCCCCCGTACTCCTCGGGCACGTGCGGGGCGTGGAAGTCCGCGGCGACGAGCGCGTCGTGCGCCTCGCGCGGGTAGCGGGCCTCCTCGTCGACCTGCGCGGCGTACGGCGCGACCTTCGCCTCGGCGACGGCGCGGACGGCCTCGCGGATGGCCTGGTGCTCCTCGGACAGCACGAACATGTCGGTCACGGCTACAGCTCCGAATCCCTGGGTGAGACAACGCTCATGTTTAGTTGGACGACCTAGTAATCGTACGTCGCACCACCACGACTCGGGCTGCCGGGTCCGGTGGGGTCGCCCACACTGGTGCGGTGACCACCCAGCGCTTCGACGGACACATCACCGGCCTCGGCACCGCGAGCGGCACCCGCGTCGTCGTGGGGATCTGGGACCGCAGCCCCTACGGCGCCTTCGCCGACGCGATGGTGGAGCGGCCCGACGGCCACCGCGTCCTGCTCGCACCGGACGAGCGGATCGCCGACCTCGTCTCGGCCACCTACACGTTCGACGACGTGCAGGTGGTGCCCGTCGCGGTCGACGGGTGGGGCATCGTCGCCGGTCCGCTGGAGGCGCACTGGACCCCGGGCCTGCGCGCGCCGATCGGGTGGCTCCTGCAGGCCGTGCCCGGGCCGCTCGGACGGCTCGAGGCGTGGGCCCGGTTCTGCGACCCGATCGCCCGGCGGGTCATGCCGGGCGTGCGCACCCACGGGACCGCAGGCCAGGGCCGGACGGAGTGGTACGCCGCCTCCGACGCGTGGGGCGTCGAGGCCGCGACGACCACCTGGAACGGCGAGGACCTCGGCCCGCTCGCTCCCGTCGACCCGCCGGTCCGCTTCGGCTTCGGCTCGGCGCCCCGCACGCCCACCCTCACCCGCGTCACGTCCTTCATCCGCGACCACCGAGCCCGCCGAGCCGCCCGAGCGGCCCGACCCGGCCCCCCCGCCGTCCTAGGGTGGCCCGCATGGGACGCATCCACGACGTCGACGAGCTGCGCGCCGTCCTCGGCACACCGATGCCTCGGGCCGCCGCGAAGGACCGCCAGCGGCTCCACCCCGAGCACGTCGCCTGGCTGGAGGCGTCGCCGTTCTGCCTGCTCGCGACCGCGGGCGCCGACGGCACGTGCGACGTCTCGCCCAAGGGCGACCCCGCCGGATCGTTGGTGCACGTCGTCGACGAGCAGACCCTGGCGATCGCGGAGCGACCCGGGAACCGCCGTGCCGACGGGTACGTGAACGTGCTCGCGAACCCGCACGTCGGGCTGCTGTCGGTCGTGCCCGGACGCGGCGACACGCTGCGCGTCAACGGCACCGCCCGACTGCTGCGCACCGACGACGACCCGCCGGCCTACGTGGACGCCCTCGTCGTGCGCGGGCACCGGCCGGTGCTGGTCTGCGAGGTCAGCGTCGAGCAGGTGTTCTTCCACTGCTCGAAGGCGTTCCTGCGCTCCCACCTCTGGGAGCCGGACACCTGGCGCCCCGACGCCGTGCCGTCGCGCTCCAAGATCGCCCACGCACTCGAGCGCTCGGACCAGACGCTCGAGGAGGTCCGCACCTACTACGAGGGTCCGGGCTACCAGGCGCAGCTCTACTGACGTCGTCACCGCACCCTGCGGCACGGCACGAGCGACGAAGATCACACCCGATCACGACCATGTCACACCGTTTCGACTCGCCCCGTACCCCCGGTACGAGAGACCCTGGAAGGCGCTGCAGACGTCGACCACGTCGGTGCCCCTGACACCAGGAGACCTTGCGTTGAACTCGCCCACCCCCGCCACCCGCCCGTCCGCCACCCCGGAGCGCATCACGACCGACGTGCTCCTCGTGGGCGCCGGGATCATGAGCGCCACGCTCGGTTCGCTGCTGAAGTCGCTGCAGCCCGACTGGTCGATGACGCTGCTGGAGCGACTGGACCAGCCCGGCCTGGAGAGCTCCGGCCCGTGGAACAACGCCGGCACCGGCCACTCCGCGCTGTGCGAGCTCAACTACACGCCGAAGACCGCCGACGGCGGCGTCGACGTCTCGAAGGCCGTCACGGTCAACGAGCAGTTCCAGCTCTCGCGCCAGTTCTGGGCCCACGGGGTCGACAACGGGCTGCTCAAGGACCCGTCGTCCTTCATCAACCCCGTCCCCCACGTCAGCTTCGTGCGCGGCACGGAGAACGTCGACTACCTGCGCAAGCGCTACGACGCCCTCGCCGGCCACCCGCTGTTCGCGGGCCTGGAGTGGGTGCACGACCACGACGAGTTCGCCCGCCGCCTCCCGCTGATGGCCGAGGGGCGCGACCCGTCCGAGGACGTCGCGGTCAGCTGGACCGACCACGGCACCGACGTCGACTTCGGCTCGCTCACCGCGCAGCTGCTCGGCAACCTGACGACCCAGGGCGCGGACATCCGCTACCGCCACCAGGTGAAGAACCTCAAGCGCGACACCGACGGCACGTGGCGCGTCAAGGTCAAGGACCTCGACGACGGCCGCACGATCTGGATCTCCGCGAAGTTCGTCTTCGTCGGCGCCGGCGGTGGAGCCATCCAGCTGCTGCAGAAGGCGGGCATCGAGGAGATCAAGGGCTTCGCCGGCTTCCCCGTCAGCGGCGAGTTCATCCGCTGCCTCGACGAGACGGTGACCGCCAAGCACGAGGCGAAGGTCTACGGCATGGCCGCGGTCGGTGCGCCGCCGATGTCGGTGCCGCACCTCGACACGCGCGTGATCGGCGGACAGCGCTCGCTGCTGTTCGGTCCGTACGCCGGCTGGACGCCGAAGTTCCTCAAGGAGGGCTCCTTCACCGACCTCCCGCTGTCGGTGCGCCCGCACAACCTGATGCCCATGGCCGCCGTCGGCGTGACGTCGTGGGGCCTCATCAAGTACCTGGTGCTCGAGCTCGCGAAGTCGCGCGGTCGCAAGGTCCAGGACCTGCAGGTCTTCGCCCCGCTCGCCGAGGAGGGCGACTGGGAGCTGATCACCGCCGGCCAGCGCGTCCAGGTCGTGCGCAAGAAGGGTCGCTTCGGCGGCTCGCTGGAGTTCGGCACCACGGTCGTCAACGCCTCCGACGGCACCATCGCGGGCCTGCTGGGTGCGTCGCCGGGCGCCTCGACCGCGGTCGCGGCCATGCTCGACGTTCTCGAGCGCTGCTTCCCCGGCCAGATCGACGGCTGGCGCCCGCAGCTGAAGGAGATCGTGCCGTCGTACGGGGTGTCCCTGGGCGACAACCCGACGCTCTACTCGGACCTGAAGACCTGGACGGACCGCTCGCTGGGCCTCACCCCGGCCTGAGCCTCTCCGGCGGTCCCCAGGTCTCGTCCCGAGGCGTGGGGACCGAGCAGGGTCAGCGGTCGCGGATGGCGGCGCCCTTGGCGCGGGCGGCCTCCGCGAGCGCGTCCTGGAAGTCGAGCACGCGCTGCGTGAGCTCGGGGTCGCCGACCGCGAGGATGCGGGCGGCGAGCAGGCCGGCGTTGCGCGCGTTGCCGATGGAGACGGTCGCGACGGGCACGCCGGCGGGCATCTGGACGATCGACAGCAACGAGTCCATGCCGTCGAGGTACTTCAGGGGCACCGGCACGCCGATGACGGGCAGCGGTGTGACGGCCGCCAGCATGCCGGGCAGGTGCGCAGCGCCTCCGGCACCGGCCACGACCACCTGGAGGCCACGGGTGTGGGCGTCGCGCCCGTAGGCCAGCATCTCGTCGGGCATGCGGTGCGCCGAGACCACGTCGGCCTCGTAGGCGATCCCCATCTCCTGGCAGGCGAGGGCCGCGGCCTCCATGACCGGCCAGTCCGAGTCCGACCCCATGACGATGCCCACGCGGGGCTGAGCGCTCATGCTGCCGACCCTACCGTCGGGCCTCCTCCCCCCACGAGGTGACTTCTCCACCGAACGGGGCCGCGCGGTGCGTGTTCCGTCGGTCTTGTCCTGCTGCTGCGCTGCCGCGGACGGCCTGGGCTCGGTGCTGCGCTGCCGCAGGGTCTCGACTTGCCGGTGCGCTGCCTCGGCTCGCACTGGGGGTGGTCTCCGAAAGGGGCCTCGACCGGGCGGCTGGCGACGGCGCTGGTCTGGGGTCTCGGGCTGCAGGCTGGTGCAGGGGTGGGGAGACGGAACTTTCTGCGTTCGTGTCGCCAGGGCGACACGAACGCAGAGACTTTCGCGCCGACAGCCCACTATCGGTGGATCTGCAACCGCAGAAGCGCTTCTGCGGGTGCAGGTCCACCGATAGGACGCGCCAACGCAGAACGGTGGGTCAAGAACGCAGAAACGAAGAATCGTGCGTCGAGGGCGGACCAGACCAGACCCCGAGACCCGAAGCCAGCCCCGGGCCCGCTGCCGGTCGAGGCCCTTTCGGAGGCCGCCCCCAGCGAATGCCGAGGCAGCGCACCAGCTAGCCCAGACCCCCTGCGGCAGCCCAGCAGCGAGGTCACGACGACCGCAAGCAGCACAGGTGGAGAACCCACCGCGCACCCTCGACGACTCCCGCACCGCGGAGACGTCCCCGCCCGGGACCGGAGGACTCAGCCGTCCTGCAGCAGGGCCCCGGCGCGGCGGGCGTCGGCCAGGACCGTGTCGAGGTCGTCGCCGGTGACGGTGACGTGCCCGACCTTGCGCCCGGGCTTCACGCCCTTGCCGTAGAGGTGCACCTTGGCGTGCGGGACGGCGGCGAGCACGACGGCCTCCTGGGCCTCGAGGTCCTGGACGGCGCCGCCGAGCACGTTGACCATGACGGTCCAGGCGTGGTGCGGGGTCGTGGGTCCGAGGGGCAGGTCGAGCACGGCGCGCAGGTGGTTCTCGAACTGGCTGGTGGTGGCACCGTCGATGCTCCAGTGGCCGGTGTTGTGCGGCCGCATCGCCAGCTCGTTGACGAGCACGCGTCCGTCGGCGGTCTCGAACAGCTCGACGGCGAGCATGCCGGTGACGCCGAGCTGCTCCGCCACCCGGACGGCGACGTCGGTGGCCTCCCGCGCGAGCGCAGGGTCGAGGTCGGGGGCCGGTGCGACGACCTCCTTGCAGATGCCGTCGACCTGGGTCGACTGCACGACGGGGTAGGCGACGACGTCGCCGGACGGCGTGCGGGCCACCTGGGCACTGAGCTCGCGGCGGAAGTCGACGAGCTCCTCGGCCAGGATCTCCCGTCCCTCGGCGAACGCCGTGGCGAGGACCTCGGACGCGTCGTCGGCGCTGCGCACCACCCAGACGCCCTTGCCGTCGTACCCGCCGCGGGTCGTCTTGAGCACGGCCGGGTAGCCGAAGTCCTCGAGCTCCTCGAGCGCCTCCTCGACGTCGCCGGGCAGGAGCAGGAACAGCGGGCACGGCAGCCCGAGGACGCTCAGCCGCACGCGCATCTCGCCCTTGTCCTGCGCGTAGAGCAGGGCGTCGGGCCCGGGTCGCGGCGCGTGGCCCTCGGCCTCGAGCGCCCGCAGGTGCTCCGGCGGGACGTGCTCGTGGTCGAACGTGACGACCGGGCTGCCGGCGCAGACGGCGCGCAGGTCGTCGAGGTCGGTGTGGTCGCCGACGAGGTGGTCGGGGACGACCTGGGCGGCGGAGACGTCGGGCCCCTCGGCCAGCAGCCGGATCCGCAGGCCCAGCGCGACGGCCGGGACCTGCATCATGCGGGCGAGCTGGCCGCCCCCGACGACGGCGAGGTGCGGTGTCAGCGGCATGCCCGCAGGATATCGACCGCCGGTCGCGGTGCTACCAGCGCCTGACGGTGCGGGGCCGGAACGCGCGCCGCCGGCTGACGGTGATCGGCGAGACGTTGCCGAACCCGCGCAGCGGCCGCGGTGGCAGGGTCCGCATCTCGAACTCCTCGTCGGTCAGGTCGGCCGCCGTGGCGTCGTCGACGAGGACCCGGTTGCTGCGGGCGACGTGCGAGAGCCGCGCGGCGAGGTTGACCGGCGGGCCGAACACGTCTCCCAGCCGGCTGATGACCGAGCCGGTCGCCAGGCCGACGCGGACGTCGGGCAGGTCGTCGCGCGACCCGATGTTCGCCACCAGCTCCAGGGCGGTGAGCGTCGCCTCGCGCGGGTCGGGATTGACGAAGAGGACGGCGTCGCCGAGCGCCTTGATGACGCGACCGTCCCGCGACGTGACGACGTCGGTGCACCGGGTCTCGAAGTTCTCGACCAGCTCGCCGAGGCGCACGTCGCTCAGCGTGTTGGTCATGGCCGTGAAGCGGGAGAGGTCGGCGAAGCCGATGCTCATGGTGGTCGACAGCAGCTCCGCGTCGACCGCGCCGAGCGCCTCGAGGCGGCCGGCCGCCGCCGCGAGGTGACGCCGCCACGCGTAGAGCAGCAGCCGGTCGAAGCCGGGGGCGACGTGCTCGGCGATCGCGACCGCGCTCTCGAGCCGGCTGCTCGCGCGACCGGCGTCGACGTCGGCCTCGACCTGGTCGACGATCGTCTGCACCTCCCAGTCCGCGAGTCGGGCGAGCGTCTGGCCGAGCGCCCGCGTCATGCGGAAGATGGTGCGCTCCTCGAGCAGTCCCTCGTCGAACGCGGCGGCGGCGAGGCGCGCGGCCGCGACGTCGTGCTCGCCGTAGGCAGGGACGTCGCCGCTGTCGGCGAAGCCGAGCGAGCGCCAGAGCCGCTCCGCGCGGTCGAGGTCGAGCCCCGCCTGCTCGGCGACCTGCTCGCCGGTGAGGTCCATCCCCTCGTGCAGGATCAGCCGCGCGAGCTCGTCCCGCAGGTCAGACCGACTCATCGCTCCCCCGGTGCGCGGCGAACACCAGGTCGCTGACCTGGCGGTGGAAGGACTCGACGTGCGGGATGTCGCGCAGCTCCAGCCCGGCCTCCTCGCTCGCGTTGTGGATGATGAGCGTGCCGCAGCCGAGGATCCGGTCGTTGAGGTTCTTCTCGTAGGAGACGTCGTTGATCCGGCTGAGCGGGATGACCCGACCCTCGCGCGTGAGGATGCCCTTCTGCTCGACGAGGCGCTGCGTGGTGAGGCTGTAGGTCCACGACAGCCAGCGCAGGAACGGCAGCACGCTCCCCCACAGCACGACGACGACCGCGACCGCCACGACGGCCCACCGGACGTAGCCGTCGCCGGAACCGCCCGCCCTGGCCGCGAGGAAGCTGCCCGCGAACGCGACGGCGAGCAGGATGACCAGCGGGACGAACAGGACCTTGACGTGGGTGCGCGTCGTGGTGACGACCTGTTCGCCGTCCATCATGAACTTGCGGGAGAGCGCCATGCCCGAATCCTCCCACGGCGGGCCCGGGCACCGGGAGGGATCACGGCGCCCAGGCGCGCGGGTCCCCGGCTGCTCAGGGCGCGGGCCGCACGTGCGTGACGTCGCCGGCGCTGATCGCACGTCCGGCGACCACCAGACGCCCCAGCGGGTCGACGTCGTCGGCACGCCCCCGCAGCACGGAGCCGTCGGGCAGGTCCACCTGCACCGTGGAGCCGAGCGTGACGCAGCGCTCGAGGTAGTCGGCGCGCAGCAGGGTCGGGTCGCCGGCACCGGCGACCCAGCGCCGGTAGAGACGCTCCAGGTGGCCGAGCAGGATCTGCAGCACGACGCCGCGGTCGGTGGTGGCCGCGCCCGCGAGCGCGAACGACGTGGCCGTCGGCACGGGCAGCTCCTCCCGCGTCAGGGTCAGGTTGAGACCGATGCCGAGCACGGCGGCGGCGCCGGCAAGTCCCTCCGCGCGCTCCACGAGGATCCCGCAGAGCTTGCGACCGTCGACGAGCACGTCGTTGGGCCACTTCAGGCCCGACGCGACCCCGCAGTCGCGGGCCGTGAGGTCGACGGCGATGCCCGCCAGCAGCGGGAGCCACGTCCACTGCGGCAGCGCGACGGCGTCGGGGCGCAGCAGGACGGAGACCACCAGGCCCGAGCGCGGGGGTGCCTCCCAGCGTCGGTCGAGCCGCCCGCGCCCGGCCGTCTGGTGCTCGGTGGTGACCACGAGACCCTCGGGCGCACCCTGGGCGACGGCGGCGACCACGTCGGCGTTGGTGCTCGCGGTGGTGCTCGACACCTCGACCGCGGTCCACAGCCCGCCGCCGACGAGGAGGGCACGCCGCAGCTCCTCGACGTCGAGGGGCGGCCGGTCGGGGGTCGGCGTGCCGGCAGCCGAGGCAGGTGTCGGGGCGGAGGTCGAGGCGTCCATGCGGCAAGCCTCACACAACGCAGAAGGCCGTCCCTCGCTACTCTGACCCTCGTGAGCGAAGCAGAGATCGAAGAGCGTCCGGAGCTGCACACGACCGCGGGCAAGCTGGAGGACTTCCGGCGACGCCGTCACGAGGCCACCGTCGAGGTCGCCGAGCGTGCCGCGGAGAAGCAGCACGCCAAGGGTCGTCAGAGCGCCCGCGAGCGCATCGAGCAGCTCTTCGACGAGGGCTCGTTCGTCGAGCTCGACGCCCTCGCGCGTCACCGCTCCACCAAGTTCGGCCTCGAGAAGAACCGCCCGCTCGGCGACGGCGTCATCACCGGCTACGGCACGATCGACGGCCGCCAGGTGTGCGTCTTCAGCCAGGACTTCTCCGTCTTCGGCGGCAGCCTCGGCGAGGTCTACGGCGAGAAGATCACGAAGGTCATGGACCTCGCCATCAAGACGGGCTGCCCGATCATCGGCATCAACGAGGGTGCCGGCGCCCGCATCCAGGAGGGTGTCGTCTCGCTCGGCCTCTACGGCGAGATCTTCACGCGCAACGTGCACGCGTCGGGCGTCATCCCGCAGATCTCGATGATCATGGGCACGTGCGCCGGCGGCCACGTGTACTCCCCCGCCGTCACCGACTTCACGATCATGGTCGACGAGAAGTCGAACATGTTCATCACCGGCCCGGACATCATCAAGACGGTCACCGGCGAGGACGTCACGATGGAGGAGCTGGGCGGCGCCCGCACGCACAACACGCGCAGCGGCAACGCCCACTACCTCGCCTCCGACGAGGAGGACGCCATCGAGTACGTGAAGGCGCTCATCTCCTTCCTCCCGCAGAACAACATGGAGGAGGCGCCCGTCTACGACGAGGTCGCCGACCTCGAGCCGACCGAGACCGACCTGGCGCTCGACACGCTCATCCCCGACTCGGCCAACCAGCCGTACGACATCCGCACGGTGATGGAGGCCGTCCTCGACGACGGCGACTTCCTCGAGGTCCAGCCGCTGTTCGCCCCGAACCTCGTCATCGGCTACGGCCGGGTCGAGGGCCGCGCGGTCGGCGTCGTGGGCAACCAGCCCATGCAGCTCGCCGGCTGCCTCGACATCGACGCCTCCGAGAAGGCCGCGCGCTTCGTGCGCACCTGCGACGCCTTCAACATCCCGGTGCTCACGTTCGTCGACGTGCCCGGCTTCCTGCCCGGCACGGAGCAGGAGTGGAACGGCATCATCCGCCGCGGCGCGAAGCTGATCTACGCCTACGCCGAGGCCACCGTCCCGCTCGTCACGATCATCACGCGCAAGGCCTACGGCGGCGCGTACGACGTCATGGGCTCCAAGCACCTCGGCGCCGACGTCAACCTGTCGTGGCCCACCGGCCAGATCGCCGTGGTCGGCGCGTCCGGCGCGGTCAACATCCTCTACCGCCGCGAGGTGGCGGCGGCCGACGACCCCGACGCCAAGCGCGCCGAGCTGATGACCGAGTACGAGGACACGCTCTGCAACCCGTACGTGGCGGCCGAGCGCGGCTACATCGACGGCGTCATCGAGCCCTCGCAGACCCGCGCGGAGGTCGTGAAGGCCCTGCGCCTGCTGCGCACGAAGCGCGAGACGCTGCCGCCCAAGAAGCACGGGAACATCCCGCTGTGATGGCCGGCGAGACGACGCCCCAGGACGAGGGCACCGAGACCACCGCGGCGCCGGCCAAGCCGGTGCTGCGGGTGGTCCGCGGCGACCTGACGCCCGAGGAGCTCGCCGCCCTGGTGGCGGTCGTCGCGGCGCGCAACGCCGCCGCGGCGCACGC
>NZ_JAMXRU010000081.1 GCF_024124745.1 Aeromicrobium sp. CnD17-E
TCGCCGCCGCCGGCGGCGGGGCCGCGGTCGCCGCGGCCCTGGCGCTCGTCGGGACCGTGGAGCGACGGGTGCTGCTCGCGCCCGGCCTGGTCGTCGGCGCGCTGGTGGCGATGACCAGCTCCATCGTCGCGTCCACCGACATCGGGGCCGCGGAGGCGTACCTGACGCTGCTCGCCGTGCTGACCATCCTCTCCAGCCTGCTGCCCGCGCTGTCGCTGACGCTCGTCGGCGGCTCGGCCGCCCAGCCGCAGGACCCGACCGTGGAGGTCGAGGACCCCGACGAGGTCTCGATCGACCAGGTGCGGTCCAGCGCCGCCACCGGCCACAGCATCTTCCTGGCCCTCACCGCGTCCATCGGCGTGCTGCTCCTGCTCGTCGCCCCCCTCGCCGTCACCCTCGGGGTCACCGGTGCGCTGGCCACGGTGTGCGTCAGCGTCGTCCTGCTCGCCCGCACGCGTCAGCTGCGCTCCGGCACCGAGGTCGGCGTCGGGCTCGCCGGCGCCGGCGCCGGGCTGCTCGCCGTCGCGCTCAGCGTGCTCGTGCTCCAGCCCGAGTGGCGCCTGGAGCTCGTCATCGTCCTCGTCGTCGCTGCCGCGGCCACCCTCGTGGCCACGCTGGTCCGCTCCGAGGAGTCGGTCGTGCGCGGCCGTCTCGTCGAGGTGGTCGAGCTCGCGTCACTCGTCGCCCTCCTCCCACTCCTCGTCATCGCGGTCGGCATCGTCGCCGCCGTCCGGTCCTGAACTACCAAGGAGACACCTCATGAAGCTGCGCCAGGCCACCTCCGGGGCCGCCCTCACCGTGGGCGCCGTCCTGCTGTCCTTCTCGCTGCCCCAGCTGGCGTTCGCCGCGGACACCGACACCACGGCCGACGCGACCGCCCGCGCGGCCACCGCGGACGCGGCCGCCCTCGCCGATGGCGACTGCGACCTGCTCGTGAACCCGCTCGACCCGGACTGCTTCCCCATCCTCGACCCGGACCCCGAGCCCACCATCCCGGTGCCCACGATCCCGGTGCCGACCATCCCCACCCCGGACCCGGAGCCCACGACGCCCGAGCCGACCATCCCCACGCCGGACCCTGAGCCGACGACGCCGCAGCCCACCACGCCCACGCCCACCATCCCGACGCCCGGCGGCGGGAACGGCGGGGGCAACGGTGGCGGTAACGGCGGCGGTAACGGCGGTGGCAACGGCGGCGGCGGCAACGTCTCCGACGGCGGCGCGGTTGCCCCGGGCCTCGGCAACTCAGTGCCGCAGGGCCTGAGCGGCCTCGACTCCTCGCTCGGCGGACTCGTCGCGTCGGGCTCCGGCGCTGCGGCCACGCCCCGCGGCGAGGAGCTGCCCGCCACGGGTGTGGAGGACGGGCTCAACCTGCTCGCCGCTCTGGGCGCCGTCTTCCTGCTGATCGGTGGCGTGCTCCTGCGTCGGCCGTACTCGGCCCGCCACCGTCTCGTCTGACGGATGGCGAGCAAGCGTGACCTGGTCGAGGCGCACTCCTTCAACCGCCGTCGCCTCGTCACGGCGTTCCTGAGCGGTGCCCCGGGCGGACGGGAGGTCGAACCCGTCCGCTACGGGCGCACGCTCGCCGGCGGCATCGTGCTGGCAGCCCTGCTGGTGGCCGGTGCCGCCGTCGCTGGCGTGCTCAAGCCCGCCGTCGGCGACGGCTGGCGCGAGAACGGCCTGGTCATCGCGAAGGACAGCGGCTCGCGGTTCGTGCAGTACGAGGGGACGCTGTTCCCCGTCATCAACATCACCTCGGCCCGGCTCGCCCTGGCGGGCCAGGACCAGGTGAAGGTCTCCTACGTCCCCGACGACGTGCTCGTCGACGAGCCGAAGTCGCAGCCCGTCGGCATCCCCGGCGCGCCCGACTACCTGACCCCCGCGTCGCTGCTCGTGCAGGACCGGTGGAGCGCGTGCACCAACGAGCAGGGTGGGCTGACGGTCGACGTCAGCGACACCCCGGGGACCCGGCGTTCGAGCCAGGACTCGCTGCTCGCCCGCGACACGAAGGACCGGCTCTGGCTCGTGTCGGGGTCCCGGCGCTACGCCGTGCCGGCCGGCCGGCTCGGCCAGTCGGTGCTGCGCGGCGTCGGGGTCGGGCAGGACGACCCGTTCCCGGCGTCGGACGCGTGGCTGCAGCTCGTGCCCGAGGGCACGTCGCTCGCCCCGTTCACCGTGCCCGGTTCAGGCAGCCGCTTCAGCGGGAGCACGGGGGTGTCCGGTCTCGACGTCGTCGGCACCCCGGTCTCCGTCGACGGCACGGGCTACGTGCTCGGCCGCCGCGGCCTCGTGCAGCTCAGCGACTTCGCCTACGCCGTCTACACCGCGACGAGCCGGCTCCCCGAGCAGCAGGTCGACGTCGGCGACGTGCAGTCCGTCCCGGCGCAGAGCGCGTCGGGCGTCGTGCCCGGCGACTGGCCCACCGAGCTGCCCGACCAGAGCGACGACCGACGGCCGTGCCTGCAGCTCGTGGCCGGCGAGGACGGCGCCACCAGCACGCCGGTGCTGGCCGAGGCCACCCGCGACGAGGCGCGCGCCACGGGCGCCCAGCGTCTGGTCCGCGTCGAGCAGGGGCGCGGGGCGCTGGTGCGCTCGACGACCCGCTCGCGTGCGAGCACGAACGACACCACCTTCCTCGTCGACTCCCGCGGGACCCGGTTCGCCATCGGGCCGAAGGACCAGGTGCCCACCGTCCTGCGGGCGCTCGGCTACGAGTCGGTCGAGCCGATCGCCACGCCGCGCGCGTGGGTCGAGCTGTTCGCCAGCGGCCCCGAGCTCTCGCTCGCCGCGGCCGTGCAGGCGGCCGACGGGGCGAAGCAGTGACGCTGCGCCTCCCGCACGTCGTCGCCGGCGCGGCCCTGCTGCTGACCACCCTGACGCCGCTCGCACCGGCCGCGGCCGTCGACCAGCCGCCCGACGCGCAGGAGGGACGCTGCGAGGTGGGTCGCACCCAGCTCGTCTCCGACCCGACCGCGATGACGAACGTGCGCGACGCCGGCTTCCCCGACGCCTGGCGCGAGGGCACCGGCAAGGGCGTCCGGGTCGCCGTGGTCGACACCGGGGTCGACACCCGAAACCAGCACCTGCGCTCGGGCGTGGAGCCCGGTCGCTCCTTCATCGGCGGCCGCGCCACCGAGGACCCCTACGCCCACGGCACGGCCCTCGCCGGCATCATCGCGGCCCGCCGCGCGTCGGGGTCGGTGCTCATCGGGGCCGCGCCCGAGGCCACGATCGTGCCGGTCCGCGTGCTCGGCGAGGGCAGCACCACGGCCGACGTCGCCGCCGGCATCCGGTGGGCGGCCCAGCAGGGCGTCGACGTCATCAACGTCTCGCTCACGACGGGCTCGTCCGACAAGGACCTTCCGGCCCTGCGTCGAGCCACCGAGCTCGCCCTGCGCAGCGGCGCCATCGTGGTCGCGGCGTCGGGCAACACGCAGGAGGACGCTCCCTTCACCCAGGTGCAGTACCCGGCCGGCTTCGACGGCGTGGTCGGCGTCGCGGCGACGAACGCCGCCGGCGCCGTCGACGACTGGAGCGTGCACGGCCCGCACGTCGACGTCGCCGCCCCGGGAGCCAACGTGCTCACCGCGTTCCGCTCCAACGGCGACTGCCTCGTGGGCCTCGACCACCCGTACACGAGCTACGCCACGGGCTACGTGAGCGCCCTGGCCGCGATGCTCGTCCAGCGCTTCCCCGACGACTCGCCCCGCCAGGTGGTCAACCGGCTTCTGGCCACGGCGGACCGACCGGTCGAGGACCAGCGCGACGACACCCGCGGCTGGGGCACGATCCAGCCCGTCGCCGCCATGACGAGCACCTCGAACGCCGCCCCAGGCACGGCTCGGGCGGCGTCGGCACCGCAGGACACGAAGATCCTGCCGACGGTCGCCGGACGCGACCCGCTCGACGACACGCGCCACCAGCTGGCCTGGTGGCTGCTCGGCGCCGCCGGTGCGACCGCCGTGGCACTCGTCCTGGCCCCGTGGGCCCGACGTCGACGCCGCCTCACCTCGCGCTGAGCCCACCCTCGGACGTCGCGCCGGCACCGCGACGGGTGACCAGCAGCACCACCGCCGCCGCGAGCGCCGACAGCGAGCACACCGCCCACACCGTCAGGTAGCCCGACAGCGGCGCGTGCCCGAGCGCAGGATCGTCGATCGAGCCGGTCGAGGCGAGAGCGATGGCGAACACCGCGGAGGCGATCGCGCCGCCCACCGTCTTCGTCGCGTTGGTCATGCCGGTGGCGAAGCCCGTCGCGTGCGCCGGTGCTGCTGCCGCCGCGGCGGCCGGGAGCGCGGCCACCAGCAGGCCCGACCCGACTCCGGCGACGCCCATGTTCGTGAGCGTCTGCCCCGCGCTGTCGTGCAGGGGGAGGAACAGGCCGTAGCCGACACCGACGAGCGTGCAGCCCACGACCATCGCGACGCGCGGGCCGAGCAGGCGGGCGAGCAGCGGCAACGACAGCGCGCCGACCACCATGGTGACGACGTAGACGCCGATGAGCGTCGAGACGAACGCCGCCGAGGCGCCGAGGCCGAAGCCCGCGACGTCGGGGTCGGTCCGCGCGAACGTCGACAGCGGGATCTGCGCGCCGAGCACCGACATCCCGAACAGGAACGCCGTGAGCTGGACGGGCCACTGGGCGCGCAGGGCGAAGGTGCGCACGTCGATCAACGGCGCGACCGTGCACCCGGCCTTCTCGCCCAGCGCCCGCTCGAACCGCACGAGCCCGGCGAGCGCCGCCAGCGAGAGCGCGACCAGGAGCCACGGGACGGGCGACCCGGTGCCGAGCAGCCGGATGGCGATGAGCCCGCCCATCAGCAGGCCGAGCGTGACCGTGAGCCAGCCGAGTCCCGCGTAGTCGTAGCCGCCCGAGGCCTGCCCGCGGTCGCGCTCGACCCCGAACCAGACGACGAGCAGGCAGGCCGTCACCGCGACGGCGGGGAGGCACAGCAGCACCGTCATCGACGTCGCCTCCACGAGGGCGCCCGAGGTGAGCGCGCCGACGATGACGCCGGCCTCGAGCGCGGCCACCAGGAACGCCGCGGCACGACGCGTCGTGCGGTGCTGGTCGGCCCGGCCGGCGGTGCGACGGTGGATGATCGCCACCTCGACGGGCAGCCACACCACGTAGGCGCCCTGGAGCGCCCAGCCGACGAGGAACGTCGAGAAGCCCGGCGCGAGGGCGAGCGTCCACGACCCGACCGCGGTCACGGCGGTCGACAGCAGGAGCACGTTGCGGTGCCCCCAGAGGTCGCCCAGCCGCGCCAGCAGGGGCACGGCGAGCGCCGAAAGCACGAGCTGCGCGGCCTCGAACCAGTTGACGTCGGCGTCGCGGATGCCGAGGTGACGGGCGATGTCGGAGAAGATCGGGGTGTAGAAGCCCTGCAGGACGCCGCTCACGACCTCGACGGCCACGAGGAAGCCGACGACGGACCAGAGCGAGCGGTGCAGCGTCGCGGTCGCGGTCACGTCACAGGCCCTTCAGGAGCGCTACGTACCAGTCGACGCCCTCCAACCAGGCCGCCACGTGCACGTGCTCGTCGTAGGAGTGGATCGACGCCCGCTGCTCCTTGCTCATCCGCAGCGGCGCGAAGCGGTACACACGGGGGCAGATCGCGGTGAAGGTGCGGCTGTCGGTGCCGGCCATCATCACGTAGGGCGTGACGACGGCGTCCGGGAACACGGCACCGACCGTCCGTTCGAGCAGGGCGAACGCCCCCTGCGCCTCAGGCTCGGTGGTGGGCGACAGCGGGCTGGGCTCGTTGGCCTCGACGACGTCGACGACCACCTCGTCGTCGTCCACCGCGGAGCGCACGTGCTCCAGCGCCGCGGCGACGCTCTCGCCGGGCATGATCCTCAGGTTGACCTCGGCGCGCGCCCGCGCCGGGATCACGTTGTGCGCGGGCGCACCCTCGAGCGTGGTCGCGACCATGGTGGTGCGCGCCATCGCCGCCGTCTCCGGACCGGCGGCCACGAGCGCGCGACCGAGCACGGCCGACGGGGTCCGCGTGGCGCCCGCGAGCAGCGCGCGCAGCGGGAGGGGCAGGTGCCCGGCGAGCCGGCGGAGCAGGTCGACGGTGGGACCGGGCACGTTGACCCCGAACTGCTGACGATCGAGCCGCCACAGGGCCCGACCGAGCCGCGCAGCGGGTGCGCGGGTCGGGGGCGTGGACGAGTGCCCGCCTCGTCCGGTGACCGTGAGCGAGAGGGTGGTCGTGCCCTTCTCGGTCGAGCCGATGACCGCGACGGGTGCCGACACGCCGGGGAACGCTTGCCCGGCGACCGCGCCCCCCTCGTCGAGCACGAACCACGGCTCCACCCCGCGGCGGGCCAGCTCGGCGACGGCAGCCGGCGCCGACGGGCCCGACACCTCCTCGTCGGCCCCGAAGGACAGCCAGACGTCCTGCGCCGGCTCGAAGCCGTCGGCGAGGAGCCGTTCGACGGCCGTGCAGATCGCGACGAGCTGGCCCTTGTCGTCGAGCGTGCCGCGCCCCCAGACGGCCGGACCGTCGGGCGTCTCGACGACGTCGGCGGCGAACGCGTCGTGCGTCCACGGGTCGTCCGGGGTCACGGGGACGACGTCCTGGTGGGCCATGAGCACCACGGGACGGTCGGCCGAGGTGCCGGCCCAGCGCCAGAGCAGCGCCCGCGGGGCGGCGTCGCCGAGGTCGACGCGCTCGAGCTGCGCGTGCAGGAGCGGGAAGTGCTCGGCGAGCAGCTCGTGCAGGCGCGCGAACGGCTCGGGGTCGGTGAGCGCCGGGTCGCGGTCGGCCACGGTGGGCACGCGGACCGCCGCGCGGAGGATCTCGACGTCGGGGTGCACTCCCCGACGCTAGCCCCTCCCCGGGTCCACCCCACTCCCCCGAACCCTCCCCACCCCCGCTGAGCGTGACGTTCGCGGGGTCGCGACGCCGGAATCACCCCGCGAACGTCACGCTCAGCGGGGAGGGGGCGGGAAGAACAGGGTCAGAGGGCGAGGACGCGCCCGGCGACGACGAGGAGCACCTGGTCGCACTCGGCGGCGAACCGCTGGTTCACGACGCCGAGCAGGTCGCGGAACACGCGGCCCGACCGGTGCTCCGGCACCACGCCCATCCCGACCTCGTTGGTCACGAGCACGACGGTGCGCGGCGTCCGGGCGAGCGCCGACGCGGCGGCGTCGACCCTCGCCATCAGCACCGGCTCCCAGTCCTCGCGGATCGCGTCCCACGCGTCGAGCTCGTCGAGCTGGGCGGTGAGCCAGGTGCCCAGGCAGTCGACGAGCACGGCGGTCTCGTCCCCACCGTCGGCCCCGCCGTCCTCGATGGCCGCGACCAGGTCGGTGGTCTCGAGCGTGACCCAGTGCGACGGCCGCCGGTCCTGGTGCCGGACGACGCGCTCGGCCCACTCGGGGTCGTCGTCGGGGTCGGCCGGCGGTCCGGGTGCCACGTAGACGACCTGCTCGTGCGCCACCACCAGCGACTCCGCGTGGAACGACTTGCCCGACCTGACCCCGCCGGTGACCAACGCCTTCATGCTTCGACGATACGCCCGCGGCGTGACCGCCCGGAGCCACTGACGTCCACCCGCCGCGCGAGTGCGCGGCGGGTGGACGTCGCGGTCAGGAGCACCGGGGCGGCAGCACGCTGCCCGACGTGTAGACGGCGCTGTAGCTCGCCCAGCCCGCCTTCCCCGTGCTGGTGTTGCGGGCGTACACCCACCAGACGCCGTTGTCGTTCTGGCGGCTGCAGTGCACGTCGATCCCCTGGTTGGGGTACCCGCGGCCGACGATGGTGCAGTCGTTGTAGCCGGCGGTGCGGATGGCGGTGCCGTCGCCCCAGCTGAACGTGCCGGTGCTGATCAGGTCCGGGTGGACGTCCCACCGGGGTGCGGTGCAGTCGTTGGCGGCGGCCGCCGGTCCAGCCGTCGTCGGTCCGACGGCGACGAGTGCTCCCACCGCCATGGCCGCCGCGCCTGCAAGTCTCATCGATCGCTTCATGGTGAACCCCTTCTCCTGGGACGCCCACGGGCGACCCCCCGATGAGGCGGCCCGTGTGACCTGCCTCACAGCGCACCGTACGCCTGAACCGCCCGTCCGTCGAGAGCCTGAGCCGATGGGCGGGTGCAGGCGTCCGGCCCGCAGTCCGCGGCCCCCGACACACCTCCGGAGGACCGGTGCCGCGTGCACCGCTCGCCGACGGACCGGCACCGCTCGGCGCGACGCAACGTACGCAACTGGCGTGACCCGGGTCACGCATGGTCGGATGGATCGGCGCGCCGGCCCGTCCCGCCGACCGGCGCCCGAGTCCTGTCCTGCTGCACCTCCCCGGGAGACCCATGAGCACCCGTACCCCGACCGCCCCGCAGCCCACCGGCACCGGAGGTGGGGACAGTCGGATCCGCACCATCGTCGTCTGGTCGGCGGTCGCCCTCGTCGGCGCCGTCTGCTGGGCCGTCCTCGCGCTCTCGCGTGGAGAGGACGTGTCGGCGCTGTGGATCCTGTTCGCCGCCCTGTCGTCGTACGCCATCGCGTACCGCTTCTACTCGCGGTTCATCGCGCGCAAGGTCCTCGAGGTCGACGACACGCGCGCGACCCCGGCCGAGCGCCTGGAGAACGGCGTCGACTACGAGGTGACCGACCGCCGGGTGCTGTTCGGCCACCACTTCGCCGCCATCGCCGGCGCCGGTCCGCTCGTCGGTCCTGTCCTCGCGGCGCAGATGGGCTACCTGCCCGGCACCATCTGGATCATCGTCGGCGTCATCCTCGCCGGCGCCGTCCAGGACATGGTCGTGCTGTTCCTGTCGATGCGCCGCGACGGCAAGAGCCTCGGCCAGATGGTGCGCGACGAGATCGGCGTCGTCGGCGGCACGGCGGCGTTGATCGCCGTCTTCGCGATCATGATCATCATCCTCGCGGTGCTGGCGCTGGTGGTCGTGAACGCGCTCGCGGAGTCGCCGTGGGGCGTCTTCTCGATCGGCCTCACCATCCCCATCGCGCTCTTCATGGGCTTCTACCTGCGCTACCTGCGGCCCGGTCGCGTCCTCGAGACCACCGCCATCGGCGTCGTGCTCCTGCTGCTCGCGATCGTCGGCGGCGGGTACGTCGACCAGCTGGGCCTCGGCGACGCGCTCACGCTCAGCAAGGAGCACCTCGTCATCGCGCTCGTCGTCTACGGCTTCGTCGCGTCGATCCTGCCGGTCTGGATGCTGCTGACACCGCGCGACTACCTCTCGACGTTCATGAAGATCGGCGTCATCGTGCTGCTGGCCGTCGGCCTGGTCATCGCCGCGCCGACCCTGCAGGCCGACGCGGTCACGAGCTTCGCCGTCGACGGCGACGGTCCGGTGTTCGCGGGCAAGCTGTTCCCGTTCGTCTTCATCACCATCGCCTGCGGTGCGCTGTCGGGCTTCCACGCACTCATCGCGTCCGGCACGACGCCGAAGATGATCGCCAAGGAGAGCCACGTCCGGATGATCGGGTACGGCGGCATGCTGATGGAGTCGTTCGTGGCCATCAGCGCGCTCATCGCGGCCGTCGTCATCGACCAGGGCCTCTACTACGCGATGAACGCCCCCGCCGGCGCGACCGGCGGCACGCCCGAGGGCGCGGCGGCGTTCGTCAGCCAGCTCGGCTTCACGATCACGCCCGGCGACCTCACCGCCGCGGCGGCGTCGATCGAGGAGTCGACGCTGGTGTCGCGCACAGGCGGCGCGCCGACCCTCGCCTTCGGCCTCTCCCAGGTCTTCCACGAGGCGTTCGGCGGCAACCTGCGGGCCTTCTGGTACCACTTCGCGATCATGTTCGAGGCGCTGTTCATCCTCACCGCCGTCGACGCCGGCACCCGCGTCGGCCGGTTCATGCTGCAGGACACCATCGGCAACGTCTGGTCCCGCTTCGGCGACGTCTCGTGGCGGCCCGCCGCGTGGGGCGCGAGTGCCGTCACGGTGGGCGCGTGGGGCTACTTCCTCTACATCGGCATCAGCGACCCGCTGGGTGGCATCAACCAGCTCTTCCCGCTGTTCGGCATCGCCAACCAGCTGCTCGCCGCCATCGCCCTGACGCTCTGCGTGACCTTGCTGCTCAAGCACGGCAAGCTGAGGTGGGTCTGGGTGCCCGGCATCCCGCTCGCGTGGGACCTGGTCGTCACCATGACGGCGAGCTGGCAGAAGGTGTTCAGCGACAACCCCGCCATCGGCTACTTCGCCCAGGCCGACCGGTACCGCGAGGCACGCGACGCCGGCGACGTGCTGGCGCCCGCGGCCGACGCGGGCCAGATGGACCAGATCATCCGCAACTCCACGACGAACGGCGTCATCCAGGCGGTCTTCGCCCTGCTCGTGATCGTGGTCGTGGCGAACGCCGTGGTGATCTGGGTGCGCGCGGTCCGGGCCGGGTCGCTGCCCACCACCGAGGTGCCGCACGTGCCGTCGCAGATCGTCGCACCGGCCGACTTCGTCGCGACCCGCGAGGAGAAGGAGGCGGTCGCCGCGTGGGAGGCCGAGCGGGGCGAGCTGACGAGCCCGCGGGGTCACCGATGAGCCGGTTCGCCCGCTTCCGCCGTCTCGTGCGTGAGTTCACGGGCGAGGCGGCGTGGGACGACTACCTCGTGGCGTGCGAGCGCGACGGCGTCGAGCCCACCACCCGCCGTGCCTTCGAGCGCCACCGCGCCGACCGGGTCGAGCACGCGCCGATGGCGCGCTGCTGCTGACCCGCCCCAAGCGCGCGTTTGCGTGGGGCCCCACGCAGACGCGCAGATCGGGCGCATGTCTGCGGTGGGAGGAGCCTGTTCGCGTGGGGCCCCACGCAAACAGGCGGGCCGGGCGGGGGTGCTCGCCGGGCGCGGACGGGGTGCGCGACCGCGGGCGGCGGCCGACGATGGACGCATGAGCGAGCGCTACCCCGACGAACGCATCGAGACCAGCCGCGTGGTGAAGGCGTCGGCCGACACGATCTTCGCGGTGCTGCGCGACCCGTGGGGTCACGTCGCGATCGACGCCTCCGGCATGCTCCAGTCGGTCGAGGGCGACCTCGTCGCTGCGGTCGGCGACCGGTTCCTCGTGCACATGGACCGTGAGTCCTACGGCGACATCCCCGACCTCAAGGAGTACGACGTCACGGTCGTCATCGAGGAGTACGAGCCCGACCAGCTGGTCACCTGGTCGATCATCGGCCGGGTGCGCCCGCCGATCGGGCACCGCTGGGGATACCGGCTGGAACCCGTCGACGGCGGCACGCGGGTCACGTCGGTGCTCGACTGGAGCCACGCGCGCGACGAGTGGAAGGAGCGGTTCCCGATCGTCGACGAGGACGGCCTCAAGGCCACCCTCGGGATCCTGGAACGGGCGGCGCGGCTCGGGTACGTCCGCGGCTCGTAACCGCGCCGCAACCCCGCTGGGCTTGCGCCCACCCGCCCGTGCCACCACGATCGACGGAACACGCGATCGGGAGGGACCGCATGAGCGACCAGATCACGAACGCATCCGGGGGTTCCGGGCAGCAGGAGGAGCTGAAGCGCTCCATCACGGGACGTCTCCTGTTCTTCTACGTGCTGGGCGACGTGCTCGGCTCCGGCATCTACGCCCTCATCGGCGTCATGGCGTTCACGGTCGGGGGCGCGTTCTGGCTGTCCTTCGTCATCGGCGTCACCGTCGCCCTGCTCACCGGCTTCGCCTACGCCGAGCTCATCACCAAGTACCCCCAGGCGGCGGGGGCTGCGCTCTACACGCACAAGGCGTTCGGCAACCGGTTCCTCACGTTCATGGTGACGTTCTGCCTGCTGGCCGCGACGATCGCCGCCGCGGGCACGCTGGCGCGCGTCTTCGGTGGCACCTACTTCCAGTCCTTCGTCGAGGGCGCGTCGGTCACGCTCGTCGCGATCATCTTCATCGTCGCGCTGTCGCTGCTGAACTTCCGCGGCATCACCGAGTCGGTGTGGACCAACATGGTCATGACCCTGATCGAGACCACCGGGCTGCTCATCATCCTCGCAGTCGGGGTGGTCGTGCTGGCCGAGGGCGACGCGAACCTGCAGCAGCCGTTCGAGCTCAACGAGGGCAACCCGACGCTCGTCGTGCTGGGCGGGGTGGCACTCGCGTTCTTCGCGATGACGGGGTTCGAGAACGCCGCCAACATCGCCGAGGAGACGCAGGACCCGAGCCGGACCTTCCCTCGGGCGCTGCTCGGCGGCATGACCCTCGCGGGCGTGCTCTACATGGTCATCGCGTTCATCGCGTCGATGGTGGCGCCCCTCGACGAGCTCACCGCGAACAAGGGGGAGGACGGCAGCCTGCTGACCGTCGTGCAGAACGGCCCGATCCCGGTGCCCGAGCTCGTGTTCTCGGCGATCGCGCTCGTGGCTGTCACCAACACGACGCTCGTCTCGCTCGTGGCGCAGTCGCGCATCATGTACGGCATGGCGCGCCAGGGCATCGTGCCGCGGATCTTCGCCCGCACCCACGCCACCCGCCGCACCCCGTGGGTCTCGATCGTCTTCACGGCGGCCCTCGTGTGCGTGCTGCTGGCCGTGGCCGACGTCGACCGGCTGGCGACGGTGACCGTCCTGTTCCTCATCGTCGTGTACGGCATGGTCTGCCTCGCGGCCCTCAAGCTGCGCGGGACGCCCGTCGAGCACGAGCACTACTCCGCGCCGGTCGTCATCCTCGTCGTCGGCGTCGTCGCCAACGTGGCGATCCTCGTGCACACGATGATCGACGACCCGGGCTCGATCCTGTGGTGCGGCGCGATCGTCCTCATCGGCGTCGTCATGTACGGCGTCAACGCCTTCGCGATGCGTCACCAGCCGCAGGCCCTCGACCCCACCGACCTGTCCGGCTAGCCTCACCCGCAACGACCCACCCAGGAGAAGCCCATGCACGTGCTCGTCGCCACGGACGGCTCGAAGCAGTCGCTCCAGTCCGCCACGTACCTGCGCCACGTCGTCGACGCCGACAGCGTCACGAAGGTCAGCGTCGTCGCCGTCGTCAGCCCGCTCGCCGCCGTGCCGTTCGCGGCCGAGGGCAGCGCCGACGGCGGCGTGGAGCTGTCGTTCCGCCGCGAGGCCGAGCAGGCCACGCTCAAGGTCGCCGAGGCGCTCGACGGCTGGGGACCACCCGTCACCACGCACGTCTACAGCGGCGCGCCGGCGAACGAGATCATCAAGGCGGCCAAGCGGTTCGACTCCGGCCTCATCGTGCTCGCGAGCCAGAGCACCCGCACCCAGGCGGTGCTCATGGGCTCGGTCTCGCACAAGGTCCTGAACCAGGCCACCTGCCCGGTGCTCGTGCACCGTCCGGGTCCGAAGCCGGCGCGCAAGCCGGTGCGCCGGGCCGCGAAGAAGGCCTGACCCTCGCTGAGCCGGGGGTCCCGCCCGGATCAGCGCGACCGGGGCTGACGGTGCAGCCACGGCCCGAGCAGCCGGGTGACCCACGGCAGCAGCACGTATGTCATGAGCGGCGTCATGACGCAGACCGTGGCGAGCACGCGGAGGGGCAGCCACACGTCGGCCAGGTAGTGCACGCCGATCTCGTTCGTCACGACGCTCAGCGGGAAGAAGACGATGAAGATCGAGACCATCTGCTTCCACCGCGGCGGCGCGACCGGGACCGAGCGCAGGTCCTCGAGGTCGACACGGGACGGGTCGTCGAACCAGCCCTCGATGCCGGTGCGACGCTCGAGCCGGGTCTCGTCGGCGATGCCCTGGGCGCTGTCGAGCCACCACCGGCGCTGCCGCGACGACATCCAGACGTCGAGGTCGGCGTCGCTCGCGAAGCGGAACAGCATGTGCCACTCCCCCGACGTCGGCGACGTCCGCACCCAGCCCGATCCGAGGAAGCCGTCGAAACGCTCCGCCAGCTCGGAGCCGGCCCGCAGCCACGCGACCATCTGGTCCTCGTGCGCTGGGTCGACATGACGCGTCACCGACACGGTCACGGGGACGGGAGAGGGGGCGTGCTCGCTCATGCCCCCCAGACTAGGAAGTCGGTGCCGCCGCCGTCGCATCCGCCGGCGCCCGCCGCTGGGTGACGATCTCCACACCGGCCCACGCGACGGCCACGACCGCCCAGCCACCCACGACGTCGAGCAGCCAGTGGTTGCCCGTCCCGACCACGACGAAGGCCGTGACGAGGGCGTGCGCCCAGCCGAGGGTGCGCCAGACCCGACCGACCCCGGCCGCGGTGAGGGCGAGCGCGACCCACAGCGCCCAGCCCGCGTGCAGCGACGGGAAGGCCGCGAGCTCGTTGGTCAGGTCGCCCATGCCGCGCGGGGCGGACGCATCGGACCCCCACCAGCCCGCGGCCGAGTGCAGGGCGAGCACGTCGGTGTAGCCCTCGACGAAGCGTGGCGGGGCCATCGGCACCGTCAGGTAGCAGGCCAGGCCGGCGAGAGAGGCCACGACGAGCGACGTCCGCGCCCGGCCGTACAACCAGCGGCGGCGGACGAACAACCACACGAGGACGACGGCGGTGACCACGTAGTGCGCCGTGGCGTACCAGTAGCTCGACGCGACCGCCACGAGGTCGTGGTGCACCACCCAGGTGTTGAGGGCCTGCTCGACGTCCAGGTGCCAGGCCTTCTCGAGGCCCAGCAGGTCCTTCGCGCGGTCGAGCGCCGCACCGCGGTCGTCGGAGGCGAGCATCCGCGAGGCGCTGTAGCCGACGTAGAGCACGGCGATCAGCGCCACCTCCAGCACCACGGCGCGGAACCCGAGGCGCGTACGGGTGCCGACGGGAGTGAGGCTCATGGCCCCACTATGGCGTGAACCGCCCCGCGTGCACCTCGGGGACGTCACCCATCGGTCACCCGTACGTCACCCTGAGGCCACCCCGGCGACGTCGCCCGCCACCGTCGGCAGGCCCGCCGGGCGCGATCAGCGACGTCGGCGGAACAGGCTCTTCGCCAGCTCGCGCGCCAGCGTGCGCGACGCCTCGCCGACCGCACGGTCGAGCGTCGAGCGACCTGCGGACGTGCTGCGGGAGCGCGACTGACGCCGGGGTCCGCGCTCGAGGCGGTCGGCCTCACGAGCCACCCGTCCGGCCTCGGCGGCGGCGTCGCGTGCCGCCCGGTCG
>NZ_JAMXRU010000082.1 GCF_024124745.1 Aeromicrobium sp. CnD17-E
GTCGTCGCGGACCACGTCGACGCGGCTCGGCAGGAGTCGCGGACCGCGCAGCGCACCCCGCGCGACGGCGAGCACCTCCTCGACCTCGGCGTCGGTCTCGAAGGTGGCCGACGCCGGCAGCCGGTCGAAGTTGCGGGGGGCCCGCGGCGGACGCGCGCGCACCGACTTCAGGTAGACCTTCGTGCGCGGCAGGATGCAGCCGATGAGCGAGACCATCAGCAGCACGTACACCGCGCTGAACCACGGCGACGTGTAGGTGTGGAAGACGCCGAGCCGCTCCAGCCACGGCGAGAGGTCGGGGTGGCGGGCCTGGAACGCCTCGACCGCGCGGGCGTCGACACCACGCTGCGGCACGACCGATCCCGGGACCGCCGCGATGGCGAGCAGCAGCAGGAGCAGGAGCGCCGTGCGCATCGACGTCAGCTGGCGCCACGCCCACCGCAGCGTCTCGACCGGTCCGAGCGCCGGGGCGAGCTCCGCGGGCGCGCGGTCCTTGCGGGAGCGGGCCATCAGATCGCCGCCCCGTAGCCGCCGGCCCACGTCTGGAGCTGCACGACGACCGCGTCCCACACGCCCGTGACGAGCAGGACGCCGACCACGACGAGCAAGCCACCACCGACCCGCTGGAGGGTCTGCTGGTGGCGGCGCGCCCACCGGACGGCGTGCATGAACCGGCCGAAGCCGAGCGCCGCGAGCACGAACGGGACGCCGAGCCCGAGGCAGTAGACGAAGGTCAGGAACGCCCCTCGCTCGAGCGTGCCGGAGTTGTTCGCGAGGGTCAGCACCGCGCCCAGCGTCGGGCCGATGCAGGGCAGCCAGCCGAGGCCGAAGAACAGGCCGAGCAGCGGCGCGACCGCGACGCCCACCGCGGGCACGGCGTGCACCCGCACGTCGCGCTGCAGGATCGGCAGCACGCCGCTGAAGACGAGTCCGAGCACGATCACCACGATGCCCAGCACCACCGACATGACGCGTCGGTAGTCGTAGAGCTCCTGCCCGAGCGCCCCGAACAGGGCGCCGCCGGTCACGAACACCACCGTGAACCCGAGCACGAACAGCACCGACCCGAGCAGCAGCCTCGACCGACCCTTCGTCTCGAGGTCCTGCACACCGACCCCGCTGACGTAGGAGAGGTAGCCGGGCAGCAGGGGCAGCACGCACGGGGAGAAGAACGACACGAGCCCTGCCAGCACGGCGATGGGCACGGCCAGCAGCAGCGACCCCGACAGCACGGTGTCGGCGAACCAGTCGGTCACGAGGTGCTCGCCAGGACGTCGTCGAGGACGCCGGACAGCGTCGAGGCACGCAGCTCGGGGTCGATGACGCGGGCGGCCACCCGGCCCTTCGCGTCGATGACCCACGTGGTGGGGATGGCCTGCGACGGGAGGCTGTCGGCGAAGCCGAGCTGCTGGCGACCGTCGGAGTCGACGATGCTCGGGTAGGTCGTGCCGATCCGCTCCTCGAAGGCACGGGCGGCAGCGGTCTGGTCGCGCACGTTGAGACCCAGGAACTGCACGCCGCGGTCGGCGTACTGCTGGGCCACCTCCTCCAGCACCGGCGCCTCCTTGCGGCACGGCGGGCACCAGGAGCCCCAGACGTTGACCACGAGGGTCTTGCCGGCGAAGTCGGCCGAGCTGATGCTCTTGCCCTCGAGGTCCTCGCCCTCCAGCACCGGCGCGTCGGTGCGGTCCTCGACGGGGACCGACGTGACGAAGCGGCTGGCGCTGACGTAGCCGCCGGTGGACCCCTCCGTGCCACGGCCGGAGCACGCCGCGAGCACGACGAGGGCCAGGGCGAGGAGGACGGCGGAGCCGCGTCGGCGCAGGGAACGGCTCACGGCTCAGGCGCCCCCGACGAACTTCTTGCCGGCCTTCAGGGCGTCGGGCAGGAGGTCGCCGGCGGGCTCGGCGTACGTGAAGCCGACGTAGCGGTCGCCGTCGAAGGTGAGGCTGGTCAGGCTCGCGAGCGAGCACTGGCGGGTGCGCGGGTCGTGCACGAACGACTTCTTCTCGTAGGCCTGTCGCGCGATCCACACGGGGAGCTGGTGGGACACGATGACGGCCTCGTGCCCGCGGGCGGCGTCGCGGGCGTCGGCGACGGCAGCCTGCATGCGCGCGGCGATCTCGCGGTACGGCTCGCCCCACGACGGGCGGAACGGGTTGCGCAGCAGCCACCAGTTCTTGGGGTGCAGGAGCGCCTTCGGCTCGGCGCCGACCGTGCGGCCCTCGAACAGGTTGTCGGCCTCGATGACGCGGTCGTCGGTGGTGACCGGAGCCTCGAGCAGCTTGGCCAGCGGGGCCACGGTCTGCTGGGCGCGCTCGAGCGGGGAGGAGACCAGGTGCACGATCTCGTTCGTCGACAGGTGGTCGGCGGCGCGCTCGGCCATCTGGTGCCCGAGGTCCGACAGGTAGAACTCCGGGAGCCGTCCGTAGAGGACGCCCTGCGGGTTGTGCACCTCGCCGTGGCGCATCAGGTGGACGATGGTGCGTTCGCTCATGGGGATTTCCTCGCGGTGGACGGTGTGCCGTCGGGCTCGGTCAGGCCGGGGTGGCCGCCGCAGCGGCACGCGCGGCGGCGGGCAGGGCCTCGGCCATCCTAGTGAGTGCCTCGTCGTCGTGAGCCGCCGAGACGAACCACGACTCGTAGGCGCTCGGCGGCAGGTACACACCCGCGTCGAGCATGGCGTGGAAGAAGGCGGTGTAGCGGTGCGTCTCCTGGCGCTGCACGCCGGCGAAGTCGTGCACGGGCTCGGTCAGGCCCCACACGACGCTGAACATGCTGCCGACGTTCTGCACGACGTGCGGCACGCCCGCGTCGTCGAGCGCGGACGACACCAGCGTCCGGGCCTGGGCCGACCAGTCGTCGAGGCGGGCGTAGGCCGCATCGTCGGCGAGGCGCAGCGTGGCGAGCCCCGCGGTGGAGGCGACGGGGTTCCCGGCGAGGGTGCCCGCCTGGTACACCGGACCGCTCGGCGCGAGGAGGGCCATGACGTCGGCGCGCCCGCCGAACGCGGCTGCGGGGAACCCGCCGCCCATGACCTTGCCGAAGGTGAGGAGGTCGGGTCGCCAGCCCTCGTGGGCGCCGTCGAGCCCCCAGTGCCCGGAGCGGGTCACGCGGAAGCCGGTCATGACCTCGTCGCTGACGAGCAGCGCCCCGTGCGCGGCGCACGTCTCGGAGAGGAACTGGTTGAAGCCGGGCAACGGGGAGACGACGCCCATGTTGCCCGCCGCGGCCTCGGTGATGACGCAGGCGATCTCGTCGCCGTGCTCGGCGAACGCCGCGGTGACGGCGTCGCGGTCGTTGTAGGGCAGGACGATCGTGTCGGCCGTGACGTGCGCCGGGATGCCCGGTGAGCCGGGCAGGCCGAGCGTGACGACACCCGACCCCGCCTCGGCGAGCAGGGAGTCGACGTGACCGTGGTAGCAGCCGGCGAACTTCACGACCCGGGTGCGACCGGTGAACCCGCGGGCGAGGCGGATCGCCGACATCGTGGCCTCGGTGCCCGACGTGACCATGCGGACGAGGTCGACCGGCGTCCGGGCGACGATCTCCTCGGCGAGCTCCACCTCCGGCGGGCTGGGCGTGCCGAACGACGTGCCACGGCCGGCCGCCTCGGCGACCGCGGCGATGACCTGCGGGTGCGCGTGCCCGAGCAGCATCGGTCCCCAGGAGCCGACGAGGTCGAGGTAGCGCGTGCCGTCCGCGTCGTGCAGCCAGGCGCCCTGGGCCGACGTCATGAAGCGCGGCGTCCCGCCGACGGCTCGGAAGGCGCGCACCGGGGAGTTCACGCCACCCGGCGACACCTGGACGGCGCGGTCGAACCACTGCTGGGACTGCGGGGTGGAGGACATGGTCCCCATTGTCCCGGGTCGGGCCCAGCGCCGGGACGGCGGCAGGGGGCTCCTGCCGTCGGTCAGGCGTGCCGTACGAGCCACGCGGACGTAACCTGAGGGACACATCCGTCGTTGATGAGATGCAGGCCACATCCACGAGGGAGTGGTGGCCGGTAACATCTGGTTACTGTGACCGCCGCCACGGCGGTCGCGGGAGGGACACGAGACGTATGGGAGCACGGAAGCTCAGCCGCTGGCAGAAGGCCAGCGCCCTGGTGCCGATGAGTCTGCTGGTGGTCGCCTGGGGAGCGGCGATCAGCAACACGGGTCTGGCCACGGCCAGCGACCGGGTGAGCGCCGACGACATCCCCGACGTGCCGGCCACGGCGTTCGAGCAGCCGGCGAGCGTGCAGGCAGCGCCGCCGGGCGTCGACTCCCGCGCCGGCGCCAGCGGCACGCTGGCGACGCTGTCGACCAACGGCATCCCGACGGCCGCGCTGTCGGCGTACCGCCGTGCGGAGGAGCTGCTGGGCAAGGCCGACCCGTCCTGCAACCTGCCGTGGCACCTCGTCGCCGCGATCGGGCGGGTCGAGTCCAACCACGGTCGTACCGGCGGCAACGCGCTCGACGCGAAGGGCGTGGCGAAGCCGGGCATCTACGGGATCCCGCTCGACGGCCGCGACGGCATCGCCGAGATCCGCGACACCGACAACGGCGGGCTCGACGACGACGCCGTCTACGACCGCGCGGTCGGTCCGATGCAGTTCATCCCCGGCACGTGGCGCTCGGTGGGCGTCGACGCAGACGGTGACGGCAAGAAGGACCCGCAGAACATCAACGACGCCGCCACGGCGGCCGCCATCTACCTCTGCTCCGGCAGCGGCGACCTCTCCACGCAGGACGGCGCCGCCGCAGCGGTGCGCCGGTACAACAACTCCTCGGAGTACGTCGACCTGGTGCTGGGCATCAGCAAGGCGTACGCGAGCGGCGACTTCACCGCCACCCCGAACGGCACGTCGACCGGCTCGGTGCTGACCAGCCGCTCGTTCGACCAGACCCTGACCCCCGCCCAGCGTCGTGACGCGGCCAAGCAGGAGCAGAAGGTCCAGGAGTCGACGAAGAAGCCGCGCGGCGGCAGCTCCTCCGGCGGGTCCTCGGGCGGCACGTCCGGCGGCTCCACCGGAGGCTCGGGAGGCTCCTCGGGCGGTTCGTCCGGCGGCGGCTCGACGGGCGGCTCGGGCGGCTCCGGCGGCACGGGCGGCGGCTCCACCGGCGGTTCCGGTGGCGGCTCGACCGTCGGCGGTGCGGTGCAGGGTGCCGTGAAGGACACCCCCCTCGCGCCCATCACGAAGCCGGTGACCGACCTGCTCAGCGCCACCGAGGCGAACCTGCGCTGCGCCGTCGAGGTCTCCCTGCTCCCGGTCGACACCCACGCGGCCCGCTTCAAGGCCTGCATGGACAAGTACACGAAGGGCTGACCCGCCCCGACGACGAACCCCCGGCCGGTGGTCGGGGGTTCGTCGCGTCGAGGGGCCTCCCGGAAATCCCCATGGGTGCGTCGGCGTGGCTTCTCGTTGGGGTGAGGCTGCGCTGGCGCGGCTTCTCGTCGACGTGAGGCTGCGCTGGCGCGGCTGACGCTGGGTGTGGTCTCCGACAGGGGCCTCGACCGGGCGGCTGGGTGCGCGCTGGGTCGGGTTCTCGGGCTGTGGCCCACGTGGGACGCACGATCCCGCGTTCGTGCGTCGGAGGGCCAAGCCTTCTGCGTTTCCTACGGGATCCCGTCGCGAACGCAGAAGCGTTCGGGCTTCAGCGCACGAAGGAAGAATCGTGGGTGACCTTGGGGTGGATGGTGGCACACCTACCGTTCAGGGGGCGAGAACGCAGAATCGTGCCTCCACCCCGAACGCAACCCGCAGCCCGAGACCCCGGACCGGCGCCCGCCCAGCCGCCCGTCGAGGCCCTTGCGGAGACCACACCCACTCGAAGCCGCGCCGACGCAGCCCCGCCCGACCGGGAAGCCACGCCAACGCACCGGCCGACCGAGCCGAACGCTCAGGCGCGGCGGGCGATCTCCGCGGCCCAGTAGGTGAGGACGATGTCGGCGCCCGCGCGGCGGATGGAGGTGATCGTCTCCGAGACGGTGCGCTCGCGGTCGATCCACCCCTTCTCGGCCGCGGCCTCGACCATGGCGTACTCGCCCGACACGGTGTAGGCGGCGACGGGGAGGTCGACGGCGGCGCGGATCGACGCGACGAGGTCGAGGTAGGCGAGCGCCGGCTTCACCATGACGATGTCGGCGCCCTCGGCGACGTCGAGCAGGGTCTCGCGCAGCGCCTCGCGGGCGTTGCCCGGGTCCTGCTGGTACGTCGTGCGGTCGCCCTGCAAGGAGGAGTCGACCGCCTCGCGGAACGGTCCGTAGAACGCCGACGCGTACTTCGCGGCGTAGGCGAGGATCGCGACGTCGGTGTGCCCCGCGCCGTCGAGCGCCTCGCGCACCACCGCGACCTGGCCGTCCATCATGCCGCTCGGGCCGACGAGGTGGGCGCCCGACTCGGCCTGCACGACACCCATCCGACCGTAGATCTCCAGCGTCGCGTCGTTGTCGACGCGCCCCTGGTCGTCGAGCACGCCGCAGTGGCCGTGGTCGGTGAACTCGTCGAGGCACAGGTCGGCCATGACGAGCAGGTCGTCGCCGACCTCGTCACGGGCATCCGCCAGGGCGACGTTGAGGATGCCGTCCGGGTCGAGCGCCCCCGAGCCGACCGCGTCCTTGTGCTCGGGGACGCCGAACAGCATGACGCCGCCCAGGCCCAGACCGGCCGCCTCGCGCACCGCCTCACGGGCCGACGCACGCGTGTGCTGCACGACGCCCGGCATGCTCGCGATGGGCTTGGGCTCGGTGAGCCCCTCCCCCACGAACATCGGCAGGACCAGCTGCGACGGCTCCGTGCGCGTCTCGCGCACGAGCGCCCGCATGGCGGGCGTCGTGCGGAGACGGCGCGGTCGGTGGACGGGCGGTCGGCCCAGCGTCCGACGACCCAGCGACGGTCCGTCCTGGGACGTCACGTCAGGCCTTGCGCCGCGACGACGGCTTCTTCTGCGACGGCTTCAGCACCGGCTCCCCCGCCTCCAGGAAGGCGAGACGACGGGCGGCACCGAACTCGGCGAGCGCGTCCGCGAGGACGTCCGCCGACGGCTGCTCGGCGAGGACGTCGACCCGCAGGCCGTGCTCCTCCGCCGTCTGCGCCGTGGCCGGGCCGATGCACGCGATGATCGTCGACGCGTGCGGCTTGCCCGCGATGCCGACCAGGTTGCGCACCGTCGAGCTCGACGTGAACAGCACCGCGTCGAACTTGCCGGTCTTGATCGCCTCACGCGTCGGCGCCGGCGGCGGCGCCGCCCGGACGGTGCGGTAGGCGGTCACGTCGTCGACCTCCCAGCCGAGCTCCTGCAGACCGGCCACGAGCGTCTCAGTGGCGATGTCGGCGCGCGGCAGGAACACCCGGTTGATCGGGTCGAGCAGCTCGTCGAACGGCGGCCACTCCTCGACCAGGCCGCGAGCCGACTGCTCGCCGGTCGGCACGAGGTCGGCGCGGATGCCCCACGTGCTGATCGCCTCGGCGGTCTTCTCGCCGACGGCGGCGATCTTCAGGCCCGAGAACGCGCGCGCGTCGAGGCCGTACTCCTCGAACTTCTCGCGCACGGCCTTCACGGCGTTCGCGCTGGTGAACGCGACCCACTCGTAGCGGCCCTCGACGAGCCCGCGGACGGCCTTGTCCATCTGCTGCGGGTTGCGGGGCGGCTCGACGGAGATCGTCGGCACCTCCTCCGACACCGCGCCGTAGGAGCGCAGGCGTGCGGCCAGGCCGGCCGACTGCTCCTTGGTGCGCGGCACGAGCACGCGCCAGCCGTACAGCGGCTTCGTCTCGAACCACGACAGCGCCTCGCGCATCGCGACGACCTCACCGACGACGGTGATCGCCGGCGACGTCATGGCCGCGGCCTTCGCGTCGACGGCGATGTCGGCGAGCGTCGACACGACGGTCGTCTGCTCGGTCGTGGTGCCGACGCGGGTCATGGCGACGGGCGTCTCCGGGGAGCGTCCCGCCTCGATCAGGCCGGCAGCGGCCTCACCGATGCGCGCGACCGCGGACAGCAGCACGAGCGTGTCGGTGCCGGCGTGGTCGGCCCACGTGATGGTGGCGTCGCCGACGCTGACCACGCGGTACTGGCGGTGCGCCTTGTTCGTCAGCGGCACGCCCGCGTAGGCGGGGACGCCGGTGACGGACGAGACGCCGGGCACGATCTCGAAGGCGATGCCGGCCTTCGCGCACGCGGCCGCCTCCTCGGGCGCCGTGGCGTACGTGAACGGGTCGCCGCTGACGAGACGCACGACGTGCGCGCCGGTCTTGGCGTGCCGGACGACGAGGCGGGCGCGCGCGGCGTGGGTGAGGGCGGTGCCGTCCTCACCGACGCCGCCGTCCACGACCTCGACGCCCTCGGGCACGAGGGCAGCCTGTTCGGGCTGCTCGATGATGGCGACGTCGGCCTCGGCGATGAGCTCGGCCGCGCGGACGGTCAGCAGGCTGGCGTCGCCCGGACCGGTGCCGACGAAGCTGACGTGCCCCAGCGGCTTCGGGCTCCGCTTGGGGGCGGTGTCCTGCTTCGCGGGTGCCTCGACGGTGGCGGTGGTGGGTGGTGTCACGGTGTCGGTCTTCTTCCTGGACTGCCGGGTGGTCATGAGGTGGATCCGATCGATGTGCCGGACGGGGTGTCGGCCATCAGCTCGGACGCACCTTCGGCGAGCATCTCGGCAGCGAGACGTTCGCCGACCGCTGCCGGCTCGCTGAGCGGGCCGGAGGCGGACAGGCGGATGGTGGGTGAGCCGGAGGGGTCTCCGACCACGGCGCGCAGCCACAGCTCGTCGCCGTCGTCTCCCCAGACGACGTCGGCGAGCGCACCGACGGGTGCGCTGCACCCTGCCTCCAGCGCGGAGAGCAGGGAACGTTCGGCGGTGACGGCGGCCCGGGTGTCCGGGTCGTCGAGCACGGCGAGGATCGTAGCGGTCTCGGCGTCGTCGGCGCGACACTCGCAGGCCAGGGCGCCCTGGCCCGGGGCCGGGAGCACCTGGATCGGGTCGAGCACCTCGGTGGCCTCGTCCTCACGCCCCAGACGCAGGAGCCCGGCACGGGCCAGGACGACGGCGTCGAGCTCGCCCGACGTGACCTTGCCGATGCGGGTGTCGACGTTGCCACGCACGGGCACGATCTCGACGCCGAGCCCCAGCGCGTTGAGCTGTGCGGCGCGACGCGGCGAGCCGGTGCCCACCCGGGAGCCGTGCGGCAGCTCGCCGAGGGTGAGACCGTCGCGCGCGACGAGCACGTCGCGCGGGTCTTCCCGCGACGTGACGGCCGCGAGGGTCAGAGCCGGGTCGGGCGTCGTCGGCAGGTCCTTGAGCGAGTGCACCGCGAGGTCGACGCGACCCTCCAGCACCGCCTCGCGCAGGGCCGCGACGAACACGCCCGTGCCGCCGATCTGGGTGAGGGGGGCCTGGTTCCGGTCGCCCTCGGTACTGACCGTCACGAGCTGGACCTCGACGCCGGTCAGCTCGGTGATGCGGGCGGCCACCTGCCCCGACTGGGTGGTGGCGAGGGCGCTGGCACGGGTGCCGAGACGCAGGGGGGCGCGGTCGCTCATCCCTTGCCTCCCTTCACCTGGGTGACGGCGTCGACCGTGGCCGGGTCGAGCGCGAAGAGGTCCGACAGCGCGTCGGCGTACGTGAGCCCGGCAGGACCGTCCACGAGCTGCTGGACGCGCACCGTCGGCGCGTGGATCAGCTTGTCCGCGACCCGCTTCAGCGCGATCCGGACCTGCTCGACCTGCTCCGGCCCGAGACCGTCGAGACGGCCCAGCAGGCGCGCCGTCTCGGCCTCGACCACCTCGGTGGCCATGCTGCGCAGCGCCTTCACGGTCGGCGTCACACGCGACTGGGCCTTGGCGGCCAGGAAGCTGCGCACCTCGTCGGCGACGATCGCGCGCACCTGGTCGACGTCACCGGCCAGCTCGGCGTTCTCCGAGCGCGCGGCGAGCGTGACCAGGTCGATGACCGTCACCCCGTCGAGCTCGCCCACGCCGGGGGCCACGTCACGCGGCAGCGCCAGGTCGACGAACACCATCTCCTCGGACCGGCGACCACCCCGGGCGAGGGCAGCGGCGACCCGGTCGGTCTCGAAGACCGAGCCGGCCGCGCCGGTACAGCTGATGACGACGTCGGCGGCCGCCAGCTCGACGTCGAGCGCCTCCCAGCGGACGGCGCTCACGCCGAACGTGGCGACCAGCTCGTAGGCGCGCTGAAACGTGCGGTTCGCGACCATGATGCGGCGCGGCTCGACACCCCGCTCCACGAGCGTGCGGACGGCGAGGCTGGCCATCGTGCCCGCACCGGCCACCAGGAACCGGGTGTCGGGCTCGAGCACCACGTCGCCCACGGCGTCGAGGCCGGCCGTCACGGTCGACGGCGCCAACCGGTCGATCCCGGTCTCCGCGTGCCCCCGCTTGCCGATCCGCAGCGCCTGCTGGAACAGCGCGTTCAGCGCCGAGCCGACCGTCGACTCCGCCTGCCCCGTGTGCAGCGCCTGACGCACCTGGCCCAGGATCTGGCTCTCGCCGAGGATCATCGAGTCCATCCCCGCCGCCACCGAGAACAGGTGCGCGACCGCGGAGTCGTCGTAGTGCACGTACGCGTGCGACACGAGGTCCTCGCGCCCGAGCCCCGCGTGCTCGGCCAGCAGGTGCGAGACGTCCTCCAGGGCGTTGTGGAAACGGTCGGCCTCCACGTACACCTCGACCCGGTTGCACGTGGAGATGACGGCGGCCTCCGTGACCGACGCGGTCTCCAGCGCCCGGTGCGCGAGCTTCACCGCCGCGTCGGTGTCGAGCGACGCGCGCTCCAGCACGTCGATCGGGGCCGACCGGTGGGACATACCCACCACCAACACGCTCATGGCTTCTCCGCCTTCCGCTGCTCGTGGTACGCGAGGATCTGCAGCTCGACCGAGAGGTCGACCTTGCGCACCTGCACGTGGGGCGGCACCTGCAGCACGGCAGGTGCGAAGTTGAGGATGCTCGTGACACCGGCGGCGACCAGGCGGTCGGCGACGTCCTGCGCGGCCTCGCCGGGCACCGCGACCACGGCGATCGCGATGGCGTGCTCCGCGACGACGGCGTCGAGCACGTCGAGCGGACGCACCTCGACGTCGCCGACCGTGCTGCCGACGCGGGACGGGTCGGTGTCGAGGACGGCCGCCACGCGGATGCCGCGCGGCGCGAAGCCGCCGTAGGTCGAGAGGGCCGAGCCGAGGTTGCCGGCACCGACGATGACGACGTCCCACGTCTGCGTCTGCCCGAGGCCCCGCGCGATCTGGTACTGCAGGTACTCGACGTCGTAGCCGACGCCGCGGGTGCCGTAAGAGCCGAGGTGGGAGAGGTCCTTGCGCACCTTCGCGGGGTTCACGCCCGCCGCCTCGGCGAGCTCGACCGACGAGCAGGTCGCGGCGCCCGCGTCGGCGAACGTCTGCAGCACCCGCAGGTACAGCGGCAGGCGGGCGAGCGTCGCGTCAGGGACGTCGCGGGTCGCCGATGCCGCCGCGGGATCGGGGGTCCCGGCCGGGGTCTCGCGCAGAAGGGTCACGGTGCTCCATCGCGCCGCAAAGGATTCACCCGACGTGGGCGGGCAGCGCAGGGATCAGTTTACGAGCTTGTGAACGACGGAACAAAATCGACGACGGGGGTGGGTGGGATTCCTCACACGCGACGTGGTAGTACGGCGCCGCGCCTCACCGGCGCGCCTCGCCCGCCACGCCCGCTCGCCGCTCAGGGAGCCGGGCGCTCGAGCGCCGCGACCAGCCGGGCCGGCGTCACCCGGAAGAAGTCGTGCTGACGGCCGTCGACGAACACCACCGGCACCATCGCGTGGAAGAGACGGACGAGCTCGGGATCGGTGTCGACGTCGACCCGCGCCCAGTCGCTGCCCTGCTCGGCACAGACCCGCTCGACCTCCGCCTCGGCGGTCTCGCACAGGTGGCAGCCCGCGCGGCTGTAGACGACCACGCGGGCGTCGTGCGCGTGCGGCACGGGGGCGCCGGACCCCGGCGGCGCAGGGGCGGCCTGCGGGTCGTCGGGCGACCCGGGGCGGCGGCGGAACAGGCTCATCGGGCCTGGAGGCCGAGGTCCTGGCTGCGCGCGAGCGCCCGCAGCCGACCCTTGGCGACCTTGCCGGTGGCGGAGTGCGGCAGTCCCTCGACCACGACGACCTGGCGCGGCTGCTTGAACCGGGCCAGCCGCGTGGAGCAGTGCTCCAGCACGCGGGCCTCGAGCCCGTCGGTCGCTGCACCGTCCGTCGCGACGACGAACGCCACGACCGCCTCGCCGGTCTGCTCGTCGGGGAGACCGACGACCGCCACCTCGGCGACGTCGTCGAGCTCGGCGACGACGAGCTCGACCTCGGCCGGGTAGACGTTGAACCCCGACACGATCACGAGCTCGCGGACCCGGTCGACCAGCGTCAGGTCGCCGGCGTCGTCGAGGTACCCGATGTCGCCCGTCGGGTACCAGCCGTCGTCGCGCGGGCCGTCGGACCCGTCGGGCCAGTAGCCGGAGAAGAGGTTGCGTCCACGCACCCACACCTCGGCCGGGTCACCGGGCTCGGCGTCCTGACCGCTGGTGTCGACGAGGCGCAGCTCGACGCCCGGCAGCGGACGTCCGACGGAGCCGGGCCGCGGCGGCACGCCGTCCGGGCGGCCCGACGCGAGCGTCGCCGTGATGACGGGGGCCGTCTCGGTGAGCCCGTAGCCCTGCTCGACGACGTGCCCCGACGACGCCGCGAACTCCGCGGCGAGCTCGGGGTCGAGCGTGGAGGCACCGCTCAGCACGTGCTTGACCCCGGCCAGGTGCTCGCGCAGGTCGGCACGACCCGCCCACGCGGCGACGACCGGAGGGGCGAGGGCCACGTTCGTGACGCCCTCGTCGCGGATCGTGCGCAGCAGGCCGGCCGGGTCGAAGCCGTCGACCATGACGACCCGCGCGCCCTGCCGCACGGCCTGGCCGAGCACGGCGTTCAGCCCGTAGATGTGGAACATGGGCAGCAGGCCGAGCACGACGTCGTCGGGCGTGACGATCGGGGGCTCGACCGCCGCGGTCTGCTCGATGTTGGCGAGCAGGGCACGGTGCGTGAGGATCGCGCCCCTCGGCCTGCCGCTCGTGCCGGAGGTGTAGAGCACCACCGCCGGCGCCTCCTCGTCGCGGGGCGCGGCCGGCTCCACGTCGGGGGCGTCGCGCAGGAGACGGTCGAACGCGACCTCGCCCTCGCGCCGCGGGGTGCCGTCGACGACGACCAGGACGTCGAGGTCGGCCACCGCGGCACGCACCTGCTCCACGGCGCTCTCGTCGCACAGCACGACCCGCGCGCCGGAGTCGGCCAGCATGCGGCCGATCTCGCGCTCGGTCGATCGCGGGTTGACGGGCACGGCGACCATCCCGCCGCGCAGGATCCCGAAGTAGGCGACGGCGAGGTCGATCCGGTTGGCCATGACGAGCGCGACACGGTGCCCGGCGCGCAGGCCGACGCCGCTCAGCGCGCGGGAGGCGGCGTCGACGTCGGCGTCGAGCTGCGCCCACGTGCGCTCCTGCCGCCCGCCGCGGTGCTGGACGAGGGCCACGGCCTCGGGCGAGCGTCGCGCGGCGGCGCTGACCAGCGCGGACACGTTCGAGGAGGTCACGATGCGAGTCAACCACAGACGGCCAGCCCCCCGCGCCCCTCTCCCGCCCCCTCCCCCTCCCCGCGTTTTGTGGACCTGACGTCGGTTTTCGCGCCCGATTCCGTCATCGAGTCCACAAAACGTGGGGAGGGGACGAGGAACCCGATAGGTTCGGGTCATGTCCAGCCAGCGGGTCCCCCGGCCGGGGCCGAACCTGCGGTCGCGGTCGGTGCTCGCCGGCCAGGCGGCGGCGGCCGCGAGCGAGGTCGAGCACTGGCTCGCCCCCGATCCCGACCCCGACGCCGCAGCCTTCTTCGACGTCGACAACACGATCATGCAGGGCGCGTCGATCTACCACTTCGCGCGCGGGCTGCACCAGCGCGACTTCTTCACCACGGGCGACATCGTCAAGGCCGCGTGGCAGCAGGTCTACTTCCGCCTGGCCGGCGTCGAGGACCCCGAGCACATCGCGAAGGCCCGCTCCTCGGCGCTCGCGTTCATCGCGGGACACGACGTGTCCGAGCTGGAGGAGATCGGCGAGCAGATCTTCGACGAGCACATGGCGCACAAGATCTGGCCCGGCACCCGCGCACTGGCCCAGCAGCACCTCGACGCCGGGCAGCGGGTCTGGCTCGTGACCGCCGCGCCCATCGAGATCGCCGCGGTCATCGCCCGACGCCTCGGCCTCACCGGCGCCCTCGGCACCGTGGCCGAGCACGTCGACGGCACCTACACCGGCGAGCTGGTCGGCGAGCTGCTGCACGGCGAGGGCAAGGCCGTCGCCGTGCGGGCGATCGCCGAGCGCGAGGGCCTCGACCTCGAGCGCTGCTACGCCTACTCCGACTCCAGCAACGACCTGCCGATGCTCTCGCTGGTGGGCCACCCCTGTGCGATCAACCCCGACCCGCGGCTCCGCGCCCACGCGAAGGCGCAGGGCTGGGACGTGCGCGACTACCGCACCGGGCGCAAGGTCGCGCTCGCCGGCACGCGCGCCGCCGGGGTCGCCGTCGCGGGAGCCGCCGCCTGGCAGGCGGTCCGCA
>NZ_JAMXRU010000083.1 GCF_024124745.1 Aeromicrobium sp. CnD17-E
TCCCCCGGACCTGCCGCCGCCGACCAGCCGTCGGGGTGGACGCCGTCGACGCGACCGTCGCACGATCCTCGTCGCCGCCGCGGCGCTCGTCGCCTTCGGCGCGGCCGGCGCCGGGGTGCTCGCGACCACGGACGACGACAGCGCGCCGGTCGCCGCCGCAGCATCCGCCGCACCGCCGCTCACCGCGCAGCAGCGCCTCGAGAAGTTCGCCACTGACTACGTCCGGACGGCGGCCAGCGACCCGCAGCGCGGCTTCCAGCTGCTGACGGCGTCCTACCAGCAGGCCAGCGGCGGCATCGCCGGCTACACCGACTTCTGGGGACGGGTGAGCGACGTGCGGATCGAGGCCGTGCGCTCCGACCCCGACCAGATGCGGGTCACCTACACCTACTCCTACGAGATCGGCGGGACGCGCCGCACCCAGGCGCTCACCCTGCTGCTCACGCAGGAGGGCGACCGCTACCTCATCCGCGGCGCGCTGGCGGCCTGACGCTCAGAGCGTCTCGCGCTCCAGCACCGAGTTCGGACGGAACCACACCGGCTCGCCGCGGCGAGCGGGCCGGACCAGGTCGAAGCCTGCAGTGCTGACCAGCACCCAACGGTGCGGCGGCTGCTCGTGACCGAGCCGCTGCCGCGGGTCGGCAGCGACCTCGCGGGCGCACGCCACGTGGCACGGCGGGAACGCGAACTCCCCGTCGAGGGCCTCGTCGGGGGTGCCGACGAACGCGACCGGGCGGGTCAGCGTCTCGCCGCACACCCCGCAGATCCGGCTCAGGGAGCACCGGATGGCCTGCTTCTTCACGATCCTCTCGTGCGTGCCGTGGCCCTCGTCGTCCACGCACGCGAACGGCAGCGCCGAGCCCTCGACCACCGGGCCCGACGCCGCCGTCACCACACCCTCGCTCACGACGTGGCGGCCGCGTTCGTCCAGCGGCCCAGCTCGTGGCGCCGTCCGGGACGCTCGTCGTCGCGCAGCCGACGCGTACGCGGGGCGGGCGGCGCCGGGTTGTCCTTCGTGCGACGATTCGGCAGCGACAGCTTCATGATGGTGCGCAGCGTCTGGCCGTACTGCTTGTGCAGCGGGCCGGTCGTGTAGGGGATGCCGTAGCGACGGCAGATGTCCTTGACCTTCACCGAGATCTCGGCGTAGCGGTTGCTCGGCAGGTCGGGGAACAGGTGGTGCTCGATCTGGTAGCCCAGCTGGCCGCTCATGATGTGCAGGAACTTGCCGCCCTCGAAGTTGGCCGACCCGAGCATCTGGCGCAGGTACCACTCGGCGCGCGTCTCGTCCTCGAGCTCCTCCTCGGTGAAGTGCACCGCACCGTCGGGGAAGTGGCCGCAGAAGATGATCATGTAGGCCCACACGTTGCGCACGAGGTTCGACGTGATGTTCGCCGTCAGCGTGCTGAGGAACGCCGGACCGGTCAGCGCCGGGTAGACGACGTAGTCCTTGAGCGCCTGCTTGCCGATCTTGTCGCCGATCTGCTTGAGCTGGCGCTTGAGCAGCTTCGGGTCCTTCTCGCCCTTGCGGATGGCCTCGATGTCGAGGTCGTGCAGCGCCACGCCGTACTCGAAGAACAGCGCGAGCAGGGCGTTGTAGACCGGCTGGCCGAGGTTGTAGGGCGTCCACTTCTGGTCGCGGCTCATCCGCAGGATCCCGTAGCCCACGTCGTTGTCGTGACCGAGCACGTTCGTGAACTGGTGGTGGATGTAGTTGTGCGAGTGCTTCCACTGCTCCGCCGGCTGCGTGGTGTCCCACTCCCAGCTGCTGGAGTGCACCTCGGGATCGTTCATCCAGTCCCACTGCCCGTGCATCGTGTTGTGGCCGATCTCCATGTTCTCGAGGATCTTGGCCGACGAGAGCAGCGCCGTGCCGAGCAGCCACGCGGGTGGGAACAGGCTCGCGAACAGGGTGATGCGCCCGGCGGCCGCCAGCCGTCGCTGCAGGGCGATGATGCGCAGGACGTAGTCGCGGTCGGCCTGACCACGACTCGCCTCGACCTCGGCGCGGATCTCGTCGAGCTCGCGCCCGATCGCCTCCACCTCCTCGTCGGTCAGGTGGGTGTACTCGCGCACGTCGGCGTAGGCCATGGGTGTCTCCTCAGATCTTGAGCGTGCAGTCGGTGGCGGCGACGCTGATGCAGGTCTGCACGTACTCGCCCTCGGTGTGCTCGTCGCCGCTGCGCAGGTCCTTCACGCGGCCGCTGAGCAGCGGCACGTCGCACGTGTGGCAGATGCCCATGCGACAGCCGAACAGCATGTTGACGCCGGCCTGCTCGCCGGCCTCCAGCAACGTCGTGGCCCCGTCGACCTCGACGCTCTTGCCCGTGTCGCCGAAGGTGATCGTGCCGCCCTCGGCGTCGGTCTCGGTGGCGCCGAGCGAGAACCGCTCGACGTGCAGCTCGTCCTCGCGACCCAGCCGCTCGAAGTGCTCGACGAGCGCGTCGAGCATCGGCTGCGGGCCGCAGGCCCACGTCTCGCGCTCGGCCCAGTCGTGGCAGACGTCGCCCAGCCGGTCGGGCGTGAGGAACCCGTCGCGGTCGGTGAACCGCTCGTGGAACGTGAAGCGGTCGTGCTTCGCCGCGAGCTCCCGCAGCTCGTCGAGGAACATCATGTCGTCCTCGTCGACCGCGGAGTACGCGAGGAAGACGTCGGGCACGGAGCCGCGACGGTCGAGGGTCCGCAGCATCGACATCACCGGGGTGATGCCGCTGCCGCCGACGACGAAGAGCATCTTCGCCGGCGGCGGGTCGGGCAGCACGAAGTCGCCCTGGGGCGACTCCAGCCGGACGATCGTGCCAGGCGCGAGCCCGTTGACCAGGTGCTCGGACAGGAAGCCCTCGGGCATCGCCTTCACGGTGATCGCGACGGTGCCCTCCGAGCGCACGGGCGCCGACGAGAGGGAGTACGACCGCCAGTGGAACCGGCCCTCGATCTCCACGCCGATGCCGATGTACTGGCCGGGCTGGAAGTCGAACGACCAGCCCCAGCCGGGCTTGATGACGAGCGTCGCCGAGCGGTCGGTGACCTGCTCGACCCGCTCGACGCGACCGCGCAGCTCGCGGGCGGACCACAGCGGGTTGATGAGCTTGAGGTAGTCGTCGGGGTGCAGCGGCGTCGTGAACGCCTTGCCGACCGCACGCACGCGACGCAGCACGGTCGACCTCTCGATCAGTGAGTCAGCCACGACCCCGCCTCCTGGCCTTGCGCCACCTCCGCCGCCCCTGCTGGCCGTGTGGTGTGCGTCACGGCGAGCGTACGTCCGTTCCCGGCCGGCTGCGCGTCGATCGAGCCGAGTCATCCATCCAGTGAGACCGAGAGTTACAACGCGCGCCATCACAACGTGCACGTTCGAGTTGCGAACCCGGGGCACTGAACAAGACTTGAACACGTTAGAGCGCACGATCCCCGATACCCACGGAGGAACACCCCATGGCCACGCTCGAGACCAACGGCATCCAGATCAGCTACACCGACTCCGGCGGCGACGGCCGCCCCGTCGTCCTCATCCACGGCTGGCCCCTCAGCGGCGCCTCGTGGTCGGAGCAGGTCCCGGCCCTGACCGAGGCCGGCTACCGCGTCATCACCTACGACCGTCGCGGCTTCGGCGCCAGCGACAAGCCCGACACCGGCTACGACTACGACACCTTCACCGAGGACCTCGCGGGCCTGCTCGAGCAGCTCGAGGTCACGGACGCGACCATCGTCGGCTTCTCGATGGGTGGCGGCGAGGTGGCGCGCTACCTCGGTACGCGCGGCTCCGAGCGCATCCACTCCGCGGTCTTCGCGGCCGCCGTGCCCCCGTTCCTGCTGAAGTCCGACGACAACCCCGACGGCGGCCTCACGCCCGAGGACGTCCAGGGCTTCAAGGACGGCGTCAGCAACGACCGCGCCGGCTTCCTCGAGGAGTTCACCACGAACTTCTTCAGCGCCGGCGACGAGCTCAAGGTCACCGAGACCCAGCGCCAGGAGGCCATCGCGCTCGTCGAGCCCGCGTCGACCACCGCGATGCTCGGCTGCGTCGAGGCCTTCGGCACCACCGACTTCCGCGACGACCTCGAGAAGATCGACGTGCCGACGCTCGTGATCCACGGTGACGGCGACGCCGTCGTGCCGTTCGAGGTCTCCGGCAAGCGCACCGGCGAGATCGTCAAGGACGCCACGGTCCACGTGGTGGCCGACGGACCCCACGGGTTCAACGTGAGCCACGCCGACGAGCTCAACCGCGTGCTGCTCGACTTCCTGCAGCGCTGACCCGCTCCGCCGCGGCGGACGACGCCCAGAAGCCCCTCCCGGACCCGTCCGGGAGGGGCTTCGCGCATGGTGCCCGGCAAGGTGACGAATCGGTTAAGCCCGAGATTGCAGGCCCGTCAGCCCTGGCGCAGCAGCAGGCACGGGGTGAGACTGTCTCCCATGCCTCGCCCCCTCGGGCGGGCACGCCTTGTCCCACGGGGGGACGCCGGACCACGGTCCGGTAGCAGAGAGGACGCACCACCTTGCGCACACGCCGCACACGGCTGCTCCGTTCAGGAGCCGCCTCCACCATCGCGCTCGCGCTCGCCATCACCTCGGCGGGCGCAGCGAACGCAGCGCCCGACGACCCGCGGACGACGGTCGACCAGGCACCGGACCAGACCGCGCAGACCGACGAGGTCAAGGACGCACCGGCCGGCGACAAGCTCGGCCAGCCCGACCGCGAGCTGCTCGCCGAGGCCCGCCAGAACGGTGACAAGCGCGTCACCGTCATGATCGCCACCCAGCGCAAGGCCACGGCAGCCGTCGTCGACTCCCTCGAGGCCTCCGGTGCCTGGATCGGCAAGGTCGACGACAAGCTCGGCTACGTCCGCGCCAGCGTGCCCACCTCGCGCGTCGAGAAGGTCGCCGCGCTCTCGAAGGTCGACGCCGTCGACCTCGACGAGACCATCCCGATCGACGACCCCGCCCCCGGCAAGGTCTCCGCCGACGGCTCCGCGCCCAGCAGCGCGCCCGGCGCGAGCACCCCCGACGCCAACCCGTACATGCCCACGCGCGAGACCGGCACGACCGACTTCGTCGCGAAGAACCCGAAGTACGACGGCCGCGGCGTCACCATCGGCATCATCGACTCCGGCGTCGACCTCGATCACCCCGCCCTGCAGGAGACCAGCACCGGCGAGCGCAAGATCGTCGACTGGGTCACCGGCACCGACCCGCTGCTCGACGACGACAGCACGTGGCGGGCCATGATCACCTCCGTGACCGCCTCGCCGACGTTCACCTACGCCAACCAGACCTGGACCGCGCCGCGTGAGGGCACCTTCCGCGTCAACCGCTTCAGCGAGAGCATCACCGCCGGCAGCGAGCCCGGTGGCGATGTGAACCGCGACGGCGACACCACCGACCGGTTCGGCATCCTCTACGACGAGACGACCCACGACATCTGGGTCGATGCGAACCAGGACAACGTCTTCTCCGACGACGAGCTGATGCGCCCGTACAAGGAGAAGTTCCAGGTCGGCCACTTCGGCACCGACGACCCGTCGACCGACATCGTCGAGCGCATGCCGTTCACGGTCGAGTACCGCGAGGACGTCAGCCTCGCGCCCGCCGACCTGCCCGGCACCGCCGACTTCGTCAACATCGGCATCGTCGAGGACGCCCACGGCAGCCACGTCGCCGGCATCGCCGCCGGTCACTCGCTGTTCGGCGGCGCCATGAACGGCCAGGCGCCCGGCGCCAAGATCGTCTCGAGCCGTGCGTGCACGTGGGGTGGCGGCTGCACCGCCGCGGCCCTGCTCGACGGCATGGTCGACCTCGTCACCAACCGCGGTGTCGACGTCGTCAACATGTCGATCGGCGGCCTGCCGGCGCTCAACGACGCCAACAACGCCCGCGCCAAGGTCTACGACCGTCTGATCGACGACTACGGCGTGCAGCTGTTCATCTCCGCCGGCAACAGCGGCCCGGGACTGAACACCATCGGCGACCCGTCCGTGGCCGGCAAGGTCGTCAGCGTCGCGTCGTCCATCTCCAAGGAGACCTGGAAGGCCAACTACGGCTCGGTCGTCTCGGCCGCGCTCGCGCTGCACCCCTTCTCCTCGCGTGGCCCGACGGAGTCCGGCGACTTCAAGCCGAACGTCGCGGCTCCTGGCTCGGCGATCTCGACCGTGCCCCAGTGGCTCAAGCAGCCCGACCTCAAGGAGGCGGGCTACACGCTGCCGGTCGGCTACGCGATGTTCAACGGCACCTCGATGGCCTCGCCGCAGGCCGCCGGCGCTGCAGCGGTGCTGCTCTCCGGCACCCTCGCTCGCGAGATCCCGGTGACGCCCAAGCAGCTGCGCAACGCGCTGTACTCCTCGGCGAAGCTCTTCTCCGGTGAGACGGTGGCGGGCCAGGGCACCGGACAGGTCAACGTGCCCGGTGCGTGGAGCCTGCTGCTCAAGAAGGCCGTCACGGCCGACTACCGCACCGACGCGCCGGTCTGCACCCCGCTGTCGGACTTCCTGGCCAAGCCGGGTCGCGGCACGGGCCTGTACAACCGCTGCGCCGCCGACCAGGGCGGTCAGACGCTGAACAAGGCCAAGACGTACGACGTGAAGATCACGCGCTCGTCCGGCACCTACAAGTCGGTCAAGCACACGGTGCGCATCGTCGGCAACGACGGCACGTTCCGCGCGCCCACCTCGATCACGCTCGCGCGGGGTCGCACGGTGAGCCTGCCGGTGACCGCCACCGCCAAGACGCAAGGTGCGCACTCGGCCATCGTGGAGATCGACGACCCGGCCACCCCGGTCGTCGACCACCGCGTCATGGTGACTGTCGTGCAGTCCACGGGGCTGACCTCGCCGAGCTTCGCCAAGGAGAACCGCGGCACGGTCCAGCGCAACCGGTCGACGTCGTACTTCGTGTCGGTGCCGAAGGGTGCCAAGGCGCTGCAGGTGAACCTGTCCGGCATCGCCACGCGCAGCCAGGCCCGCTTCATCGCGATCAACCCCTACGGCGTCCCGGTCGAGTCGACGGCGTCGACGGCGTGCTACACCAACTTCAGCGACGCGAAGGCCTGCAAGCCGACGTCGCGGAGCTACGCCGACCCGCTGCCGGGTGTCTGGGAGATCGAGGTGGAGTCGCGTCGTACGTCGCCGCTGCTCGACAACCCGTTCACGCTGACCGCCGCGGTCCAGGGCGTCACCGTCGACCCCGCCTCCCAGGAGGTCGCCCCGGCGGCCGACGGTGGCGCGACGGCGCTGGAGTGGACGCTCAAGAACGCGTTCGGTCCGGTCACGGTCACGCCGCAGGGCGGGGACCTGGGCAGCGCCCTCGCGGAGCGCAAGACGATCGACGACGGTGCTCGCCAGACGTACACCGTCGACGTCCCGGAGGGTGCGTCGAGCCTGACGGCGACCATCGGCAGCACGTCCGACGCCGGTGCCGACCTCGACCTCGCCGTCCTCAACCCGGACGGGTCGCTGGCCGGCCAGTCCGCGGACGGCGACTCCGAGGAGTCGGTCACGCTCGACTCCCCCGCCGCCGGTACGTACACCGTCGTCGTCGACGGCTACGCCGTGCCGGCCGGGAGCACCGAGTACGACTACCTCGACGTGTTCTACTCCTCAGGCCTGGGCACGCTCGCGGTCGACGACACGCCCGTCCAGCTGGCACGCGGCGGCACCGCGGTCGTCAAGGGCTCGCTGGAGCCGACGGCGCAGCCGACCGAGGGTCGTTCGCTGTTCGGCGAGATGCAGGTGATCTCGTCCGAGGGTGCGGTGCTCGGCAGCGGGACGGTCCGGGTGACCGGCACGGCCCCGGAGCCGACCCCGTCGGCGACGACCACGACGCCGACCGCCCCGGAGACGGCTCAGCCGCTCGCTCCGAAGGCGACGGCGAAGGACGAGCAGGAGTAGTCAGCCGCGCTCGACCTCGACAACGACGAGCACCGGTCCTCGCTGACAGGTGGTGGTCGCGTCGGAGTCGGGCCGGCCCCGCACGGTGACACGGTCGCCGGCCTCCAGGCCGGCGACCGTTCCTGTGAGCACCCACGTGCGGCCGGTGGCGGCGAGCGTGACGCAGCGGTCCTCCGGCGAGCGCTCCACGACTCCGGTGACGCTCTGCAGGCCGGCCGACGGCTTGGCCGTCGGCGTCGGGTCGTCGTCGGGGAGCGTCGGCGTCGGGTCGTCGGGCAGCGTCGTCGAAGGGGCTGACGAGGGCGTGCTGTCGCGCTCTCCTCCCCCACCCGTGCCACCGCACCCCGCGAGGACCACCGCCACCAGCACCCACCCGACCCGTCTCATCCCCCCAGAGTGCCACCGCCCCCGAAGCCCCGCGTCCCTCGCGCACGCACGCGACCAGCGGAACACTTCGCTGGTCGAGTAGCAGGGACGAGCTTGCGAGGTCCCTGCGATGGAGCCGTCGCAGTGGGGCGTAGCCGCGACGGAGCGAGACCACCCGGCAACGGATCAGCGCGGCCTGGCTCCCAGCGTCTGCCCAGAGTGGTCTCGATACGCCCGGAGCACGCTCCTTCGTCGCGGCTCCGGCCTACTCGACCAGCGGAACGCTTCGCTGGTCGAGTAGTCCGAGCGAGCTTGCGAAGCTCGGACGTATCGAGACCACCCGGCAACGGCCCAGCGCGAGCCAACCCCCAGCGACTGCTTGGAGTGGTCTCGATACACCTCCCCTCGCTGGCGCTCGTGAAGGCACTCGACCAGCGGTGGGTTCCGCTGGTCGAGTAGCAGGGACGAGCTTGCGAGGTCCCTGCGTATCGAGACCACCCGGCAACAGCCCAGCGCGGCCTGGCTCCCAGCGTCTGCCCAGAGTGGTCTCGATACGCCCGGAGCACGCTCCTTCGTCGCGGCTCCGGCCTACTCGACCAGCGGAACGCTTCGCTGCTCGAGTAGCAGGGACGAGCTTGCGAAGTCCCTGCGATGGAGCCGTCGCAGTGGGGCGTAGCCGCGACGGAGCGAGACCACCCGGCAACGGATCAGCGTGAGTTGGCTCCCAGCGTCCGCCCAGAGTGGTCTCGATACGTCCGACCGAGCTCCTTCGGCCCCCGCAAGCGGGAGGTGCCCCCAGCCGGTCGGCCTACTCGACCAGCGAAGCGCTTCGCTGCTCGAGCAGCGGACCCCCTACTGGCCGCCGCTCTGGTCGGACTGGCCCAGGGCGTCCTGGGCGTTCTCGACCGCTGCGTTCATCTGGTTGATCCGACGCTGGTACTCGGCGAGGTCGCCGGCCTCGAGGGCCTTCTGGGCCGCGGAGTAGGCGGCCGACGCGTCACGCAGGTACTCCTGCGTCGTCTTCGCGCCGCCGTCGCCGCTGCCACCGGTGTCGCCACCCGAGGACTCCTCGTCCGGATCGGGGACGGAGCCCTCGGCCAGGCCGAGCGCCACGCGCAGCGCCTCGTCGAGGGTCTGGCCGAAGCCGACCTCCTCGCCGAACGACGCCGCCACGAACTGCAGCACCGGGTACGTGCCCTCGTTCGCCTGCCGTCGGATGTAGACCGGCTGCACGTACAGCAGCGCGTCGCCCACGGGCAGGGTCAGCAGGTTGCCGTTGAGCACCTGCGCGTCGGACTGGCGGAACTGGAGCAGGGCCTGCGTCACGCCGCGGTCGGAGCTGAACTGGTTGGCGATCTGGCTCGGACCCGGCACCTGCGTGTCGCTCGGCAGCTGCAGGATCTGCAGCTTGCCGTAGTCCTCGCTCGACGCCTCGGAGTTCACCGACATGAACGCGGCCAGGTTCTGGCGGCTGTTCGGCAGGTAGACGCTGGTCAGCGAGAACGCGGGGTCCTCCTGGCCGGGACGGGCCGTCGTCAGGTAGTACGGCGGCTGCTGCGTGGCCGTCCGGCCCGACGGGGTGGCCGGGTCCTCGGGCACGCGCCAGCGCTCGCCGTCCTCGTAGAACGTCTGCGCGTCCGTCACGTGGTAGCGCTCGAGCACGTTGCGCTGCACCTTGAACAGGTCGACCGGGTAGCGCAGGTGCTCCAGCAGGCTCTGGTCGATCTCCGAGCGCGGCTCGACCACACCCGGGAAGACCTTCATCCACGTCTTGAGGACCGGGTCCTGGGTGTCCCACTGGTACAGCTTCACGCTGCCGTCGTAGGCGTCGACCACGGCCTTGACGGAGTTGCGCATGTAGTTGACGTTGTCCGTCGGCAGGGCGGCCTGCGACGAGCCCTGCGTCAGCGTGTCGTCCGTGGCCTGGCGCAGCGACCGGCGCTCGCTGTACGGGTAGCTGTTGCTCGTCGTGTAGCCGTCGACGATCCACACCACGCGACCGTCGACGACCGCCGGGTAGGTGTCGCCGTCGACCGTCAGCCAGGGCGCGACCTTCTCGACGCGGTCGCGCGGGTGCCGGTCGTAGAGGATCTTGGAGTTCTCGTTGACGCGGTTCGACAGCACGATGTTGGGCTCGGCGAACTTGAACGCGTAGAGCACCTTGTGGAAGAGGCTGCCGATGGGCACGCCACCCTCGCCGTCGTAGGTGTTCTGCGTGGCGCTCTCGGCGCCGTCGTTGCCCGACCCACCACCGCGGGGGATGTCGACCTCGATCGGCGCGGCGCCCTCGGGACGTCCGACGATCGAGTACGACGGCGAGCTCTCGCCGAAGTAGATCCGCGGCGGCACCTCGGTCTCGATCTCACCGACCGGCGGGATGTCCTTCTCGACCCACACCGGCTCGCCCTGCTCGCCGCGCTGGTTGCCGCGCGCGGCGATGATGCCGTAGCCGTGCGTGTACACGGTGTGGTCGTTGGCCCAGTTGCGCTGGGAGTCCTGCAGGCCGCCCAGGTCGAGCTCACGGGCCGCGATGATGACGTCCTGCGGGATGTCGTCGTCGCCCAGCTTGTAGCGGTCGACGTCGAGGGTCTGCGGGACGGTGTAGTAGCCGCGTACCTGCTGCAGCTGCTGGAAGGCGGGCGAGATGAGCGTCGGGTCGAGCAGACGCGTGCTGACGCGCGACTCCGCCGACGCGTTGAGCTCCTGCGGCGTCAGGGTCGTGTTCGCGGTGTAGTCCTCGGTCTCCACGTCGGCGACGTCGTACGCCTCGCGCGTCGCCTCGATGTTGCGGGCGATGTACGGACCCTCCTTGTCCGGCTCCGACGGACGCACCTGGAAGGACTGCATGACGTAGGGCCACACACCGCCGATGAGCACCGACGTGAGGAGCAGCAGGCCGAGCCCGACGCCGGGCAGCACCCAGGACTTCACGAAGACGGACGCGAAGAACAGCACGGCGCACACCAGCGCGACGCCGATGAGGATGTTCGCCGCGGGGATCCGCGCCTTCGCGTCGGTGAAGCCGATGCCGGTGAACAGCCCGGAGCCGTTGACGGCCAGGTTGTAGCGGTCGAGCCAGTAGCCGAAGGCCCGCAGCAGCACGCCGAACCCGACGAGCACCGCCAGGTGCACCTGCGCCGCGCGCGTGAAGCGCGGACCACGGCCGGCGAAGCGGATGCCGCCGAACACGTAGTGCACGAACACGCTCACCAGGACGGCGACGACCACCAGCGCGAACAGGAACGAGGACAGGAAGTTGAACCAGGGCAGGTCGAAGACGAAGAAGCCGATGTCCTTGTTGAACTGCGGGTCCTGCTCGCCGAAGGACGTGCCGTGGCGCCACAGCTGGAACGTCTCCCAGCGCGACGACGCGACGGAGCCGGCGAAGACCGTCAGCACGACGGCGAGCACGATCAGCGCCGGACGCTTCACCGGCGAGAGCGCCTGCCGGTACCGGAACGCGGGGTCGTCACGGCGCATGGGCAGCGTGTCGGGCTGCAGACGGTGCGCGAGCCAGGCGTTGGCGGCGACGACGAGCCCGAACAGCAGGCCGAGCACCGCGAAGAGCCCGACCCGGTTCACGATCACCGTGGTGAACACGTTCGAGTAGTCGACCGACCGGAACCAGAGCCGGTCGGTCCACACCGACGTGAAGATCGACCCGAGGAACAGCAGCGCCGCCAGCGTGACGAGCGTGGGCACGAGCACCTTCCGGCGCTTGTCGACCCCGCCGGGCGTCGGCTCGGGTCGGGGACGGGGGGTACCGAAGATGTCGCTCACGGGGCTCCAGGTGTCGTTCTGGGGTCGGGTCCAGCGGTGGGGCTGACGGTGGGGCGAGCCTACGTCAGGCGTTCACGTCGAGGGTGCGGAGCAGGGCCTGCACCAGACCGGGCACCAGGTCGGGGCCCTCGAGGAGCGCGGCGTCGGCGGGCGTGCGGGCGCGCACGGCGCTGTGCCGCTCCCCCGCTCGGTCGACGACGGCCACGAGGCGCACGTCCTGGCGGGCGGGGTGGCGGGCGGCCGCCTCCGCGACCGCGGCCGGGTCGGACGGGAGGTCCTCCTCGGCCTCGGGCGGCAGCATGATGCGCTCGACGACGACGGCGCACCCGTCGACGGCGTCGGGCCACTGGATCTCCTCGAGCACGTCCTCGAGCGGTCGACCCTCGAGGTGCAGCTCCTGCTCGATCGTCGTGAAGCCGTCGGGCGCGTCGCGCAGCGGAACGGCGAGCTGGGCCGCGAGCGAGGGCTCGGCCTCCACGAGGGCCGCGGTGCGCACGAGCGCGTACAGGCGGGGCGCCTGGTCCCACCCGTCCGCGGCCGCGTGCGCCTCGACCTCGAGGGCGGCCAGCCGCAGCGGGGTGGACGGCAGCGGCTCCTGCTCCGGCGTCGTCACGAGCACGTCCTGACCCGGGCGTCGGGATCCTTGGCGAGCGCCGTGAGCTCCTTGACAGCCTCGTCGAAGGTCGCCACCCGCACGAGGGTCATGCCGTGGTCGGAGCCCTGCGCGGCCTCGGCACAGTTCGCGTCGGGCACCAGGAAGACCTTGGCGCCTGCCGCTGCGGCACCGGCGATCTTCTGACGGACGCCGCCGATGGGGCCGACCGTGCCGTCGGGGCTCATGGTGCCGGTGCCCGCGATCGTGCGCCCGCCCGTGAGCGAGCCGGGCGTCAGGCGGTCGTAGATCGCGAGCGCGAACATGGTGCCGGCACTCGGGCCGCCGACCTCGTCGCCCACGTTGTTCTCGACGTCGATCGGGAAGTCGTAGACGGTGCCGAGCGAGACCCCCACGCGCGGGACGGAGGCGTCGCGCGGGTCGGGACGGGTGGTCACGTCGACCGTGCGCCGCGTGCCGTCGCGGACGACGTCGAGGGTGACGGTCGTGCCCGGCTCGACCCGACCGACCGCCTCGACGACCGACGCCGAGGACGGGGTGCGTCGACCGTCGACGGCGGTGATCTCGTCCTTCGGCCGCAGCTTTCCGGCGGCGGCACCGTCCTGGGCGACGGCGGCGACGGACGCGCGCTCCCCCACGCGGTAGCCGGCGGCGCGGAGCGCCACCACGAGCGAGCTGTCCTTGGAGCTGGTGAGCTGCGCCTGACCCTCGGCCTTCGACGCCGCGGCCGACTCGTCGTCGGGATAGACGATGTCGCGCGGCACGACGGCCACGTCGGAGGTGAGGAAGGCCTCGACGACCGACCCTAGGCTGACGTGCGTGTCGGCGCGGGTGACGGAGACCGTCGTGAAGTCGAGCGCACCGTCGACGGGGTAGGTCTTCACACCCTTGCCGAACGTGAACATCTGCCGGCCACCGATCTCGCCGAACGTGTCGAAGGCGGGGCCGGGACGCATGGTCACGTACGGGGCGGGCAGCAGGAACGCCACGCACGTGAGGGCGACGACGCTCACGCCCGCGACGAGCAGGGTGACGTAGCGCCGCCCGAGCCGGTGGGCGTCGGGGTCCTGCGGGGCGCCCTCGGGCACGGCGGTGTCTCGTCCAGGGTCGTCGGGCACGGCTCCACCCTAGAGTTCGACGACAACTGCGCCGGTCAACAGGCACCGACCCACACGGCGTCACCGGTCTCGAACGTCTGGTGCTTCCACACCGGCACCTCGGCCTTGAGCTCGTCGATGAGCCGGCGGGCACCCGTGAAGGCCTCGGCCCGGTGGGCGGCGGACACGCCCACGACGACCGCGAGGTCGCCGATCTGCAGGTCGCCGACCCGGTGCACCGCGGCGACCGCGACGACGTCCTCCTCGGCCGCGACCCGCTCCGCGACGTCGCGCAGCCGCTCGACGGCGCTCGGGTGCGCACTGTAGGACAGGGCGCTGACGTCCTGCCCACCGTCGTGGTCACGCACCGTCCCGACGAACAGGGCCACACCACCGGCGTGCGGGTCGCGCACCGCGGTGAAGACCTCGTCGAGGCTCAGGGCGGTGTCGCGGACGTCGACCAGGCGGACCGTGCTCATGGGACACCACCGTAGTCGGCGCGACCGCACCGCGCCGCCCAGCGCGAGCGGCGTCGGACGACCGGAGCCCGTGGGGCCGCCTCGATACGCTGGCCCCATGGCCGACACACCTGACGACCGCGACGACTCCTCCTCCGAGGAGAACCGGGAGCCGCAGCAGCCCAACCCCTTCGCCGGGACGCCCTTCGAGCAGGTCTTCGGGGCGCTCGGCGGCATCCCCGGCGCGGCCGGCGGCCCCGCCGACCAGGCACCCGACCTCGGCGCGATCTTCGGGCAGATGCAGCAGCTGTTCAGCGGCGCGACCCAGGACGGCTCCGTCGACTTCGACACCGCCCGCGACGTCGCGCGCCGCACGCTCGCTGCCGCCGGCCCCGACCCGTCGCCGCACGCCG
>NZ_JAMXRU010000084.1 GCF_024124745.1 Aeromicrobium sp. CnD17-E
TCTGGTGGTGGCTCGCCGCCGCGCTGACCGGCCTCGCCGCGCTCGTCGTCACCGGCAGCAGCGTCGCGGCCTCCCGCACGTCCCGCCCCTCCCCCGAAGCAGCCCCCCGGCGGGGCTGACCACCTCCGAAAGGAACACCATGTCCAGCACCCCCACCCGCCGCAGGACGCGACTCGTGTCGCTCCTCGGCGCCGGCGCCCTCGCGGCGGCGACCCTCGCGGTCGTCACGCCGTCGGCCGGAGCGGCACCGACCGCCTCGACCGCGTCGGACACCGTCAGCGAGGCCACCTTCACCTGGGGCCTGAGCGGCTACGCGCAGGACGGCATCTTCGGCCCCTGGACGTTCAAGGACCCGACCGGCGACGCTCGCTACCTCGCCGGCGACGTCAGCACCGTGCCGAACACGTCCCCGCAGCAGGTCTACCGCGTCGACCCCGTCCCCACGACGTCGTTCCCGACGTCGAAGGCGGGCAAGGCACCGAACGTCGTGCAGTTCACCGGCGGTGACGGCACCGTCGACCGCACCACGGGCGCGGCGGAGCTGAGCTGGACCGGCAGCTACACCGTCAACGCCTACCCCGCGCAGTACGGCGCTCCCGACGAGATCTACGCCGACCCGCAGCTCGACGTGGAGCCCGACGGCTCGGGCACGCTGACGATGCGCTTCACCATCGGTGCCGGTCAGTCCATGACCGGCGAGCCCTTCCCCGCGAAGGACTTCGGACGACTCACCGTCGCGACGTTCGACGCCGGCTCCCTGAGCGCCCAGACGCCCACCGGATACCGGGTGACCCCCGACTACCAGGGCGTCACGTGGGACGCCCCGTCGGGCACCACCGCCCAGACGCGGACGTGCTCGGCGCAGGACGGCGCCACCGGCTGGTGGGGCGCGTGGCCGACGGACTTCCTCGACGCCCTCGCCACCCACGAGGCGGGCACGTCCGTCCTCGCGCACTTCTACTCCACCGGCTGCGCCGGCAAGCAGGACAACAAGCCGCAGCTCCCCTTCGACGTGACCTTCGCGCAGACCCCGACGGTCACCGTCTCCGACACCCAGGTCACCCGTGGCGCCACCACCTCGGTCACGGTCGAGGGTCGCGGCTTCGACCCGTCCCTCGCGACGGGCACGCGGCCTCCGTTCGCCGGCCAGAAGTCCGGCGTGTACGTCGCGTTCGGCCGCTACGCCGACGTCTGGCGTCCGTCGCAGGGCGCGCCCTCGTCGGCGCGGGCCAACGCGGACAGCGGCGACACCTCCGCGCCGGCCGTGAAGTGGGCCGTCCCGCGTGCGTCCTTCGCCGCGAGCAGCCCGGCACAGGACCCGGAGGCGCCGAACTACACCGAGCTGCGCTCCGACGGCACGTTCACCGCGACGATCCCGGTCAACGAGGACTGGCTGAAGGACCGCACCGGCACCTACGGCATCTACACCTACGCCGGCGGCGGCGCGACCGTCGCCGCGTACGAGACCGCGACGCCCCTGACCTTCGTCGACCCGGCACCCGAGCCCCTCACCCCGACGCTCTCGCGCGGCTCGGAGGTCAAGCCGACCCGCACGACGACGGGCTCGACCCGCGTCACCGTGGCGAGCCCCGACGACTCGGTGCCGACCGGCACGGTCCACACGACCCTGGTCAACGGCAGCACCACCCTCACCGGGCCGAAGGCGACGTTGAAGGACGGCGTGGCCACCGTCAAGGTGCCGAAGGCGACCCGCCTCGGGCGCTGGACGTCGACCGTCCACTACTCCGGTGACACGACGCACGCCGCCGCCACGGGCGCGACGACGACGATCGAGGTGACGCGATACGCCGCCACGGTGCGTCGTCCGTCGACCACGCGCCCGACCAAGCGCAAGACCGGTCGAGCGACGGTGGTCGTCACGTCCGGCAGCCCCGCCCAGGCGACGGGCACGGTGCGCGCGGTCCTGAAGAAGGGCCGCACGGTGCGGTACAGCCGACCCGTCACGCTGAGGAACGGCCGCGCCGTCGTCGGCATCCCGGCGGCGGGCTCCACCGGCACGTGGACGTACTTCATCCGCTACTCCGGCGACGCCAACCACCCGGCCAAGGACGGCACCCGCACGGCCCTGCGCATCACGCGCTGACGCCACGCGACGGACGGCCCGGCACCCTGCAGGTGCCGGGCCGTCCGTCGTCCGTGGCTCAGGCCGTGAGGGTCTCGACGACCGTGGCCACCCACTGCAGCAGCTCACGACCACGCAGCGGCCGCCCGCCGACGGGTGCCGTCTTGGGCGCGGGCACGAGCGCGACGTGCGTCGCCGGCTTGTACAGGCTCTTCGGGTAGACCCGCCGCAGCCGCATCTGGGCCGACTCCGGGAGGTCGACGCCGCCGAAGCGGACCTGCGATCCGGCCGACGTGACCTCCGTCAGGCCGGCGGTACGGACCGCGACGCGCAGACGTGCGACGTCGAGCAGCACCTCCGTGACCTCCGGCGGCTCGCCGTACCGGTCGACCAGCTCCGCGCGCAGCTCCTCGACGTCGGCGTCGGAGCGGACGTCGGCGAGCCGCTTGTACATCTCCAGGCGCAGCCGCTCGCTCGGCACGTAGTCGTGCGGGAGGTGGGCCTCGACGGGGAGCTCGAGCTTCACCTCGCGACCGCCGGGCAGGCCGTCCTCGCCGCCGTCGCCGCGGAACTCCGCCACGGCCTCGCCCACGAGCCGCACGTACAGGTCGAAGCCGACGTCGGCGATGTGGCCCGACTGCTCGCCACCCAGCAGGTTGCCCGCGCCGCGGATCTCGAGGTCCTTCATGGCGACCTGCATGCCGCCACCCAGCTCCGAGTGCTGCGCGATGGTCGCGAGCCGGTCGTGGGCGGTCTCGGTGAGCGGCTTGTCGGGCGGGTACAGGAAGTAGGCGTAGGCCCGCTCGCGACCTCGCCCGACCCGGCCGCGCAGCTGGTGCAGCTGCGAGAGGCCGAGGGTGTCGGCCCGCTCGATGATCATCGTGTTGGCGTTGGACACGTCGAGGCCCGACTCGACGATCGTCGTGCAGACGAGCACGTCGTAGCGCTTCTCCCAGAAGTCGACCATGACCTTCTCGAGCGCCTGCTCGCCCATCTGGCCGTGGGCGGCTGCCACGCGCGCCTCGGGGACGAGCTCGCCCAGCCGCTTCACGACCTTGTCGATCGACTGCACGCGGTTGTGCATGAAGAACGCCTGTCCCTCGCGCAGCAGCTCCCGGCGGATCGCAGCCGCCACCTGCTTGTCGTCGTACGCGCCGATGAAGGACAGCACCGGGTGGCGCTCCTCCGGCGGCGTCGCGATGGTCGACATCTCACGGATGCCGGTGACCGCCATCTCGAGGGTGCGAGGGATCGGTGTCGCCGACATCGCCAGGACGTCGACCGCGGCCCGCAGGTGCTTCAGCGCCTCCTTGTGCTCGACGCCGAAGCGCTGCTCCTCGTCGACGATCACGAGACCGAGGTCCTTGATCTGGACGCCGGGCTGCAGCAGCCGGTGCGTGCCGACCACGAGGTCGACGCTGCCGTCGGCGAGACCGGCGAGCGTCTCCTGCGACTCCTTCTCGGTCTGGAACCGCGACAGCGGCCGGATGGTGACCGGGAACTGCCCGAAGCGCTCCGCGAACGTCGCGTAGTGCTGCTGGACGAGCAGGGTCGTCGGCACCAGCAGGATGACCTGCTTGCCGTCCTGGATGGCCTTGAAGGCGGCCCGCACCGCGATCTCGGTCTTGCCGTAGCCGACGTCGCCGCAGACCAGGCGGTCCATCGGCACCGACCGCTCCATGTCGCGCTTGACCTCGTCGATGGTCACGAGCTGGTCCGGCGTCTCGACGAAGGCGAACGCGTCCTCGAGCTCGGCCTGCCAGGGGGTGTCGGGACCGAACGCGTGCCCCTTCGTCGACTGACGGGCGGCGTAGAGCTTGATCAGCTCGCCCGCGATCTGTCGGACGGCCTTGCGCGCCTTGTTCTTGCGCGCGGTCCAGTCGGCGCCGCCCAGCTTGTCGAGGCTCGGGCTCTCGCCGCCCACGTAGCGGCTGACCTGGTCGAGCTGGTCCATGGGGACGAACAGCCGGTCGCCGGGCTGCCCGCGCTTGCTCGGCGCGTACTCGATCACGAGGTACTCGCGGGCCGCGCCCTGCACGGTGCGGTTGACGAGCTCGACGTAGCGCCCGACGCCGTGCTGCTCGTGCACGACGTGGTCGCCGGCCTTCAGCTCGAGCGGGTCGACCTGCTTGCGCCGGCGCGCAGGCATGCTGGCGCGGTCCGGACGCTCGGCGGCGCGCTGGCCGACGAGGTCGTCGTGGGTCAGCAGGACGGCACGCGGCGCGACGAGGCCGTGGCTCAGGTCGGCGACGACGACGGCGACCACGCCGCTGCCGGCCGCCGGCACCCCACCGTCGGCCCCTGCTTCACCGGCAGCGTCGACGATCGTCGCGGGCACGTCGTGCTCGGCCAGCCACTCCACCGTGCGCTGGGCCTGGCCGGCCGCGGGCGTCGCGAGCACGACGAGGCGTCCTTCACCGAGCCAGGCGCGGACGTCGGCCACAGCGGCCTCGGTGTCACCGCGGTAGAGGGGGGCCGCCTCGGCCGTGGCGGCGACGGTCTCCTCGTCGTCGAGGCCGAACGGCGACACGCTCCACCAGGACGCCCCTCGGGCGAGCGCGACGTCGCGGACGTCGTCGAGCTCGCGGAAGGCTGCGGAGCCGAGGTCGATCGGCGCCTCGGCACCGGTCGCGGCTGCCGCCCACGACGCCTGCAGGAACTCCTCGTTCGTCGCGTTGAGGTCGGCGGCGCGCGCCTTGACCTTCTCCGGCTCGTGGACCACAACGACGGCGTCGTCCGGGAGCAGCTCGACGAGGAGCTCCATCTCGTCGACCAGGATCGGCGAGAGCGACTCCATGCCCTCGACGGCGTGCCCCTCGGCCAGCTTGCCGAACAGCTCGCCCAGCGACGGGTGCTCGACGGCGAGCGCCCGGGCCCGCTCGCGGACGTCGTCGGTCAGGAGCAGCTCGCGGCACGGGGGTGCCCACAGCCGCTCCACGGGATCGGTCGTGCGCTGGTCGGCGACGGAGAACGAGCGGATCTCCTCCACCTCGTCGCCCCAGAAGTCGACCCGCACGGGGTGCGCCTCGGTCGGCGGGAAGACGTCGACGATGCCGCCGCGCACCGCGAACTCGCCGCGACGCTCCACCAGGTCGACGCGCACGTAGGCGGCGGCTGCCAGGTCGCGGACGACCTCGTCGAGCGGCGCCTGCTGGCCGACCACCAGCTCGACGGGACGCAGGTCGGCGAGGCCCTCGACCTGCGGCTGCAGCACCGAGCGCACGGGCGCCACCACGACCCGCACCGGCGGCGCGCCCGGTCCCGGGTGCACGAGACGGCGCAGGACCGCCAGGCGACGACCGACGGTGTCCGAGCGCGGGGAGAGCCGCTCGTGCGGCAGCGTCTCCCAGGCCGGGTACACGGCGACCGCCTCGTCACCGAGGAGCACGGCGACGTCGGCCGCGAGCTCGTCGGCCTCGCGCGCGGTGGAGGTGACGGCCAGCACGGTGGAGGCGTCGGCCAGCGCGCGGGTCACGAACGGCTGCACCGCGGCGGGGCCCTGCACCGAGAGGGTGCGCGGACGCTCGGCGAGCGCCTCGACCAGGGGGTCGTTCAGGTGGGGCGAGAGGAGGGCGTGGAGGTCCATCTACCGGTTGAACGCGCTCTGCGTCTCGGATAGTCCGCGGGTGACGAGGCTCTCGATCGCGTCGGCGGCCTCCTCCAGGTACACGGGGAGGTCCTTGCGCTCGGTCGAGGAGTACGGCTTCAGCACGAAGTCGTGCACGCTCTGACGTCCCGGGGGTCGACCGATGCCGACGCGCACCCGGTGGAAGTCGCCGGTGCCGATGGACTGGCGGATCGACTTCAGCCCGTTGTGGCCGTTGTCGCCGCCGCCGAGCTTCAGCCGCAGGGCACCGAAGTCGATGTCGAGCTCGTCGTGGACGACCACCAGGTGCTCGGCGTCGACGTCGAAGTACTTCATGAGCGTCGAGACCGGGCCTCCGCTCTCGTTCATGTACGAGCGCGGACGGCCGAGGACGGCACGCTCACCCGCGAGCCGGCCCTCGACGACCTCGGCGCGCCCGGAGGCGTGCGCCTTGAAGCGGCCGCCCATGCGGTCCGCGAGCACGTCGGCGACCATGTACCCGACGTTGTGCCGGGTGGCGGCGTACGTGGGGCCCGGGTTGCCGAGCCCCACGACCAGCCAGGTCACGACTCGGTGTCGCCCTCGGCGTCAGCCTCGGACTCGCCTTCGGTGCTCTCGCCCTCGGCGTCCTCGGGCTCGTCACGCTCGATGCCGGCCTCGGCCTCGGCCTCCTCGAGCTCGGCCTCGATGTCGGCGGCCGTCGGGGCGGCGGTGACGTTGACGACCAGCAGGTCCTCCTCGACCGCGAGCGCGGCGCCGGAGGGCAGGGCCAGGTCGGAGGCGAGCACCTGGGCGCCGACCTCGAGGCCCTCGATCGAGACCTCGACGGCCTCGGGGATGTGCGTGGCCTCGACCTCGAGCGACACGGTGGCGTTCTCCAGCACGACCAACGTCTCGGGCTGCGCCTCGCCCTCGAGCTGGACGGCGACGTCGACGACGACCTTCTCGCCGCGCTTGACGATGAGGAGGTCGGCGTGCTCGATGAAGCCCTTCAGCGGGTCGCGCTGGACCTGCTTGGGGATGGCCAGGTGCGACTCGGAGCCGACCTCGATCGAGAGCAGCGCGTTGCTGTTCTTGAGGGCGAGCATGAGCGCGTGGCCCGGCAGCGTCACGTGCACGGGGTCGGTGCCGTGGCCGTAGAGGACGGCGGGGACCTGGTCGGCGCGACGGATGCGGCGGGCAGCGCCCTTGCCGAACTCGGTACGGGGCTCGGCGGGGATGGTGATCTCGGCCACGGGGAAACTCCTGGAGGTGTGGTGCGGGCGAACGAGGTGGGGCGGCCGTGGACCCGGCCGGACGTCGCCCCAGCAGGTCGGACACGACACTCCGCGGAGCGCCCTGTCGATCACGGTCGGACCTGCCGACCCTCGCCGAGGCAACTGCGTCAGCGTACAGGAGCCCTCCGCCGCCAGCGAAATCGGCCACCGCCGAGGGTGCCTGATTGCTAGGGTCGGCTCATGCGGACGCCGACTTCCCCGGGCGGTCCCGGGGACGTCCCCGCGACCCCGGGCGACGGCGTGCCCCGCACGCGCACCCCGGTGGTGCCCAGCGAGGTGTTCGCGGCCCAGTTCCTCTTCCTCACCGGGCTCGCCCTGCCGGTCGTCTCCTCCCTCGTCACCTCGCTGCCCGTCCACCACGGGGCGTTCACCGCGGGCGTCGTGGTCGCGGGCGTGACGGCCCTGCTGACCGCGATGCTCGGCTCGCTGGGGATCGACCGGGCAGGCTCCACGGTGGTCGCGGCGACCCTCATCGCCGTCCTCGACGTCGTCGTGTGCGGACTGCTCTACTACGCCACCCCCGGCGCCGGGTTCGCCGTCCTCGCCGTCCTGCCGGTGGCCTGGACGTCGATCCAGCTCCCGGCCGTGTCCCGGGCCTGTGTGCTCGGCACGGCGCTCGTCGCGGTCGTGACCGTGGTGGCGGTGCGCGACCTGACGGGTGAGCAGCCGTGGACCACCGGGGTGACGACCCTGCTGAACCTCGCCCTGCTGTTCGCGCTGACGTCGTGGGCGGGCTCGCGCTGGACGGCACGGAACCGCTCCCAGCGACGGCTGCTGGAGTCCCAGACCCGGCTCGTCGGCTCCGCGCTCGACTCCGCACGCACGCAGGAGCGCACCCTCGCGGAGGTCCTCGACGTCGTCGACTTCGCCGTCGTCACGCTGGACGCGGACGGGGCGGTGACCGCCAACCGGGCCGCCGAGGCCCTCGCGCGTCTGGTCGGCGCCGCCGACGCGACGGAGGCCGTGCTGCACGCGCCGTTGTACCGGGCCGACGGCACCACGCCGCTCGCGGCGAGCGAGAAGCCGCTCGCCCTCGTCCGGTCGGGCCAGGACGTGGAGGGGCTGCTGGTCCGGCTGGGACCACCGGGCCCGGCCCAGGTGCCGCTCAGCGTCAGCATCCGCCGCGTCACCGGCCCCCGTTCGGACCGCTACGTGTTCGTCGCGCGCGACGTCAGCAAGGAGCTCGCGGACGCCCAGGCCCGCGACGACGCCGTCGCCGCCGTCTCCCACGAGATCAAGACACCCCTGACCGCGGCCCTCGGCTACCTCGAGCTGGCCCTCGCGGAGCCCGACCTGGGCGACGACGCCCGTGAGCTGGTCGAGGTCGCCCTCGACAACACCGAGCGGATGCTGGCGCTGTCGCGCGACTTCCTCTCCGCGCGCAGCCGCACACCCGGGGTGCCCCTGCAGCTCCTCATGGAACCGTGCCGTCCGAGCGAGCTGGCCCGCAGCGCGGTCGAGGGCGTGCGGCCGCTGGCGACCGAACGGCTCATCACGGTGCGGCTCGACAGCCGCACGGACTCGACCATCCCCGCGGACCCGCTGCGGCTGCGGCAGGTGCTCGACAACCTGCTCACCAACGCCGTCAAGTACAACCGCTACGACGGCACCATCGACGTCGTGGTCCAGGACGCCCACCGCTCCACCGAGGCGGTCGACGTGCCTGCGGAGCGCGGGCCCGTCGCGGTCCCCGGCGTCGAGATCGTCGTCCGCGACACCGGCCGCGGCATGACCGAGGACGAGCTGGCCTCGCTGTTCACCCGCTTCTACCGCACCGACCGCGCCCGCAGCTCCGGCGTGCAGGGCACGGGCCTGGGGCTGAGCATCACCCAGGACATCGTCCGCGCCCACGGCGGCTCCGTCGACATCACGAGCCGGCTCGAGGAGGGCACCACGGTCACCGTGTGGCTCCCGGCCGCGGCCGACGAGAGCGTCGCACGGGACGTGGCCTGATGTCCGACCTCGACCTCGTGCTCCTGGGCACGCTCCTGCCCTACCTCGCCGTGGCCGTCACCTTCTCCGTCACCACGGCCATGCGGCACAACGACCCCGCCAACCGGCTCTGGGCGGGCGGCCTCGTCGCCGCCGCCGGCGCGGCACTCGCGAGCCTGCTCTCCGGCGACACCGTCCTGACCTTCGAGACCGACACCGCCGGCGCGGCCTGCGGGGTCGTGGCGATCGGTCTGGTCTGGTCGGGCCTGCGCTGCTTCCGCGGCGCGATCGCCCTGCCCGTCGCCCCGCTCGTCGTCGCCGTCGGCGTGGTCCTGCTGCGCAGCGGGCTCGAGGCGGTCGGCTCGCCGGTCCTGCCCGACGGCTACCTCGCGGCGGCGGGCTTCGCCGTGGCCGGCGTCCTCGAGCTGCGCCGCAGCAGCATGCGCATGAACGTCAACGTCACCCTGCTGCAGGTCGCGCTCGGCGTCTTCGCCGCTGCCGTCGTGGTGAACGTGCTCCTCGGCCGGGTCTACCGCGGGTCGGACCACCTGCCCGCCGTGTTCCTGCTGGTCACCATGCTCGTCCTGCTGCAGCTGCTCGTCGCCATGCGCGCCGAGCGCGAGGGCGCCTGGTGGTCCGAGGACCACGGCACCGGGCGCGTCTTCGGGGTGCACAGCCGGGGCCAGTTCGTCGAGGCCGCCGCCGACCGGCTCAGCCGCATCCAGCTGCGCGGCGGGCACGCCGGCCTGGTCCTCGCCGAGATCACCGACCTCGTCGAGCTCAACGAGGCCTTCGGCCGCCGCGGCGGCGACCTCGCCCTCGCGACGGTGGCCGACACGCTGCGCCGCCACGTGCCCGCCTGGTCCGTCCTCGGCTACCTCGGCGTGGGCCGCTTCGCCGTCCTCGCGCCGGCGGAGACCCCTGAGCGCACGGCCGAGATCGCGGCCGCGGTCGAGCGCGCGGTGTACACCCGCTCGAACGAGGCGCTCGGCGAGCAGGACGTGCCGGTCCCCGTGCTGTTCAGCACCTCCGACACCTTCACGACCGCGCCCGACCTCGATGCCCTGCTCGCCGAGGCCGGCTACGTCCCGCGCGCTTGAGCAGATCTTGAGCAGACCTTGAGGCCGGACCACGGCGTTTCCTGAGGTCGGCACCCCAGGATGGGGTGACGCCCACCGTGCAGGAGCCCCCGTGTCCCACGACGCCCTCGGTCCCATGGACCGACACCCCACCGCCTTCGACCTCAGCGACGAGGCGCTGCACCGCGCCCTCGGCACCGCCGTCGAGGAGGTCGCGGGCAGCATCAAGCCGCGCGCGACGGTCGCGTGCGTCGTGCCGTCGTACAACGAGGCCGAGACCATCGCGTCCGTGCTCGACGCGCTCCTGGTGCAGACCCGGCTGCCGGACGTCATCCACGTCGTGGTCAACAACACCACCGACGAGACCGTCGAGATCGCCAGCCACTACGCCGGCCAGCACCTCATGGAGCGCCCCGAGGGCACCCAGCTGGTGGAGATCTTCGTGCACGACATCGGCGAGAACCCCGACAAGAAGGTCGGCGCCCTGAACTACGGCTTCTTCCTGGCGGAGGGCTGCGACTACATCATCGGCGTCGACGGCGACACCACCCCCGAGCCGACGGCCGTCAAGGACCTGGTCGACGAGATCACCAGCGACGACCGCATCGGCGGCATCTCGGCGATCTACAGCATCGACGACAGCGCCCTGCCGACGACGATGGCGAAGTTCCTGACGGCCGGCCAGCGCGCCCAGTTCGCCGCCTTCAACATGCAGAACCTGCTGCGCGGCCGGAACATGGCCGTCCTCGGCGGCCAGTTCTCGATCTTCGCCACGCAGGCGCTCCGCGACGTCATGACGCAGACGCACCAGCGGGCCCCGTGGGTCAAGGACAGCGAGGTCGAGGACTCGCTGCTGTCGCTGCAGATCAAGAGCGCCGGCTACCTGACGAAGATCAGCGCGACCGCCCGCGCGCACGTGGGCGGCATGAACACGCTGCGCTCCCTCGACGCCCAGCAGGTGAAGTGGAACTTCGGCGCCATCGAGCTCATGTGGCCCGGCCAGCGCGGCGACACGAAGGGCCAGCCCTTCCACCCCAACCTGCGCCTGCGCTGGTTCGAGCACATGTCGATGGTGCTCAACATCATCACGCGGCTCATGTTCTTCAGCCTGCTGCTCGCCTCGCTCTCGATCCACGCCTTCGTCTTCAGCCCCTGGTGGCTCGTGCCGCCGGTCGTGGCGATCCTGCTGAACTACCGGGTCGCGCGGTCGATGCACTACGGGCACCGTCGCGACATCCTGTTCGCGGTGCTGCTCCTCCCGGCCGAGATCTACATGTGGATCCGCATCGGCCACTTCCTCCGCGCCTGGACGAAGTTCGCGAGCCGCAAGCAGACCGACAACTGGGCCGCCCAGGCCAAGGCCGAGCGCGGCTCGGGCAACAGCTACCTCTACCCCTTCGCGATCGCCCTGCTGGGCTTCGTCGCGGCCGCCGCCGTCTGGTTCCAGGTCCCGATCGACCTGCAGTCCTCCATCCTGGCCGTCGGCTGGCCCATCCTCGGTGTCATCACCGTCGCCCAGACCTTCTGGATGGGCATCAAGATCCTGCGCAACTACCGTGGCTACACGGTCTGAGCGCCTCCTCCATCCCCCTCGTCCTCTCGAAGGAAGCACACCCGTGACCAGCGCACCCCGCCGCCCCCTGCCCGTCGCCCGCGTGACGTCGGCCGTCGTCCTCGCCCTCGTGGCGTCGCTGGTCCTCGGCGCGTGCGGCCTCGTCGACCGCGAGCCGGCACCGGCCGCCACCCCGAGCGCCACCGCCTCGCCCACGCCCGCGTTCAACTCCCAGTTCACGCGGGACGGCACGTTCCAGTCGCACGTGAAGGTCGGCACCCTCGACTTCGTCTACACGATCTGGCCGACGAAGTCGACGCCCCGCACGAACGAGTGGTACCCCCTGGGCGACAAGTACTTCTCCTTCACGCTGCAGGCCTACGACCTCTCGCGCAAGCTGCGCGACCCGTTCCGCACGAAGCGACGCGTCTACCTCGGCCGGATCCAGGTCTCGTCGGCCACGACGACGTCCTCGGGCGACGTCGAGAACCCGTACACGCTCGACGCGGACGCGCGACGCATCACCTTCGACCCGGAGCCGGTCGCGTCGCGCTACGGCATGCTCATCACGTCGCCGAAGGGCGCCTTCGAGCTGCGCAACCAGAAGATCGGGCCGCTCGCCATGGACACCAAGGGCGTGACGCTGACCTTCAAGGCGACGGTGTGGATCCAGCGCCGCGCGGGCAGCCGCCAGTACGTGCCCGAGCTGGTGACGCAGGAGGTGCCGATCGCGATCTTCGCCTCGAAGACCCCCACCGAGGCGCAGAAGATCCCGATCAACGCCAACTGACGCCGCACCCCCGGGTGCCGGGCGGTGAGGCCGGACGAGGACGCCGGGCGGGCTCGACCGCTCAGGCGTCCTCGGCCATGCGGTACCCGACGCCGCGGACCGTCTCGATCCACCGCGGCGTGGTGCTGGAGTCGCCGAGCTTGCGCCGCACGTTCGCCATGTGCACCTCGACGGCGCGCTTGTCGGCCTCGTTCACGAAGTAGGTCGTGACGTAGTTCTGCCCCCGCAGCGTCAGGACGAGGTCGGCCTTGCTGCGCACCCGACGACCGGTCGCCATCAGCGAGGCGACGAGGTCGAACTCGGTCCGGGTCAGGTCGACGGTGCGACCGTCGACCGTGACCGTGCGGGTGTCGACGTTGACCGCGAGCCCGTTGCAGCGCATCCAGGCGTCGTTGCCGGTCTGGGCCGGCGGCGGCGCACCGGCGTGGACGGCCGGCGCGTGGCTGACCGCGTGACCGCCCGCCTGGTGGGTCGGGTAGGCCGGACCGGGGTCGACCGGCGGGGCCACGGGCTGGGGCGCGGCCTGGTAGCGCGGACCGGGGTCGGCGTAGGGCGCCTGCTGCTGCGGGACGTCGCCGTAGCGAGCGTCGGGGTACCCCGGCGCGGGAGGCTGCCGCTCGGCGTAGGTCGGCTCGGGATAGCCCGGCTCGGGATAGGCGGGCTCGGGGCGGGCGGGCTGCACGGGGTACGAGGCCGGCGCCTGGTGCCGGGCCACGTCCTGGTGGGGCCGCTCGTACGGCGGTGCCTCGACCGGCGGCGGCACCGGACGTCCCTGCACCTGCTGCGGGAGGTCCTGCGTCGCCGACGGCGGCGTCGACGCGACACCGTTCGGCGAGGGCTCGAAGCCCTCGACGTCGACGTGGTGACGCGGTCGGCGCATGACCGACTCGATCCGCGCTCGCAGCTCGCGGGGCCGGAACGGCTTCACGAGGTAGTCGTCGGCACCGGAGTCCAGACCCTGCACGACGTCGATCTCGTCGTCGAGTCCGGTGAGCATGATGATGTAGGTGGCGCTGAACTCGCGGATCAGCTTGGCGGCGGCGAACCCGTCCATGCCGGGCATGTTCACGTCGAGCGTCGTGAGCACGGGGTCGTACGCCCGCACCGCCTCGACACCCTCTGGACCGTCCTTCGTCAGGACGACCTCGAAACCGCTCCGGACGAGGATCGTCCGGAGCAGATGCCGGACGTCCGCGTCATCCTCGATGACGACGGCGATCGGCGCGCCACTCTCTCCCATGCGGCGAGCGTAGCAACGACCAGGGCCGCCGCAGACCGAACTGTCCCTCGTGCGGGCGAAGTCACCACCCGGCGGCGCGCGCCAGGTCGAGCGCGCGCTCGGCCCACCACTGCCCGGCGGGGGGCCCGCCGTTGCACGATCCGTCGCTCTCGCCGGGCGGCTTGATCCACAGGAAGGCGTCGAGCGACCCGTCCCCGGCTGCCGGCGTCCGACCCAGCGCGCGACCCGGCGGGTTGCACCACTCGCCGTCCGAGCCGTTGCCGTTGCGGCCCGTGTCGATCACGTAGTGGCTGCCGCCCAGCGCCTGCGAGACGGCTTCCGCGTAGGCGCGCTCCCGGGCGTCGTCGGCGTAGAAGGAGACGTTGGTCGCGAACCCGCGCGCGTCGCCGACGCCCGCGCGCTCGAGCCGTGAGGCCATCTCCTGGGGGTCCACCCAGTCCGAGTGGCCGCCGTCGACGTAGGTCGTGACGTGCGCGTCGGCGAGCGTGTCGACCGCGTCGTGCAGCAGCGCGAGCCGGCTGTCGGCGTCGGCGCACTGGCCTGCGTCGGCGACGGCGTCGGGCTCGAGCACCGCGACCGTCGTGCCGATGCCCCGCGCACCGTCCGCGACCGCTCCGACCCAGTCGCG
>NZ_JAMXRU010000085.1 GCF_024124745.1 Aeromicrobium sp. CnD17-E
GGACCGCACGGCGCGCGTCGAGCCTCGTGGTCGCCGTCAGCACACCGCCCGTGAGCGCGCGCACCTCCTCGTCGACGAGGGCACGTTCGTCGAGATCTCGCCGTTGCGCACGGCAGGTCCGTCGAGCGGCAGCGGCGTCGTCATCGGCTGGGGTCTCGTCGGCGGACGTCCGGTGGTCGTGGCCAGCCACGACGCCGCCGTCGCCTCGGGCGCGATCGGCGCGGTGTTCGCCGAGACCGTCCAGCGCGCGCAGCGCATCGCCATCGACCGGGGGCACCCGATCGTCTACATCAACGACTCGGGGGGAGCGCGGATCCACGACGGCATCCACGCCCTCCACGGCTGCGGCGGCATCTTCGCGAACAACGTGGAGGCCAGCCGGAGGATCCCGCAGATCTCGCTCATCCTCGGCCCCTGCGCGGGTGCCGCCGCGTACTCGCCGGCACTGACGGACTGGACGATCATGGTCAAGGAGCAGGGACAGATGTTCCTCACCGGGCCCGAGATCGTCCGCGCAGCGACCGGTGAGGACGCCACCGCCGACGAGATCGGCGGCTCGGGCATGCACACCCGTACGAGCGGCGTCGCCCACCTCGAGGTCGACGACGAGCAGGCCGCGCTCGACGCCGCCCGCGACATCCTCTCCTTCCTGCCCTCGCACGTCGGCGGTGCGCCGGCGCTCGTCGACCCGGTGCCCGCCCGGGCCGAGGCCGTCGCCCGGCTGCCCCACGTCGTGCCCGACAAGTCGAGCATCGTCTTCGACATGCACGAGGTGCTCGACGGCGTCCTCGACGACCGGCCCCGCCTCGAGCTCAGCCCCGGTCACGCCCCGAGCGTGCTCACCGTGCTCGCCCACCTCGACGGCCGTCCCGTCGGGATCGTCGCCAACCAGCCGAAGGCACGCGGCGGCATCCTCGACGCCAAGGCGTCGGTGAAGGCCTCGCGGTTCGTCGACTTCTGCGCCCGCTACGGCCTGCCCGTGCTGACCTTCGTCGACGTGCCCGGCTTCCTGCCCGGCACGGTCGAGGAGGGTCGCGGTGTCATCACGCAGGGTGCGACCATGCTGCGCGCGTACGTGGAGGCGCAGTCGCCTGTCCTCACCGTCGTCGTCCGCAAGGCGTACGGCGGTGCCTACATCGCGATGGGCTCGCGCTCCCTGGGCGCCGACTTCACCTGGGCGTGGTCGGGTTCGGAGATCGCGGTCATGGGCCCGGGCGGCGCCGTGGCGCTGCTGCACCGCCGCGCGCTCAAGGACGCCGAGGACCCCGACGCCCTGCGCGACGAGCTCGCCGCCGAGTACCGCGAGAACGTCGCACGGCCCTACCTCGCCGCCGAGGCGGGCATCCTCGACGACGTGATCGTCCCGGAGGAGACGCGCGACCGCATGGTGCAGGCGCTCGGCGTCCTCGCCCCGCGCGCCGAGGGGAGCCGCGCATGAGCGCCACGACCACCGCGACGGCGAGCGCCGACATCGTCTCGAACGTCTGGAAGCTCGTCACCGAGGTCGGCGCGCAGGTGCGCCAGGGTGACGTCCTTGCCGTGCTCGAGTCGATGAAGATGGAGCTCCCCGTGCACGCGCCGGCCACCGGCACCGTGGCGGAGGTGCTCGTCGCCGAGGGACAGATCGTCCAGGAGGGCGACCCGCTCGTCGTCATCGCCACCGCGGACGAGGGCCCGGCCCCGGTCTGAGAGCATGCTCGGGTGACCGAGCCGACCACGCCCCTCGTCCACGACCTGCCGATGCGCTGGGCCGACCTCGACCAGCTGGGCCACGTCAACAACGTCACCTACGTCGACTACGCCGCCGAGGCGCGGGCGGTGCACGTGGCCGACGGCGACCTGCAGGACCGGCCGGCGCGGACCGTGTCGGTGGAGTACCTACGGCCGCTGCTGCTGAGCAGCACCCCCGTGCGCGTGACGTCGGCCGACGACGGTGATCGCCTGGTGCAGGAGATCGCGCCGGCCACGGCGACGACGCCGTTCGCCCGCGCGACGTGGCACGACGAGCCGCTGCCCGACCTCGACCTCGACCTCGCTGCCGCGGGGGAGTTCTACGACCTGCGCGTGCGGCGCAGCGACCTCGGCCCCGACGGCGACGTGACGGTCGAGGCGCTCTTCGAGTTCGCCCAGGAGGCGCGCATCGTCTCCGTCGTCCGCGTGGCCGGCACCGCGGGGAGCGGTCGCTACGTGGTGGCGAGGGTCGACGTCCGGCGCGGCGACCCGTTCACGTGGGGTGCCGCCACCACGCGGGCGCGCAGCGTGGTCACGCGCGTCGGACGCTCGTCGTTCACCGTCACCACGCTCTTCGACGACGGACGCCAGGGTCGCGCCGACGCCGTGCTCGTCGGCTTCGACCTCGAGACCCAGACGTCGCGCGTGCTCGGTCCGGAGGAGCGGGCGGTGCTGGAGGCGCAGCTCAGCTGACGGGCGCGTCGTCGGCGGTGTTCACCATGAACGTGGCGGCGTGCTGCACGTAGGCCCAGAACTGCGCGTCCTGCTCGGGCGTGAGGTCGACGGCGTCGAGACCGGCGCGGAAGTGGTGCAGCCACCGGTCGCGGGCGGCCATCGTGACCGCGAACGGCGCGTGGCGCATGCGCAGCCGGGGGTGCCCGCGCGTCTCGCTGTACGTCGTCGGGCCGCCCCAGTACTGCTCGAGGAACAGGGTGAACCGCTCGGCAGCCGGGGCGAGATCCTCCTCCGGGTACATGGGACGCAGCAGGGCGTCGGTCGCCACCCCGGCGTAGAAGACGTCGACGATCCGCTCGATGGTCGCGCGGCCGCCGATCTCCTCGTAGAACGTGGCGCTCACGGTGCTGGCCTCTCGGCGGGGATCGCGCTGGACGGGATGCGGATGCCGGCCTTGTCGAAGCGACGCTTGACGCGCTGGCGCAGCGTGCGTGCCACGAGCCACTGCTGCAGCGGTGCGGTCTTCAGCACCACGCGGACGACCACGCCGTCCTTGTCGAAGCGCTCGACGCCCCACACCTCGGGCTCCTCGATGATGACGCCGGTGAAGCGCTCCTCGCGGTACATCGACTCGGCCTCCTCGGCGAGGATCGACTGCACCTCGTCGAGGTCGGAGTCGTAGTCGACGGTGACGTCGAGGACGGTGCGCGCCCAGTTCTGGCTCTGGTTGCCGACCCGGAGGATCTCGCCGTTGCGGACGTACCAGACGGTGCCGTTGACGTCGCGCAGGCGGGTGACGCGCAGGCCGACGGCCTCGACCGTGCCGCTGGCCTCGCCGAGGTCGACGGAGTCGCCGACGCCGTACTGGTCCTCGAGGATCATCGAGACGCCGGCGAGGTAGTCCTTGACGAGCGTCTGCGCGCCGAAGCCGAGCGCGACGCCGAGGATGCCGGCGCTGGTGAGCAGCGGAGCGATCGGCACGCCGACCACGCCGAGCACCATGACGAACGCGACACCGGCGATGACGAGGCCGACGATCGAGCTCAGCAGGTCGCCCATGGCCTGGGCGCGCTGCTTGCGCCGCTCCCCGGAGCCGGGGCGCAGGTCCGACAGGAGGGCGCCGGCGCGGCTGTTGGCGAGCGCGTCGGGCACCTGCCCCTCGCCGGCTCGTTTGACGACGCGGCGGATCGCGCGGCGGGTGACCCAGCGGACCACCATCGCCACGAGGAGGATCACGAGGATCTGCGTCCCGCTCTCCATCAGCCGGTCGCCGGTCCAGGCCGACGGCAGGTTCACGTCGAGGCTCAGCATGGTCACCAGCCTACGGGCGGGGCCAGGGACGATACGATGGCCCCATGAAGGCTCCCGCGCGCATCCTCGCCGTCGTCGTCTCCACGCTCGTGGTGCTCGGCACGACCTCTGCCACGGCCTGGGCCGACTCGCCGGCCTCCGAGGCCTGGCCCGCCCCGCCGCAGCGCTCCACTCTCGAGTGGATCCTGCTCGTCGGCGGCGGCACGGTGGGTCTCTTCGTCGTCGTCGCCCTCTTCGGCCTGCTCACGGCGCGCAACAACTACGTGCCCCCGCCGCCGTCCACCGACCTCGAGGTCGCGCCCGGCAACGAGGCTGCGCACCACCACTGACCGACCCCCACCTCGGCCGGCCCGTCTTGGACGGGCCGGCCGAGGTGCGTCGTGGGTCGGCAGATTCCCAGGTGGACCTGGGAATCTTCGCTAGGCACGGAAATCTCTGGCCAGGCACGGAAATCTCAGCCGGGCACGGAAAGGTCTCTGTGCTTCCCTGAGATCCCCGTGCTCGGTGGAGATTCCCAGGTCGACCTGGGAATCTCCACCCAGCGGGAGAGCTCAGCTGGCGGCGCGGGCGCGGAGGGCGCGGGCGAGGTCGTCGCGACCCTCGGACACGTACCGCTTCGCAGCGGCTGGCGCCTCGGTGGAGCCGAGCCAGGCGTCGACGGCGTCGAGCGTGGCCTGGGTGGGGTTGGCGAGCGGGAAGAGGTAGACGAGCGCGACCTGGCCGATCCAGACGCCCTTGTCCTCGATGACCGTGTCGGCCATCTCGAGGTAGCGCTGGACGAACGGCTCGAGCACGTCGGCCTGGCCCGACACCTGGAACGCCGACGCGGTCTGGCGGCGGGTCTCGTTGGGCGTCGAGGTGTCGACGACCGCCGCCTGCCACGCGGCCTCCTTGGCCTCCGACGACGGACGGACGGCGCGCGCCGCGGCGGCCCGCTCGCGGCCCGAGATGGTCTGGTCGCGCTCGAGCTCGGCCGCGATCTCGGCCTCGTCGGCCGCACCGAGGCGCGCCAGCGCGGTCACGAGCGTCCACCGCAGGTCGGTGTCGACGTCGAGCCCGGGCAGGCCGTCCTCGAGCAGGCCGCGCAGCGGCTCGGGCGACGTGGCCGCCGACGCGTAGCCGCGCACGAACGCCAGCTGGTGGTCGCTGCCGGGCTCGGCGGCCTCCGCGAGGGCCCGCACCCCGGCCTCCCAGCGCTCCGCGAGCGCCGGACGCTTCTCGTCGGACGTGTACAGGTTCACCGCGGACTGGCCCTGGCGCAGCAGCGACGAGACGGCCGTCAGGTCGCTCTCGGAGCCGATGCCCGCGAGCACCAGCGACACGAAGTCCGTCGACGACAGCTCGGCGTCGCGCGTCATGTCCCAGGCCGAGCCCCAGCAGAGGGCACGCGGCAGCGACTCCTCGAACGCCATGTCGTGCTCGACGAGCGACGCGAACGACTGCTCGTCGAGCCGGATCTTCGCGTAGGTGAGGTCGTCGTCGTTGAGCAGCACGAGCGCCGGACGGCGCAGGCCGACCAGCTCCGGAACCTCGGTGCGCTCGCCGCGGACGTCGGTCTCGACCCGCTCGGTGCGCACGAGGCGACCGTCGACGACGTCGTAGAGGCCGATCGCGATCCGGTGGCGGCGCAGCGTCGGGTACGCCTCGATCGCGGTCTGCTCGACGGCGAAGGACGTGAACGTGCCGTCGTCGCCGACCTCGGCGTCGGCGCGCAGGGTGTTGACGCCCGACGTCTGCAGCCACTCCTCGGCCCACGACGCCAGCTCGCGGCCCGAGGCCGCCTCCAGCTCGGTGAGGAGGTCCTGCAGCGTGGTGTTGCCGTACGCGTGCTTGCTGAAGTAGGCCCGCAGCCCGGCGAAGAAGTCCTCGACGCCGACCCAGGCGACGAGCTGCTTGAGGCTCGACGCGCCCTTGGCGTAGGTGATGCCGTCGAAGTTCGCCTCCACCGCGTGCAGGTCGTAGTTGTCGGCCGCGATGGGGTGCGTGGAGGGCAGCTGGTCCTGGCGGTACGCCCAGTTCTTGCGGTTGTTCGTGAAGCCCGTCCACGCGTCGGTGAAGCGCGTGGCCTCCACCGAGGAGTGGTGCGCCGCGAACTCGGCGAACGACTCGTTCAGCCACAGGTCGTCCCACCACTTCATGGTCACGAGGTCGCCGAACCACATGTGCGCCATCTCGTGCAGGATCGTGTTCGCGCGCTGCTCGTAGGCGGCCACCGTCTGGCGGCTGCGGAAGATCATCTCGTCGCGGAAGGTCACGCAGCCGGCGTTCTCCATCGCGCCCATGTTGTACTCCGGCACGAACAGCTGGTCGTACTTCACGAACGGGTACGCCATCTGGAACGCGTCCTCGAAGAACGCGAAGCCCTGCTTGGTGACGAGGAGGATGTCGTCGGCGTCGAGGTGCTCGACGAGCGACTGACGGCACCAGACGCCCAGGGGGATGTCGCCGTAGTCGCCCGAGTAGACGTCGGTGACGCCGTGGTACTCGCCGGCGACGAGCGCCGTGATGTACGTCGACATCGTCTTCGTGGTCTCGAAGACGCGCGTGCTGACGCCGCCGTCGCCCTCGACCGTCTCCGCGACCGGGGCGTTGGACACGACGGCCCAGTGGCTCGGCGCGGTCACGCGGAAGTCGAAGGTGGCCTTCAGGTCGGGCTGCTCGAACGTGGTGAACACGCGGCGCGCGTCGGGCACCTCGAACTGCGTGTACAGGTAGACCCGCTCGTCGACGGGGTCGACGAAGCGGTGCAGCCCCTCGCCGGAGTGGGAGTAGGCGCAGGTGGCCTCGACGCGCAGCTCGTTCTCGGCCTGCAGGTCGGGCAGCGGGATGCGGCTGTCGGCGTAGGTGGCGGGGTCCAGCGACGTGCCGTTGAGGGTGATCGAGGCGATCTCGCCGTCGACGAGGTCGGCGAACGTGGAGGAGCCGGGGACGGCGCCGAACTGCACGGTGGTGACCGACCCGAACCTCTCCGTGCCCTGGGTCAGGTCGAGCTCGACGACGTAGTGGTCGGTCGAGACGACGCTGGCGCGCTCGGTGGCTTCTTCACGGGTCAGGTTCGTTCCGGGCATGGCGCCCACTCTATGCACCGACCGTCCGGCGTGACGCGCCGAATCCCCTCGGGTGCTCAGGCGCGGGTGCCCTCGAAGTACGTGAGCGCGCCGGCGCGGTCGAGGCGCACGTCGACGAGGCCGGCCGCGCCGAGCCAGGCACGCACCTCGGTGCTCCGCACCGGAGGACCGAGCACACCGAGAGCCCGCCCGATCCGGTGCCCCGGCAGGTACAGCAGACCGGCGTCGACGCAGAAGGCGCTCCCGACGAGTCGTCCGCCGGGGCGCAGCACCCGCGCCAGCTCGTGCACCGCGGCCTCGGGGTCGGGGAAGCAGTGCAGGCTCGTGAACGTGAGCACCAGGTCGTACGTCTCGTCGGCGTCGGCGAGCTGCTCCACGTCGGCCACGCGGGTCTCGACGTCGGCCGCGACGCCGAGCCGCTCGGCCTCGCCCCGCGTGCGCTCCAGCATGGCGGGCGAGATGTCGGCGGCGACGTACTGCAGGGCGTGGTTCGTCGGCAGGTCGCGCAGCACGACCCCGCCGCCGCACGGCAGGTCCAGCACCGTGCCGCCTCCAGGCACGGCGGCGAGCTCGCGACGCGCCCGCCGGTGCAGCTCCTCCACGCTCGAGCCCATGGCGACCCGCCACAGCAGCGCCCCGAGGTGCGGGTCGCCGCTGATCCGGTCGTAGACCGCGGCCCACGGGTGGTCGCGCTGCCACGTGCCGCTCGAGTCACGCCTGCCGTCGCTCATGGTGGGACGATACGACCTCGGGCCCGGACCTGCGGCAGGATGGACGCCGTGGACCTTCCCTTCGCGCGCTCCGAGCGCTCGTCCGTCGGGATCGAGTGGGAGCTCGCGCTCGTCGACGCCGACTCCGGCGACCTGCGCCAGGTCGCCCAGACCGTGCTCGACGCCGTCGCCCCCGCCGGCGGAGGGGAGCACCCCCTGATCCGCCAGGAGCTGCTGCTCAACACCGTCGAGGTGGTCTCGCGCGTGCGGCGCACGGTCGCCGAGGCAGGCGCCGACCTGCAGGAGGCGATCGACGAGATCCGCACGGTCACCGACCCGCTGCGCGTCGAGCTGATGAGCGCCGGCACCCACCCGTTCGCACGCTGGGACAACCAGAAGGTCACCGACAAGGAGCGGTACGCGACGCTCATCGACCGCACCCAGTGGTGGGGCCGGCAGATGCTCATCTACGGCGTGCACGTGCACGTCGGCATCGAGGACCGTGCGAAGGTGCTGCCCATCAGCAACGCGATGCTCGCGTACTACGGCCACCTGCAGGTGCTGAGCGCGTCGTCGCCGTTCTGGGGCGGCGAGGCCACGGGGTACGCGTCGAACCGTGCGTTGATGTTCCAGCAGCTCCCGACGGCGGGTCTGCCGTTCCACTTCCAGGAGTGGTCGGAGCTCGAGCGGTACGTCGACGACCTCACCACGACGGGCGTCATCGACGTCTTCGACGAGATCCGCTGGGACCTGCGCCCGTCGCCGAAGTTCGGCACGCTCGAGGTGCGGGTGTGCGACGGCATCCCGACGATGAGCGAGCTGCTGAGCATCTCGGCGCTCACCCACTGCCTCGTCGAGCACTTCTCCAGCGAGCTCGACGCGGGTCGTGACCTGCCCGACCTCCCGCCGTGGTTCGCGCAGGAGAACAAGTGGCGCTCGGCGCGCTACGGCATGGACTCCTGGCTCATCCTCGACCAGCACGCGCGCGAGGACCTCGTGACCGCCGACCTCTCCCGCCTCCTGGTCACCCTGGAGCCGGTCGCGGAGCGGCTCGGCTGCAGCGAGGAGCTCGCCGGCGTCGCCGACATCGTGCGCACCGGGCCGTCGTACCGACGCCAGCGCCGGGTCGCCGAGGCCCACGACGGACGTCTCGACGCCGTCGTCGCCTCCCTCGTCGCGGAGATGCGCGCCGGTCACCCCGTGCCGGTCAGCGCTCCCTGAGCCGCCACCGCGGTGGCGTAGCGGTCGACGACGAGGTCGACGAGCCTGGGGTCGGCCGGGTCCGCGTCGAGCAGGGGGCGGCTCACGACGTCGACGTCGCAGCGCGACACGCGGTCGTGGAAGAACCCCGGGGCCATGAGCAGCGCTGAGACCACGACGCGACGGTCGGCGTTCTGCGCCCTGACGTCGGCGACCACGTCGTCGAGCGGGCGTCCGGTGCCGCCGACGTAGCCGAGCGGCACGACCTGGCCGATGGCGACGCTCAGGTCGCGGGCCACCTGCTCGAAGCAGGCCTGGGCGACCGGGTCGCTCGAGCCCGCCGACGCCATGACGACGACGTCGGCGTCCTGCGCACCGGCCTCGAGCAGCCGGCGCACGAGAGCGCCCACGAGCCGGTCGTCGGGACCCAGGGTCGGCGCGGCCGTGCAGCCGGGTGCGGACGCGGCGCGGGCGACGTCGACCCGCACGTGGAACCCCGGTGCGAGCAGCAGCGGCACCACGACGGCGGGACCGGCGAGCTCCGCGACGACGTCGTCGGGCGTCGGCTCCTGCACGTCGACGTACGCGTCACGGACGTCGACGTCGGGCAGGCGACGACGCACCGCCTCGACGAGGCCGAGCACGGCCCGCCGACCTGCGGGGCTGGAGGTGCCGTGGCTGGTCGCGACGAGCGCGGGGCGGGTGGGGCGCGGGTTCATGGGTGCTCCTGCACGGCGAGGCGGTAGCCCCGCTTGACGACGGTGAGGACGGCGGACCGGCCGATCGCCTCGCGCAGGCGTGCGACGGCCATCTCCGCGGTGTGGGGGTCGGTCGACTCCCCGGGCAGGACGGCGAGCAGCTGCTCGCGGCTGCACACGGTCCCGGGGCGCTCGGCGAGCAGCCGCAGCACCGCGAGCCCGCTCGGGGAGACCGGGAGCGGCTGGTGGTCGAGCGTGGCCGTGGTGGCGTGCAGCCGCAGCTGGCCGTCGGGCAGCGCGATCGCGGCGGCGTCCTCTCCGAGGTGCACGATCAGCTCCCGCACCAGCGCGCCGAGGCGGTAGCGCTCCGGCACCAGGGGCTCGAAGCCGCGTGAGACGAGCGGCTCGGCGGTCACCGGGCCGACGGCCGCGAGGGTCAGCCGTCCCGCGCCGACCAGGCCGCGCAGCGCGTCGAGACCGTCGTGCCGTTCCACGACCTCGAGCCACGCCGACGCGCCGGGCGCCGAGGTGAACACGACCGCGTCGTAGCCGCCCGCGGTCGCCGCGACCACGGAGCGCTCGACGGCTTCGGGGTCCGGCGGCGGGCCCCAGCGGTAGACGACGAGGGTCGTCGTGACCGCGCCGCCGCCCTGCAGCGCCTTCTCGATGCCGTCGTCGCCCGCGCCGTGGTGCTGCACGGCCACGTGCAGGCCGTCGACGCCCTCCGTCAGGAGCAGCTGCACGATCTCGGCCGACGTCTCGGACTCCGCCACCCAGTCGGGCACGAGGCCCGCCGCCTGGAGCGCACCGCGCGCCTTGGGCCCGCGGGCCACGATGCGGGTCTGCGCGAGGGCCTCCACGAGGTCGTGGCCCAGGCCGGACGCCTCCGCGGTGTCCAGCCAGCCGCGGAACCCGATCCCCGTGGTCACCACGAGGACGTCGGGCGGGTCGGCGACGAGCTCGCGGGTCGCGGCCAGCAGACCGGCCTCGTCGAGGTGGGACTCCACGCCGAGCGCCGACGCGGTCGTCACCTCGGCACCGCGCCGCTGCAGGGCGCCGGACAGCTCGTCGGCTCGCCGTTGGGCGGTCACCAGCACCGTGGTGCCGGACAGGACGGGACGCAGGACGTTCACGATCACCCAGTCTGCGGGACGCCGACGTGCACCACACCGTCGACGACGTCGACGGTGTAGGTGTCGAGGGCCACGTCGGGGTCGTCGAGGCAGCGTCCGGTGCGCAGGTCGAAGGCCTGCTTGTGCAGCGGCGAGACGACGATCGGGACGTCGCCGCGCGAGCCGACCAGGCCGCGCGCGATGACGTTCGCCCCCGTGAACGGGTCGCGGTGGGAGACCGCGCGGACCTCACCGGTGTCGGCGAGCCGGAACAGGGCCACCTGCCGTCCGTCGACGAGCGCGGCGGCACCGCGGTCCGGGTGCAGGTCGTCGAGCCGGCACACGGGCACGAGCGTCGGGGACGCGCCGGGCGCGTCGAGGAACGTGGTCACAGGGGTCCTCCGGCGGTGCGGACGGGCAGGGTGGGTCCACCGATCACGACGCCACGCTCCTCGGCGGTGGCGGGCCGCTTCTGGCCACGCTCCGGCACGTAGGCGAGGTCGGGGTCGGCGACGTCGGGCGCGTTGACGAACGACGCGAACTTGCGCAGCTTCTCGGGGTCCTCGAGGGTGGCCGCCCACTCGTCGCGGTAGCCGCCCACGTGCGCGTCCATCGCGGCGTCGAGGTCGGCGGCGATGCCGAGCGAGTCGTCGAGCACGACGGCGCGGATCGCGTCGATACCGCCCTCGACCGACTCCACCCACGGCGCCGTGCGCTGCAGCCGGTCCGCGGTGCGCACGTAGTACATGAGGAAGCGGTCGATCGCGCGGACGAGCTGCTCGGTCGTGAGGTCCTCGGCGAACAGCTGGGCGTGCCGCGGCGTGAAGCCGCCGTTGCCGCCGACGTACATGTTCCAGCCCTGGTCGGTGGCGATGACGCCGACGTCCTTCCCGCGCGCCTCGGCGCACTCGCGGGCGCAGCCGGAGACGCCGAGCTTGATCTTGTGCGGCGAGCGCAGGCCGCGGTAGCGCAGCTCGAGCGCGATGGCCAGGCCCACCGAGTCCTGCACGCCGAAGCGGCACCACGTCGACCCGACGCACGACTTCACGGTGCGCAGCGACTTGCCGTACGCGTGGCCCGACTCGAACCCGGCGTCGACGAGCCGCGACCAGATGGCGGGCAGCTGCTCGATGCGCGCGCCGAACAGGTCGATGCGCTGGCCGCCGGTGATCTTCGTGTAGAGCCCGAAGTCCTTCGCGACCTCGCCGATGACGATGAGCCCCTCGGGCGTCACCTCGCCACCGGGGATGCGCGGCACGACCGAGTACGTGCCGTCCTTCTGCATGTTGGCCATGACGTGGTCGTTCGTGTCCTGCAGCGCCGCGCGCTCGCCGTCGAGCACGTGCTCCTGGTAGAGCGACGCGAGGATCGACGCGGCCACCGGGCGGCACACGTCGCAGCCGCGCCCGCGGCCGTGGGTCGCGAGCAGCTCGCTGAACGTGCGGATGCCGCTGACGCGCACGACGTCGAAGAGCTGGGCGCGACTGAGCGAGAAGTGCTCGCACAGGTCGTTCCCGACCTCGATGCCCGCCTCGGCGAGCTGGGCCTGGAGCAGCTGCTTGACCATCGGCACGCACGAGCCGCAGCTCGTGCCGGCCTTCGTGCAGGCCTTCACCCCGGCCACGTCGGTGCAGCCCTGGTCGGTCACGGCGCAGCGCACGGTGCCGGCGGTGACGTTGTTGCACGAGCAGACGGTCGCCGCGTCGGGGAGGGCGCCGGTCGTCGGCCCCTCGGCCGACTCCGGCAGCAGCCACGCGGACGGGTCGCCGCCGAGCGGGTGCCCGACGAGCGGACGCAGGCTGCCGTAGGCGGACGCGTCGCCGACGAGCACGCCGCCCAGGAGGGTCGACGCGTCGTCGCTGAGGACGAGCTTCTTGTACAGCCCCTGCACGGGGTCGGCGTAGACGACCTCGAGGCTGTCCGGCGTGGTCCCGAAGGCGTCGCCGAAGCTGGCGACGTCGACCCCGAGCAGCTTGAGCTTCGTCGACAGGTCGGCGTCGGCGAACGTGGCCTCGCCGCCGAGCAGGCGGTCGGCCACCACCTCTGCCATCGTGTAGCCCGGTCCGACCAGCCCCCAGACCCGGTCGGACACGCAGGCGACCTCGCCGACCGCGTAGACGGCCGGGTCGCTCGTGCGGCAGCCCTCGTCGGCGAGCACGCCGCCGCGAGGGTGCACGGCCAGGCCGGCCCCACGCGCGAGCTCGTCGCGCGGGCGGACGCCGGTGGCGAAGACCACGACGTCGACGTCGAGCGGGTCGCCGGTGGCGAACTCCATCCGCTGCACACGACCGGCGTCGTCGGGGACCACGCGCGACGTCGCGGTGGACGTCCGGACCGCTACGCCGAGGCCCTCGACCAGCCGACGTAGCGCCTCGCCGCCGCCTGCGTCGACCTGGACCGGCATGAGCCGGTCGGCGAACTCGACCACGGTGGTCTCGGTGCCGAGCGCGGTCAGGGCGCCGGCAGCCTCCAGGCCCAGCAGCCCGCCGCCGACGACCGCGCCGCGCACGGGGCGGCCGAGCGCGGCCTCGCGCTCGGACACCCAGGTGCGCAGGGCGTCGAGGTCGTCGACCGTCCGGTACACGAAGCAGCCGCGCAGGTCGGCCCCCTCCACCGGGGGCACGGCGGCGTACGAGCCGGTGGCCAGGACGAGGGCGTCGTAGGGTCGCTCCCGGCCGCCGACGACGACCGTGCGCGCGGACGCGTCGACCGACTCGACCGGCGTGCCCGTGTGCAGCGTGACCCCGGGGGTGTCCCACAGCGACGCGTCGCCGAGCAGCAGCTCCTCGGGCCCGGAGAGGCCGAAGTAGCTGGTCAGCGCCACCCGGTCGTACGGGGCGTGCACCTCCTCGCCGTACACCTCCACGTCCCACCGCGAGGTCGCGTCGCGCTCCACGAGGGCTTCGACGAGACGACGGGCGACCATGCCGGCTCCGGCCACGACCAGGGTGCTGCGTTCCATGTCGAGGACGCTAGGCAGCCCGTGTGTCGGGTCCCGACGCCGCCGGTTACCGCGCTGCAACACCTCGCTCACGCACCGCAGCGGCCTCCTGTGAGGTCGCCGGCACGGCCGGGTCGACCTCCTGCAGCCAGTCGACGAGGCCGCACACGAGGGTGCGGCAGCCACCGCACCCCGTGGTCGCGCGCGTGCTCGCGACCACGTCCTCGACCGTGCAGCAGCCGCCGTCCCAGGCGGTGACGACGTCGGCCTTCGTGACCCCGTTGCAGCGGCACACCGTGGTGCTCGACGGCATGGTGGTGGGCGAGCCCGGCTGGTCCTCCGGTGCGCCGACGAGGAGCTGGAGCGGGTCGGGCGGGACGATGCCCGGACGGTCGAGCTGCACCGCGAGCCGTGCGGCCAGCTCCGGCGAGCCGACGCACGTCATCCCGACGAGCGTGCCCTGGCGGACCACGACCTCCACGTAGCGACGGGCGCCCGCGTCGTCGAGGGCCAGCACCCGGTCGTCCTCGTGCGCCGTCGAGGCGCGCGTGCCCGCCGTGACCACGTCGAGCCCGACGGCCTTGAGCCGCAGGGTCGCGCCC
>NZ_JAMXRU010000086.1 GCF_024124745.1 Aeromicrobium sp. CnD17-E
CGCCGACGGCCCCGTGACGACCGCGGTCACGCGACGTCCGTCCCGCCGAGCGCGCGGCGACGCTGGGCGCGCAGCCGGGCGACGGCCACCACGGCGCCGACGAGCAGCAGGACCGCGAGCACGGCGATGGCCACGACGAGCACCGTCACGATCGTGCCGTCGTCGCTCGTCGTGGCCGCAGCCGCCGTGTCGGTCGACCCTGGGGTCTGCGTGCTGCCCCGCCAGGTGGCGGAGAGCGCCTCGCGGGGGCTGGTGCCGTCACCGACTGCGAACCGCAGCACCTGGGTGTCCGTGGCGGTGCCGCCGTCGACGAGGTCGGCGATCGCGCTGACGCGCACGAGGTAGACCCCCGGCTCCGTGAACACCCAGTTCGCGTGGGTGTGGGTGTTCACGTCGACGAAGAAGTCCTGCCGGGCGTCCTTCGCCGACGTCCACAGCACCTCGGGCTCCTCGAACGACCCGGACTGCAGGTACGTCACCAGGCGGCCGGGGCCCTGGACGCCCTCCAGCCGCAGCGTCATGCCGCGGTCGATCGTCTCCATGACCCGTGGCTCCTGGGTGTTCCACCCGACCCACGGGGCGCCGGCCGCCTGGGTCTGCGGCAGCGCCCACACGGTGCTGCCGGGCTTCGCGCCGAGGAACGCGTACGTCGGGTCGTCGGGAGCGGGGAGGCGGACGGTGTCCGGCACGGCGAACACCGTCTTCTCGGGCAGGCGCCAGGTGCTCTGCTTCGACGGGTCGGCCTTCGCGGTGTCGTCGTGGACGAGGAAGCGCCACGTGCCGTCGACGTAGGTGGGACCGAGGTCGACGTGGCCGCTCTCGAGCACCTTCACGTCGGTGACGACGGGGTCGTCGCCGCGCACGGTCTGGCGCAGGTCGGGGTCGTCCTCGGCGGTCGCGCCCGACGGGACGAGCGCCACCAGGACGGCGGCCAGGGCGACCAGCCGCCACGGGCTCCTCCTGGACGTGGAGCGGGACGGGCGCGGGCCGCCGACGGGGCGGGTGGAGGGCATCACGGGTTCTCCTGGGGTGCGAGGCACTGGACGAGGGAGCGGGCGTTGTGGCGGACGAGCTGGGCGTAGCTGCGCACCGTGGCGTCGAACGCGTCGCCGTAGAGGGGGCAGACCTTCACGTGCTGCTCACGCGCGACGTCGACGAGCGTGCTGGAGCGGGCTCGCAGGTTCGGCTCGAGGAACACGGCCGGCACGTCGAGGTCGGCGATGGTCCGCGCGAGCCGGCGACGGTCGGCGAGCGACGGCTCGATGCCGGGGTGCGGGGTCACGAAGCCCGACACCTTGAGGCCGTAGGCCTTCGCGAGGTAGCCGAACGCGTCGTGGGAGGTCACCAGGTGACGCCGCGACGCCGGGATGCTGTCGACCGCGCGGCGCATCGTGGCGTCGAGGCGGTCGAGCTCGCGCAGGTAGTCCTTGGTCCGGGCGCGGTACACGGACGCACCGGCGGGGTCGACGTCGACGAGGGTGTCGCGGACGAGCTGCACGTACGCCATGACGTTGCGGACGTCGTGCCACAGGTGGGGATCGATCTCGCCGTGCACGTGCTTGCCGAGGACGGCCTGCGGCAGCTGGTAGATCTCCGTGCCGGGGCGGCCGAGGAACCGCAGGCTGCGCTCGGCCGGCACCTCGGAGAGCGCCTTGGTCGGCACCTCGACCACGACGTCCTCGAGCGGGAGGGTGCGCTGGCTGTGGTCGCCGCCCCCGTCCGGGTCGTAGCGCACCACGAGACGGCCGGTGTCGACGTCGGCGGCGAGGTCGGCGTGACCGCCGTCGACGACCACCGCGTCGTCCACGCCGGCGCGTGCCGGGTCGACACCGACGGCGAAGGTGAGGGTCCCGGTGCCGCGCGGCACCTCGGGCCCGTCGTCGTCGACCTGCAGGGCCGCCTCGAACCGCAGCCGGTACACGCCCGGCTCGGTGAACGCCCACGACATGTGGGTGTGGGCGTCGAGCGGCAGCACGGCCGTGTCGTCGTCGTCGAAGCCGTCGGCCGAGCCGAAGGTCACCGCTGTGTCGCCGAACGTGCCGGTCAGGTAGGCCCAGGCGTCGCCCGGTCCCGTCGCGGCCGTCGCCGACAGCCGCACCTGCGACGCCCGGTCGGCGCCGAAGGCCGCACCGTCGCCGATGGATCGCAGCCCCAGCCACGGTGTGTCGAGGCGGAGGTTCTCCACGAGCGGGATGACCTCCGCGGCGTACTTCGTCGCCCCCTCGGCGAGCGCGACGTTGGGCGCGGCGGCGTCGATGTTCGCGTCGAGCACCTTGACGACGGCGTGCTCCTCCAGCAGCGCGTAGTTGCTGAACGCGGCATCGGCGTACGCGGCGTCGCGCGCCGACCGCAGGGTCGGCTCGAACGAGTGCGGGTCGGCTCCGTCGGGGACGATCGAGACGACGTTCACCCGGTCGCCGCCGACCTGCTGCACGAGGTCGCGCAGCAGACCCGTCGTGGTCACCACCTGCACCCGCCCGTCCTGGTCGGACAACCGCGGCGGGGGAGCGCAGGAGGTGACCGCCAGCGAGCCCGCCAGCGCGAGCGCCGCGAGCCGGGAGGTCCGTCTCACGCGGCCGTCCCGTGGAAGCGCCGACGCCACCAGAGCGCGCCGGCCGCCGTCGCGAGCAGCAGCCCGCCGAGCACCCCGAGCAGCAGCCTGACCGGACCCTTCTCGAGCGCGGCGAGCACGCGCTCGGCCGTGCCGTCGTCGGACTCCGGCACGAGGCCTCGGGCGACCGCGGCCGCCTCGGCGCGGTCCTGCGCGGCTGCCTCGGCCGACTCCTCGAGCGTACGGTCCTGGCTCGCGACGTCGGACTGCGGCAGCGCCCCGCACCCTCCGCCGGACGCGGCCGCCGCCGGGTTCACGTCGCCCACCGCGAAGGTCAGCGTCGAGCGGTCGGAGACCGCCTTGCCGTCGGCGCGGGTGGCCTGCTGGGTGAAGGCCACGCGGTAGAAGCCCGGCTTGCTGAAGGCCCAGTTGGCGTGGGCGTGGACGCCGAGCGGGATGCTCGTCGTGCCGGGGCCGTCGAACACCATGCGCTCGACCCCGCCGAACGTGCCGGCCGTGTAGACCCGCAGGCTGCCGGGACCCTGGACCGAGTCGAGGCGCCAGCGGACGGATCCGCGGACCTGGCTCGTGTCGAGGCTCTCGGTGTTCCAGCCGAGCCAGACGAGGTCCGGCACCTGGGTCTGGGGCACCTGGTAGATCGAGCTGCCCGCCCGTCCGACGGCACCCAGCCCGGCGGGGAGCCGGACCTTGCTGCCCGGCTTCACCCAGAGCACGACGTCCTTCGGGTCGCGGTAGACCTTGGCGCCGGAGCCGTCGGTCCCGACGAGCGACCGGAGCCGGCCGCCGACGAGACGCGTGGCGTAGTCGACGTGTCCGGACGAGATCACGGTCGCACGCTGCGGCACACAGGTCTGCCCCGCGGCCAGCGCGGCGCGCGCTCCGGAGCCGCCTGCACCCGATCCGCCGTCACCGGACCCGCCCGAGCCGCTGTTCGAGCCGCCAGGCCGAGGTGCCGTCGGCACGCGGGGCGCGGCCGTGAGCGTCACGTGGTCCCAGCCGACGAGCTCGCCGGAGCGACGCTTGACGACGAGCCGGTGGTCGCCGGTGCGGGCGTCGGCAGGCATCCGCACGCGCAGCGCGCCGGACGCGTCGACCTGGGCCCAGCCGAGCCAGCGCGGTCGGCTGTGCAGCCACACCGACACCCACTCTCCCGCGTCGACATCGGGCACCGAGACGAGCGCCTGCGACCCGCGGACGAGTCCGTCGCGTCCGTTGAGCACCCGCACGCCGCCGGTCGTGGCGTCGGTCAGCGACGCCTCGGGTACCGGTCGGGTGTCCGCCGTCCCCGGTCGACCGTCGGTGCGGAAGCAGGCCTTCGGGTCGACGGTGCGCAGGTCGGTGCGTCCGACGGCGACGGCGAGCGTGAACCGGTGCCGCAGGGTGCGCCCCGAGGCGGACGTCGCGGTGCGCTCGGAGTCGAGGCAGTACACGCCCTCCGCGCTGAAGGCCCACGTGCCGTGCGCGTGCGTGCGCGGCGGGATCGTGAACGCGTCGGCGGAGGTGATGCCGTCGCGGGTGTTGAAGCGGACGTCGACCGTGCCGAAGCCGTTGGGCACCGACGTGAACAGGGCCATCTCGCCCGGACCGCTCGCGCGCAGCAGACGCCAGCGCACCCCGCCACGTAGCGTGCCGTCCGGGATGGCCTCCGTGGACCATCCCGGCCACACGATCGACTCGTCCTGGGTCTCCGGCGCCAGCCAGACGGGGTCGCCGGCCCGGCCGAGGAAGGCGAGGTTCGCGCCTGCGGGGATGCGTTGCGCCGCCTGTCGACCGACGTGCAGCACCGTCGACGTGAACGGACGCCAGGCGACGTCGCGACCGGTCGCGCTGTCCTTCACGTGGGTGGTCAGCGCACCGCGGATCACGCGCGAGGCGAGGTCGACGTGGCCTTCGTCGATGATCGTCGCGCCCGCGTCGTTGCGCCAGCCGTTCGGCGCGTCGTAGACCGGGTCCTTCTCGTCGACCGGCGGCGTCGGGCTGGTCGTCGGCGTGGGGCTCGGCGTCGGTGCGGTGGGCGAGGGCGTCGGGGTCGGCGACGCCGTGGGGCTCGGCGTGGGCTCGGGGGTGGGTCCGGGGTCGGACGGTCCCTCCGGCTCGGCGCCCGCGGCGCACGTCGTGCTCAGCGCGCCGTGCTCGGCCGCCCGCCACCACGGGCTGTCGGCGTCGGAGGGCCGCACGGGACCGTCGACCACGAGGGTCAGGGTCGCGTCACGGCGCTCGCCGCGGCCGTTCGTCCAGCGCAGGTCGACGCAGTACCGGCCGGGCAGCGAGGCCTGCACGCGCACGCCCTGCACCGTCTCCTCGCGGGGACGCAGCGTGCGCGGCGCGCGGGCGGCGTCGTCGGACCGTGCGTCGTCGAGGTGCAGGGCGCCCGGACCGCGCATGCGCAGCAGCTCGAGCGTCTCGCCGCCGTCGGAGGCGGGAACCCCGAGCGTGTCGAGTCGCAGGGTGCGGGTGGACAGCAGCTGCAGGGAGTCGAGGTAGCTGCGCACCGTGGGGTTGCGCAGGTGCACGACGGTGTCGTCGAGCCGGGTGTACGCGACGGGTCGCTGGCGTGCCGTGTTCCACGAGGCAGCCGCGATGCCGGCGTTCGTCGTCGGGTGCAGCGACACGTGACCGTCGTCGGTGACGACGTGCGGACCGGTGCCCGACGTCAGCTCCGTCGGTCCGGGGGCCGGCTCGGTGGGCGGCGGCAGACGTCGGGCGCACGGGGTGACGCGGTCGGCGTCGACGGTGTCGCCGACCACCATGGTCAGCCAGTCGCGACGTACCTGGAGGTCGCCGGCGATCTCGGTCTGCGCCGACACGGCCAGGCAGTACACGCCTGGAGCGCTGAACGACCAGTTGTAGTGCGCGTGGTTGCGGACGCTGGCTGCAGAGAGCACCGCGGGGGTGCCGGAGGGCAGCACGCCGCCTCGCGTGCTCACCAGCACGTAGGGGCTGGAGGAGCCGGTCCAGATCGACAGGTCGCCGGGTGGACGCCCGCCGTCGAGTCCGGCGACCTGCTCGATCGCCATGTCGGTGCGCCGACCGTTGGCCACGAGGGCGTCGTCCTCGGAGCTGCTCCCGATCCACGGGAACGCCTTCGTCCCGCCCTCGACGGAGCCCGACGACTGCGGGCTGTTCCACAGCGGCTGGCCGGGCGTCCCGAGGAAGGCCCAGTCGTCGCCGGACGGCACAGTGGTGCGGAGCAGGTCGGGGTGGACGACGACCAGGTCGCGGTAGGGCACGCGACCGCGTCCGTCGACGGAGGCGTCGAGCACGAGGCGACGGTCGGTGTCGCCGACGATCCGCGGCGCGACCACGTCGGCGTGACCGCTGCGCATGACGTAGGTCGGGGCCTCGGGCTCCGGGGTCGGCTCAGGTGTCGGCTCCGGGGTGGGCTCAGGTGTCGGCTCAGGCGTCGGCCCAGTGGTCGGCTCGCTGGTCGGTTCGGGGGTCGGCTCGGGCGTGGGACCGCTGGCCGACGTCCCGCAGGCCGCGTCGTCGGGGACGGCGTCGCCGACGGCGAAGCGCAGCGTGACGGGCGCGCTGCGGGCACGGGTCGTCATGGTCGACAACGTGCCCTCGACCGAGAGCGACACGCAGTAGAGGCCGGGTCGGGTGAAGCGGTGCACCCAGTGGCCCACCAGGCCGCCGGTGGTGCTCTTCGCCGTCCTCAGCACGCCCTCGCGCGACTGCTCGGTGCCGTCGGCGCCGCGTCCGGTGCCCATCGGCGTCACGAACGCGAACTCGTCGTGGGTCAGGAGCGGGCGGGCCAGCCCGCTCCACGGCTGCGTGTAGTCGTACCGGTAGGTCTGGTAGGTGCCGCCGGCCGGGGCGACGACGTCGTCGATGCGGTAGGTCAGCGTCGGGTCGCCCGCTGCGCGCGCGGTGTAGGAGAGCGCGACGGACGGCGCCACGCTGTCGTCGGTGGTGGACCCGCTGATCCAGGCGCGCTCGCCGGGCGTGCCGAGCGTGCGGTGCGCCGGGGTGTCGGGCAGCTCGTAGGACGTCGCGTCGCTGATGCGGAACGTCGGTGCGGTCGGCGGCGTGACCCAGTCGAGGGCGATGCCTCCGTCGGCGGTCTTGACGGTGCGGAGGACGTGCTTGCCGGTGGCGACCGACCCGTCGGCGGCGACGGTCGGCACGGCGGACAGGGCGAGCCCGACCAGACAGGCCGTGAGGGCCGTGACGAGGGCGGTCGCGGGGAGTCGGAGGGACGAGCGCATGGGGACCTTCGCAGGGAGGGGGGAGGGGCACCTCGGGGCGGCAGCGTGTGCCGCCCCGAGGCGAGGTGTCAGGAGCCGGCCGTGATGTTCAGCGGCGAGAGGGTCTCGGCGAAGGCGCCGTCGCCCGTCTCGACGTCGAGGCTCACCGCGTAGCTGGTCGCGGTGGCGCTGGCCGCGGGCAGACGCCACTCCCCGTGGACGTGGTCGGCGGCCTGCGTGAGGGTCACGGTCGACGAGCCGCCGAACGTCACGCCCGAGTCGAGCGTGATGGTCACGGAGTCGGCGCAGACGCTCTCGGCGCCGGCGGCGACCTCGTAGCTGAAGCCGAGGTCGGGCAGGGACGAGTCGAGGTCGGCGTCGACGACCCAGGCGCCGCCGGCGTAGCTGACGCCGGCGCTGGACGCCGGGAAGGTCGCGCGGTGGTTGCCGATGTCGGCGGGGGACACGTGCTGGCCGCCCAGGTGGCTGCCGAGCTCGTAGCTCGCGGCGCCACCGGCGTCGGTGCACTCGAGCTCGACCACGTCGTTGTGGCCGGCCGGGATGGCCGTCTCGGCGTGGGCGGGGAGGCTGAACGCCACGGAGGCGGCTCCACCGGCGAGGACGGCGGTGATGAGTCGTGCAGAGGACATGCTTCTCCTTCGATCCGTCCGGGGGCAGCTGCCGACCGGACGCGGGTGGGTCGGACGACCGCGGGCGCGGTCGCGGTGCTCTCTAACCGCCACTGACCGGGCGGGACGGGGGCCGCGTGGTGGCGGCCGATCTGCGAGCACCTTAGACAAGAATGAGAATCGTTGTCAAATACTCAGGAGGAGGTGTGCGCCAGCGCGACGACGCCCCCGCCCGCAGGTGCGGACGGGGGCGTCGGGGAAGGTGCTCAGGACGAGGAGTCGTCCTGGGCGTCGGGTGCGGCGGGTCCGCCGCGACCGGGACCGCCGGGACCGCCCGGGCCTCCGGCCGGTCCGAGCAGGTCGGCGTCGTAGGCCTTCAGGACCGACGCCTTGTCCGACGAGCTGATCGTGCCCTCGTCGACGGCGTCGTCGAGCCGCTCCGACAGGGCGCTGCGCTCCTCGGTGCGTCGCTCCGTGCGGTCGGACTCGGCCTGCTTCTCGGCGGCGGCGAGCGCCGACTCGACCTTCGACTCCGAGACGCCCAGCTCCTTGGCCAGGGCGGCGGCCAGCTTGGCGTCACGCTGCTCGCGCTCGGCATCCGTGGGCGGGGTCGGCTTCTCGCCGTCCTTCGGCTTGTCGGGTCGCAGGTCGTCGCGGACGGCGGCCAGCGCCTTCTCGACGACCGACTGCTCCAGCCCGAGCTGCTTCGCGATCACGGCGGCCTGCGCGCCGGGGCCGCCGTGCGGTCCGGCGGGGCGGGAGCTGCTGCTGGTGCCGCTGCCGGTCGAGGCGGTGTCCGCGGACGCGAGCGCCACGCCGCCGACGGCCAGGCCGGCTCCGGCCACGAGGCCGGCGATGCCGAGTCGGGCTGCGGTGGAGGTGTTCATCAGGTGACTCTCTTCCGTTGAGGTGTGTCCTCGTCGACGATGACCAGCGTTCCTGTCACGGACCTGTGCGCGACGTCAGGGAGTGCTGGGCGCCGGTCGCAGCCGTGCGAGGTGCGGCGCAGCCCGTACCGCCGGTATGGTCACGGACATGGCCAGGCGACGTCGGATCCACACGTTCTCCCACGACGGTCTCACCTTCGACGTGCGCGACACCGGGCCGCTCGACGGTCCCCCTGTCGTGCTGCTGCACGGGTTCCCGCAGACGTCGACGTCGTGGGACAAGGTCAGCGAGCTGCTCCACGCCGACGGCTACCGCACGATCGCGCCGGACCTGCGCGGCTACTCGCCGGGCGCGCGCCCGGCGGGTCGACGGGCCTACGCCACCGAGCTGCTGGCCGACGACGTCGCAGCGCTCCTCGCGGTCGTGGGGGAGCCGCTGCACCTGGTCGGGCACGACTGGGGATCGGCGATCGGGTGGGTCGTCGCGGCACGCCACCCGGACCGGCTGCTCTCCTGGACCGCCGTGTCGGTGCCCCACCCTGCGGCGTTCGTGGCGTCGATGGCACGCAGCACCCAGCTGCTCAAGTCCTGGTACATGGGCTTCTTCCAGCTGCCGGTGGTCCCCGAGCTCGTGCTCACCCGGTCACGAGGGGTGCGCGAGCGGGTGCTGCGCCACGCCGGCATGGACCGCGACCTGCTCGCCCGCTTCCAGACCGAGATGATCGATGGCGGAGCGCTGACGGGCGGCCTCGGCTTCTACCGCGCGCTGCCGTTCTCGGCCAAGGGCCTGCAGGGCACGGTGCGCGTGCCGACGACCTTGGTGTGGAGCACCGGCGACGTCGCGCTCGGTCGCGCCGGTGTCGACCTGACGCCGCGTCACGTGGACGCGCCGTACGAGCTCGTGGTGCTCGAGGGCGTCAGCCACTGGATCCCCGACCACGCCCCGCAGGTGCTGGTCGACGCCATCACCCGACGGGCTCGCGCGGCCGCTGCCTGACGCGTACGGTCGGGACATGGACGAGCCCTTCGACCCGGCCCGCGTCACCCAGGCGCTCGAGCACCTGCCCGGATGGGAGGGTGACGCGTCGGGCCTGACCCGCACGTACCACTTCGAGAGCTTCGCCGACGCCATCGGCTTCATGGCCGCGGCGGCCCCGCGCATCGACGAGATGGACCACCACCCCGAGTGGACCAACGTCTACGACCGGGTCGACGTGCGGCTCGTCAGCCACGACGTGAACGGCGTCAGCGGACGCGACGTGCGTCTGGCCGAGGTGCTCGACGAGCTCGCCGGCGCCGTGGCCGGCGCGTCCTGACCGTCAGGCCCAGAGGTTCTCGCCGAAGCGGAACCAGATCGCCGACAGCACGGCCACGTACCAGAGCACGACCACGAGCAGCGTCCAGTTGCTGAGGAACCGCGTGACCGCGGAGCGCGGCGCGAAGGCGCGCAGGTTGCGGGCGGTGACCACCACGAACAGCGGGATCATGAACGTCCAGACGACCATGCACCACGGGCAGAGCTTCCCGATGTCGTAGATGCTCTGGTACTGCAGCCAGGTCACGAAGCCGATGCCGAAGAGCACGCCCACCTGCAGCCCGGCCCACACGAAGGCGGGGAGGCGGACGCCGGCGAGCAGCAGCACGGCCAGCGTGACCACCACGGTGAAGCCGACGATGCCGATGATCGGGTTGGGGAAGCCGAACGCCGACGCCTGCGGCGTGTTGATGACACCGCCGCAGCTGACGAAGGCGTTGAGGTCGCAGTTCAGGGTCTTGTCTGTACCGGCAGCCTCGGCGGTGAGCAGCTTGACCTTGTCGATCGTGAGGACGATCGCCGCGGCGAGTCCGACCACGCCGGCGACCAGCATCAGCCACCTCGGGTCGCGGACGTCGGTGTCGCCGGCCTCCCTCGTGTCGGGGGTCCGGTCACGGTCGTCCTGCAGCACGTCGCTCACGCCGCCGATCGTAGTGGAGGGCTGGTCGTCGGGACAGAGCGTCTTGACGCGCTCCCGTACCCCGCGTACGGTTTCAGATACCGTCGGTATCTGAAAGAGGTTCACGCATGGAGCACGTCGACGTCGTCATCGTCGGGGCCGGTCTGTCCGGCATCGGGGCCGCCTACCGGCTGAGCACGATGAGCCCAGGGTCGAGCTACGCGGTCCTCGAGGCGCGCGACGCGGTGGGCGGGACGTGGGACCTCTTCCGCTACCCGGGCGTCCGCTCGGACTCCGACATGTACACGCTGAGCTATCCGTTCCGGCCCTGGACCCACCGCAAGGCGATCGCCGACGGTGCGGACATCCGCGAGTACATCCGGAGCACCGCCGAGGAGCACGGCATCGCCGAGCGCATCCGCTACGGCCACCGCGTGGTCGGCGCCAGCTGGTCGTCCGACGACGCGCGCTGGACGGTCACGAGCGAGGTCGACGGCGAGCTCGTCGAGCAGACCTGCTCGTTCCTGTTCATGTGCAGCGGCTACTACGACTACGACGAGGGCTACACCCCTGACTTCCCCGGGCTGGAGGACTTCGCCGGGACCGTCGTGCACCCGCAGTTCTGGCCCGAGGACCTCGACTACGCGGGCAAGAAGGTCGTCGTCATCGGCTCCGGCGCCACCGCGATCACGCTGCTGCCGTCGATGGCCGAGCAGGCCGGGCACGTGACCATGCTCCAGCGCTCGCCCACCTACATCACCTCGCTGCCGCAGGAGGACGCGATCTCCGCGGGCCTGCGCAAGGTGCTGCCCGCCGGCCCGGCCCACCGGCTGACGCGGCTCAAGAACGCTGCCACGGCGATCGGCTTCTACGAGTTCTGCCGCCGCTTCCCGTCGGCCGCGCGCAAGATCCTGCTGAACCGCGCCCAGGGCGCGGTGCCCGAGGGCTTCGACCCCCAGCACCTCACGCCGCGCTACGACCCCTGGGACCAGCGGCTCTGCGTCGTCCCGAACGGCGACCTGTGGCGCACGCTGCGTCGCGGCCAGGCGTCGATCGTGACCGACCGGATCGACTCCTTCGACGAGACCGGCATCCGGCTCGTGTCGGGCGAGCACCTCGACGCCGACGTCGTCGTGACGGCCACGGGCCTCAAGGTCGTCGCGCTGGGCAAGGTCGCGATCGACGTCGACGGCGAGAAGGTCGACCCGAACGAGCGCTTCGTCTACAAGGGCCTCATGATCAGCGGCGTGCCGAACCTGGCCTGGTGCATCGGCTACACGAACGCCTCGTGGACGCTCCGTGCCGACCTGTCGTGGCAGTACGTCGCCCGGCTGCTGCAGCACATGCGCGAGCACGGCTACGTCGCCGGCATGCCCGATCCCGACGCCGTCGGCGGGCAGGGTGCGCCGGCGCTCGACCTGCAGTCCGGCTACGTGCAGCGTGCCGTCGGTGTCCTGCCCCAGCAGGGCAAGGAGCGGCCCTGGACGGTCCGGCAGAACTGGTTCCTCGACGCCTGGGACAACCGACGCACCGACCTCGACGAGCAGATGGTCTGGACGAAGGCCTCCTGAGCCCCGTCCCACCCCGCTGAGCGTGACGTTTGCGGGCCGGATCGGCCGTCCGCGCCCCGCGAACGTCACGCTCAGCGGGGTAGGGCACGCGGGGTGGGGACGACTAGGGTGGGCCGGTGCGCATCGACCAGCTGACCCTGCGGGCCGCAGGCGGCGCGCTGCTGCTCCTGTCCCTGCTGGTGGTGGTCGTCTCACCCGGCGACGTGGTCGACCGACCTGTGGGCGTGGTGCTGGCGGGAGGCCTCGGAGCGCTCGTCCGCGTGGTGCTCGCGGCCGCTGGGCTCTCGCTCGTGCTGTCGCTGCAGTCCCTGGCTCCGTCGCTCGACCCTGAGCGTGGTTCTGGGCGGCCTCGGCGCGCGGTGCCGGTGCTGCTCGGACTCCATGCCCTGTCGCTCGTCGCGCTCGCCTTCACCTCGCCCAGCACGGAGCCGTTCGGGACGGGCGCGGTCGCCGCGCAGGGGACGGCGTCGTCCGCCCTCGGCGACCTCGCGCTGCTCGTCGCGTCCACCACGCTCCCTGCGGCCATGATCGTCCAGGCCGCGCGCTGGCGGCGCGACGAGACGACCGCGCCGAGGGCGAAGGGTGCCTTCGTGGCCGCCGTGGTGTCCCTGTGGGCGTCGCTGGCCTACTCGCTCGCGGACCAGGGCACGCTGCCCGCACCCGGTCTCTGGCAGCGGGTGGCGTTCGTCGTCGCCTGGGTCTGGCTCGCCGCCCTGCTGCTGCGCACCGCGGACGGCCTCACGTCTGGCAGTGGGGGCACCAGAAGGTGATCCGCTCGCGGCCCGGCTGGTCGCCGAGCTCGCCGTCGCGCAGCGGGGTGCCGCAGCGCCGGCACCGTGCGTGCTCGCGGCGGTAGACCCAGCGCTCCTCGCCCTGGCGCGTGCTGCCCGTGAACGTCCGCTCCACCCGCGCCTTGTTGACGTCGAGCAGGCGGTGACCCCGCTCGACCACGCGCGCGACGTCGGGCACGTCACCGACCCGACGTGTCGGCGCCAGCCCCGACAGGAACAGCAGCTCGTTGACGTACTCGTTGCCCAGCCCGGCGAGGTTGCGCTGGTCGAGCAGTGCCACGAAGATCGGCCGGTCCGGGTCGGACTCGACCCGACGCGTCGCCTCCGCGAGGTCCCAGTCGGGGCCGAGGAGATCGGGCCCCAGGTAGGCCAGCGCGTCGTCGTCGTTCTCGCGCTTGAGGATCTCGAGCAGTCCGAGCTGGAAGCCGATCGCCTGGTGCTGCTCGGTCTCCAGCACGATGCGCGCCGTGTGCGCCGGACGCCGCCAGCGGCTGCCCCGACGCAGCACGTGCCACGCACCCTCCATCTTCAGGTGGGAGTGGATCGACGCGTCTCCGACGCGGATCAGCAGGTGCTTCCCGCGGCTCAGCACTTCATCGACCGTGCGACCGGACAGGTCGAGCGTCGCCCACTGCGGCACGCGCACGTCCGTGCGCACCAGCTCCCGGCCCTCCAGCACCTCGCGCAGGTGGTGGGCGGTGCGCCAGACGGTGTCACCTTCGGGCATCGGCGACCTCCTGGCGTGGGGCGGGGTGGGTGGTGCGGGGTGTCACGCCTCGCCCGGTATCTCCCTCAGGCATGGCTGGGCCGTCCGGAGGAGGTGGGGCGGCGGGCGGTGTCGCTGCCGCGGCGCAGGTCGAGCCGCAGGCCCTTCGGGTGCCGGTCGAACCCCGCCGCGAGCAGTGCCTCGCCGGTGGGCGTGGTGCCGGCTGGGCGGCCGTTGACCGACTCGACGGTGAGTCGCGGGATGCGCCCCGACCGACCGAGGCCCGCGACGGCCCGCGCGGCGCGGGTGAGGACGTCGACGTCGTCGGTGAACGCCAGGCACGAACGTCCGCCGCGCTCGAGGTAGAGCACCGCGCGACCGTCGTGGACGGCCACCAGCGCACCGGCCTTGCGCGCCGGGCGGTGCTTCAGGTCGTCGGCCGGGTCGACGACGGCGGGCCAGGGGAGCGCGGCACCGAACGGCTGGGCGGGGTCGGTGGCGGCGAGCACGACCGCGTCGACGTCGGCCTGCTCGTCGTCGGGGCGCTCGAACGAGCGCATGCGGTCGACCGTCGCCGACGACGCGAACTGGGCCGCTCCCAGGGAGTCGACGTAGTACCCGCGCAGCACCGAGCCGTTCTGCTCCAGCTCGCGCAGCACGCGGTAGGCGCCGGCGACCCCGCCCGGCGTCTGCTCGGCCACCACCGCGCCGCGGGTGACCACGCCGTGCCGCGCGACGAGCGCCTCGGTGCGCGCGACCTGCA